>NZ_LZDG02000067.1:0-24151 GCF_001672555.2 Pseudomonas sp. AU11447 | reverse complement strand
ATTGATAACAACCACATCRAGCAGCTAATCCGGCCATGGGCGCTCGGACGCAAGAACTGGCTCTTTGCAGGGTCGTTACGCAGCGGACAACGCGCGGCTGCGCTGATGAGTTTGATCCAMTCGGCCAAGCTTAACGGGCATGATCCGTATGCTTATCTCAAGGATGTGCTGATGCGGCTGCCGACGCAGCGCGCCAGTGAGATCGCCGAGTTGTTGCCGCATAACTGGCTGCCGTTACGCAACCTGTAATGCCCGTTCGCTTACAGATCGACGAACGTCAGCGTCTTTCGGAGCAGGAGACCTTCAAGGCCTTTCTGGAAAAACTCTGCTTGCTGGACGAGAAAAAGCGCATCGATGCGCTGATCTGGCAGGAATTTTCCAGCAGCATCCGCGTGCTGCTGGATAACCAGTACGTGTTCCAGAGCTTCTGGGATCACCAGAGCGGCAAGATTGACGAAAGCACCTGGAAAGCCCGCTTCGCCAGCGGCAACACGTCGGCGTTGCTCGGCGGCCTCTACACCCTGCGCAACCAGCTCATCCACGGTGGCGCGACCTGGGGCGGTTCGGTCAACCGCGAGCAGTTGCGCGACTGCACGAACCTGCTGGGCAAGCTGGTGCCTCTGATTATTGAGTCGATGATGGATAGCCCGGACACCCTATGGGGGATGCCTGTTATCCGGTGGTGAATTAGCCTTGCACGTCAGGCGCCCGTTGCGTCATGCAGCGGGCGCCTGAACGGATTCAGTCCAGTGTCCTGAATTCTGCGTCGATGCTTTCTGCTTCGGCTCGCCATGCCTGGAAGCGCTGCTGACGTCCGCGGCCTTCATCCAGACTGCTTTGCAGTTCTTGTCGGCGGCTATTGAGCAGCAGGTAGTCGGGGAAGAACTCTTCCTTGAAGCGCTCGGAGTTCACGAGGTTGAGAAAGTCCTGACGCTGCTGTTCGAAGTTGTCGACCATTTCTGCAATAGCCTTTTTGAATGCCTCTTCGCGCTTGTACTGCTCCCAGCTATCCCAGGCTTCGAGGGCCACGCCGAGAGCGGCCAATGCCCCGTTGGCGCCTTTGGCGAACTTCACTGCGCCCCAGGGTTTGAACTTCAGATACTTGCCAATATCCATGCCTACCGTCTTGGCAATCGTAGTGATGCCATCGCGTGCGGCCAGTACCGTGGTGTTGTTGATCAGGTTGCCTTTGAGCAGGTGGTTGATGCCCTGCTTGCCCAGCGCCGAGACAGTGGTGTTGAAGTGGTTGACCTCGTTGTCGAAGCCGACCTGCATCTTTTCGACCTCGAGCGTGATCGACTGGGTCTGGCGGCTGAATTCATTCTGGAGGCGCGTGGCCAGGATAATGCCTTCAGCACCGACCTCTCGTTCGAAGAAGTCTCCGAAGGTTTCCAGGCTGCAACCCTTGGCCTGAAGAATCAGATCGGAGAAATAGCGTGTGGCGAACTCGCGCAGGTTGATGCGTGCGTCTTCGATTTGCTGCCCGGTCGCCGCCAGCTGTTTGGTCAGACGAGCATTGAGCTCGTCGAGCTTTCCGACTTCCTGGGAAACCTTCTGGTCGTTTTCGATGGCGACCGGCAACTGGTGGTTGAGCACGTCACGGATCACGCTGGCACGCATTTCGTTGGCCAGCGCGGCGCTGCCACCGTTTTGCCGGATTTTTCCAGTGGTGGCCGATTGCAGCGTGGCGATGTGCGACAGCGCCTTGAACTGTTCGAGATTGGCCAGCCAGTGATCTACCCCCAGATCGAAGGGGTTGGCCGCCACGGCGACGATGGACAGCTCCGCCGCTTCCTGATCGTTCAGTCCGACCAGTTCGCGAAGGCGACCTGTCACGTTGTTTTGCTTCACCTGCAGGTTGGCCTGGTAGTCCTGCTCGTCCTCGACGTCGGCAACTTCGTCGAAGCGACTGAGGACAAAAACGGTACGCGGCAACAGGTCCAGGGTGCGGAACAGCCAGGTGAGGTCTTCCTTGTGGCTTTCCTTGATGGGGTTGGTCGAGTTCATCACATAAAGCACCAGATGAGCTTCGCTCACGTACTTCTTGGTGATGTCCTTGTATTTCTCGATGGTGTGAGTTTCGGCATTTTCCTGCTCCTTGAAACCGAACAGCCCGGGGGTGTCGATTAGCACGAAGTCTTCGCCGACTTCGTAGACTTTCACCTCGTTGGAGGATTCCTGGTGGCTGATCTTCATGCTGGATTTGTCCAGCCTCTCCATCCACGCCGCCGCGATCGAGGTCTTGCCTTCGGAGAAGCCGCCAATCAGGGCGACCTTGAGTTTTTCTCCAGCTACGCTGTCGATGGCATTTTGCAGCTTGCCGCTCAGGACCGGGTCAATGGAAACGCCAGCCTCCACTCCCTGTCCGAGGAAACGTTGCAGCTTTCCGAGCAGATCCAGTGCGCGCGCCTGCTGGGCCTTGAAGGTGTCGAGGGTGTTTTCCATTACAGATTTCCTGCGATTTCAATTTGGCGGGAGAGGGCATTCAACTGACTGGTCGACTGGCTCAACGTCTTTACCAGTGCGACAGTCTGTTTGGAGGGGGCTTCGATGGCCTGTTCGAGCTGGCTGAATTTCTGCTGCATCTCGGGCAAGGTACCTTTCAGAGCATCGCGTAGCGATTTGCGTAACTGATCGGTGATGCTGCGCAAGTTTTCATCGACAGATTTTTTCTGTTGAGACTTCTTGTAATCCGAGTCGAAGAAGCTCCACACGGCTTTCGCAAAAGAAAAAACCAACCCTGCCAAGCCTATCGCTAGGATCCAGCCGCCCGTTCCAAGAACTGCGGCAATGGCGCCGCCTATCGTCAGGAGGAGGCTTCCCACCTTGATGCCATTATCAAGATCAAGTTTGAAGTTGAATTTTCCGTTCAACTGGGTGCTGTTGAGCTTGGCGTAAATAGCGTTCAGCTCACGGGCCTGCTTTTCGAAGCGATTCAGAATGTCTTCTACATCCTTCTGAAAGCGCTCGATTTCTTTACCCATGGCTTCTGGGAGCTGTTTGCTCAGTTGTTTTTGCTGGCTGTCAATTTTGCTCTGGAGGGCATCCTTGAACTCGTCGTTGCTGATATCGCTCTCGATAAGCGTATACATCTGCTTACGTACTTTGCTGGCGAAATCGTCGATCAGCGTTTCTCCGCAGGACTCCAGACGCTGTTTCAGGGCTTTGAAGCTACTGTTCAACTGGCTCTTGGCGCTGTCTCCGTCCTGGTGGAGTTTTTCCGATAGCTCGGCAAAGTTTCGTTGAACACCCACGAGGGTGGTGCTGGCCTGGTTTAGCGTCTCCTTGGCCTTGTTGAAGTTGGCCCGAGTGATCTTGGCTTTTCCATCGTGGATCAACTGCTCGCCCAGCTGCTTTAGAAATTCACGTATTCCGGACTTTTCCAGCAATTCGTTGGAGCTGAAGTCCGCGAGGCTCTTGCTACGATCCTTGGCGTTCTTCGAGTCCGGGACGAAGTGATCGGTCGATACCAGGAATGCAGGCCGTGCGGAGAGCGGGAAAACATCGCGGTAATGGTTGCCAAGCTGCTCGCGCATTTTTTCGTTCAGCCCGGCGAGGCTGGTGTTCTCGTCATCCGAGGTGAGCGGTCGGCCAGCCAGCGAGTGCTTGGGGTTGTTGATCTTCTTGTTGAAGATTGTCCACACCTCGGTTTGCGCTCCCAGATGTTGCTTGATCTTCTCCAGCGTGCCTTGACGCTGTTCATCGCCGGTTTGCGGCGGCGCGGGCTGATTGGTGACATAGAACACCGCGTGTGCGGTCTGGACGGCACGTTCAATCTCGCTGAGTACCAGGCCTTCCTTACCTTCGATACCGGGCACGTCCAACAGGGCGAAGGGGTAGCCGTTCAGCTCAAGGTCATAACGCTGTGTTTGACGGGTGAAGTCGGCTCTGCCGTCGCCGATGATTCCACCGTCAGCCTGCCTCTCCAGTTCAGCCAGCAGTTGTGCCAGCTGACTTTCATTTTCCAGACGCTGTTGAGCCAGGAGTTGCTGTTGTTGCGTCATCTCTGCCTGTTGCGCGACAAGCGCTGCATTGGCGCTGTCCCGTGCCATCACGATTTCGCCCAACTGCCGCTCCAGGACAAGCCGCTCCTGCTCGGCCCGCTGTTGTTCGGCGTCCAGGGTCGCGGAGGCACTGTCGCGTGTCGCAGTGGCCGCTGACAGCTTGGCAGTGGCCTGATTCAGTTCGATCTCTTCCGGCATTTTTCTGAACAGATTCAACAGCTTCTGCCAGAGAGAAGCGGTGCAAATGCGCTCGGCGAGGAGGGTTTGCAGGCGGGATACGGCCTCAATAGCGTCATGGTGCAGTTGCTCGTGCTGCTGGAGCGTTCTACCCAGTGAGTGCGCCAACTCGCCGGATCGGGCATTGGCCTGGTCGAGGGCGGCATGGGCGTCCCTGAGTGGTTGTTCGTATCGTTGCAGCGTGGCACTCAACTGCTGCGCCAGTTCGCCGAGTCGAGTTTCAGTTTGTGAGATGGCCTGTTGCAGCCGCTGCCGATTCTCTTCACTCAGACCGTGCTTGTCGCGGAGTTCGCGGAACGCTTGCTGGCTGGCCAGCTTGTCGGGCTCCTGGAGCAGAATGCGCAAGGTTTCGATGAGGGTTGACTTGCCCGCGCCGGTTTCTCCGTAGAAGGCAATGGTGAACGTGTTCCACTCAGCATTCCGTTTCAAATCGGCAAGCTGTTTGCTTAGCGCTGCTTGGTGCTCAGCGAGTAGCGTGTGTGCTTCCTTTTGCGCCTTGTCCAGGGCTTCGTCGGCGACGGGGTGGCGCAGTTTGCCTATGATGCGTGCCAGTTCGTCACTGATTCTCTGGTAAACATCGCCTGGGCTGTTCAGTTCGAGTGTCATGTCTTGTTCTTCGACGGTTCTTTCGGGCGGTGGTGTTGGCGTGAATACGTCAGTGGGGGCTTGAGCAGGCTCTGGCGAGCTGGGTTTGGACGCTTTGAAGCCTGTTTCGGCCAACACCTCGGGTAGTCGCTCCCAGTAATCAGTGTGGCCAAAGCCGTTCATCTCAATGCTGTCGAAATGCTCGACCTCGTTACGCCCTAGGCAGGTTTCCCCCCAGTTCAACAGCAGGGTCTTGTCTGCCTTGGAATAGGCATTGATTAGGCGGCCCTGGAGCAGCCCGCGCATTTGCTGCGCTTCGACGGCTGTTACTTCGACTGCGGCGGCCATCAGCAGCACATCGTTAATCGCTAGCTGCTGCCTCTTTGTGAAGGTTCTCAGGCTGCTGATGACCACCCGACCTCCGAGCGAGTGGCCGATCAGGTTGATAGTTTCAACCTGTGGGTGGTCGCGGCGCAGGTACTCGCTCAATTGCTCAAGTAGCACTGCCCCCATTCTTTCCGCCCGTGAGCGGGCGTCAGTAAAGTTGCTCCTTCGGTCCTTGGCGAAAGAACTCGCAAGGCTCCAATAAGCAGTAGGGCTCCCTGATGCCAACGTCAGTCCCGCAGTGCCAAGCGTCCAAAGCGAAGACTTGTCGAAATGTAGGTAGTGATTCGAGGGCCAAAACGCGAATATGTTAGTGAAGTTCCTAAGTTGGTCAGGAATTTTTTCGAGTAGGAGCTTTTTGTCCTCGTCGCTATGCCCAGCGCTGTAGCCGTGAATGAAGATATTGGCTTCTGTCGCGTTATGGCTGGTCCCCGGCGAAGCCTGGAAACTGAATGGTTGGTGCATGGAATCTCCTTATCCGAGGCTATAGCCAGCGCTTGGCGACCATGGCGATCAGCTGCAGGCACAAGCCCGCACAGGCGAAAACGGCAATTATCTTGGCTACGATTAGTAAGAAGCCCTGTAGATCGCTGAACAGAACACCCACGACTATGCCCAGACCGGCGATCAGTGCCGCGATCAGCAAGAGGCCAATGTAAGGACGCAGTAACCGTGATGCGGCTCCTCGTTCGATGAGGCTTACAAGGGCGCCTAGCGCGATGAGAAATATGACGATGCCAACCACAATGGCCATGATTTATCTGTCGGTACCTTGATTGTGTTTTTTGCAAGAGGGTTCGTTCTGGGGCTGCCGAGTCGAGTTGTTGTGATGCACGACTGATTCATTCACCGTTCGCCTGGTTCACTGTGCGTACAGCGCTTCCAGCCTGGCAGCTTTTTGCCGAACCGTCTGAATCCACGACTCTGGCTCATGCACCCGCACGTTTTCTCCAAGCCCGAATACCCACCAAAGCGTCTCCTGATCGTCCGGCACCGTAGCGCGCAGGCGTTTCCAGTCGCTGCCGTCTAGGGCTTCTAGGCTTTGCTGCGCGCTCAGAGGGGTTTCGCTAAGTAGCCAGGCGATTGGCGGTGACACGTCGGCGATCAGCTCCACCTGTTCGATAGGGGCGTCGGCATTGAGGTGCTGGCGGATGTAATGGTCGATCTCGAAGTCGGGGTGTTCGCGGGCCTCGGTGTCGAGGCAATCTGCATGGCGGATGCGATGCAGGGCGAACTGGCGCAGGTCGTCGTAGCCATCGACGGTGCCGATCAGGTAGCCAATGGACTGCCGAGAGACTAGGCCGGCGGGGTGGACCAGCAGCGTCTTGACCTCGCCCTTGCTGCGGCTGAGGTAGTCGATATTCAACTGGCGGGCCGCCAGCAGTGCACTGGAGACTGCCCGCCAGGCGTCGGCGTCGACCTGGGCTGGCTGCAGGGCCTTGCCGTTGGGGTGTGTGCGAACGCGTCGGGCCCAGTGGGCCAGATCGTTCTGGCCGAGGTTGCCGAGATAGTTACGCGCCTTGTTGAACTGCGGCATTAGCAGGTCCAGCACGCTCTGTGGCAGCAAGCTGCGTAGGTGGCTCTCCGCTAAGTAGAGGGCCAGCGCGGTAGAGGGGTCCATGTCGCGCAGGTCTAGCGGTGTGCCTTTCGTGTAGCTCCATTCATTGCGCCCACCCTTCTTGTTGCTGGTCAGCGAGAAGGGGGCGGAAAGCCGGTTCAGATCGCGCTGTACAGTGCGGAGCTCCACCCTGTAGCCACGGTCGTGCAGCTTTTCGAGCAGCGTCTGGGAGGAAATGTAGCGCGGGAATTCGGGGATCAGGCGCAATAGGGTCTGTTGCCTGAGGAGGGTGTCCTTGGCTTCGGACATAACTACTTCCTTGTCATCTTTAACTGGAGTGAGGTTTGTTAGCATCACTTATGTAGCGAATTTACTCCAAATAGATGGCATTTTGATATGGTCCTGATATGCAGCGACTCTTCTCGACCGAGCGGTGCAGCCGTTAGGCGCGAATCGGGGCGGATGGAAGAGATCGTACCTGGTGGAGGCGTCAAATTCTGTCGCTGGTAATGTGGACGAGGCTCGGGCAGTCCGCCTCGGCTCGGTTCGGCGCCACGGTATCAAGGCCGTAAGGTATCTCGTCAAGGTGCTTAGCACCTGCGCTTGAGGCATAGAGGAGGCGTTGTTTGCGGATGGGCATCCTCTGACAGTCGGGTATGCCGCAGGCCAATATGTAGTGATCTAGTGATCCCGGACACCGATTAAGGCGAAAATCTTCGCTGTCAAAGAGGTGTCTGATGAGCAAGCAATGACGTATGTTTTCCACCGAGTTCAAGCGAGAGGCGGCAGCCCTGATGCTGGATCAGGGCTACAGCCATATCGAGGCTTGCCGTTCGTTGGGCGTCGTGGAATTGGCCTTGCGCCGTTGGGTGAAACAACTCCAAGACGAGCACCATGGCGTTATCCCGAAGAGCAGAAGCTCCAGGAGCTGGAGGCTCGGATCAACCGGCTGGAACGGGAGAAAGCGATCCTAAAAAAGGCTACCGCTCTCTTGATATCGGACGAACTCAATCGTACGCGCTTATAGACCAGTCGAGTGAGTAGGCGTCGGTGGAAGTGGTCTGATCAGCTTTCTATGTGGCGCGGTTTTGCTACTACGCCCACCGTCTTCGACGTCGCCGAAGACATCGACACCCCGGCTAACGTCTCGCGGGTGGATACGGTGACCCAGGCCAATAGCGTCGCTGAGCTGATTCGGATGCTGCTCGCCCTGCGCACTCTGAGGTTCGCCTACGACCTGCTGCCCAATCCGGATAACTTCGAGGCCTGGCATACCCACAGCGGTGGTGTTACCGAAACCCTCGAAAGCCTGCGGCGCAGCGTGGTTGAGGATGGCGCGCTCGCCTCGCAAGCCGCGTGTGGCGCTACCGAGCGCGTTCGTGAAATGGCCGAGTCGACTGTGAAAACCACTCGCAGAGTGGATGGAGCTACGCTGGATCTTGTGCAGTTAGGTGAGGACCTGCAGCAGATGACACGGCAGTTCCGTAACGTTGATTAGGTAAGTTCAGAGTGCTGCGTTCGCCGGTTCAATCCTCGACCGGAAGCGGACCATGGTTCGTTTGTTAAGAACGAACCATTGTCGACAGCAGTGAGCTGAGATCCTCAGATTTGGCGCTATTTCTTATAGGTAACATGGATGCTCGACGCGAAGAGGTTCTTGGCAATTTCGTAGTCGGGATTCCATGTGGCGATGTTGTGGGCGGCTATTGCGATGCCTGATAGGGCTCCCAGGAGGCCTGTTACCCCCCCGGCAACCGATGCGCCTGCAGCGGCAATGCGACCGAATGTATATATGCGACACCTGAGGTCCTGGGATTCAATCAGTCGCTCTAGGGTTTCGACGGTTGAGTGGAATTTTATTGATTCAATATTTGCCAGAGTGAAGCTTTCTTTCTTTTTGATTTTTTCAATAATTTTTTCGTTCGAGATTTCATTTATGTTGTAGACGTTAATGTCCATAGAGTACCGCCTTGATGATTTTGAGGGGCTGGGTTCGAAAAGTGACAAAAAAAGAAAGCGATGACAGGGACACTACATCCCTGTCATCGAGCTTTGTTTATGGTTCTTTCCCTTTCTTGCAACGGTGGGCCCACTCTTCAAGTGCGTCGTACATGATGGGAGCTTCCTGGCCGTTCTGTTTCCGGAAGGCAGCAGCCCATTTGTCTACACAGGCAGAAACCTCTGGATCGTCTTGTTCATCAGGCGAGTCCGCAACCTTCAAGGCGGCTGCCATCTCACCGCCATTCTCGGGGCCGGTTCCTTTCAAATAGGCAACAATGCGACCGTCTTTGGCGTTTCCTAGATAATATCCGCGCACTAAAACTATCGGCGTCTTGTCTTGTTGCTTTATCTGACCGGCATATTCACCGGTAGAGTAATAAAGGCCGCTGGGGTTTTGCCCTTGATATTCGCAGACACCTTGTTTGCAGAAGACCACTTCACGAGTTTCAAGGACATGGATTTGGCCATTGTCCATCTTGTAAGGAAGTCTCGCGGGGATGTCTGGTGTCGAGCAGTCGAGCCAGAACTTGTTTTGCTGGCTTTGCGGGCACTCCTCTACCTCCGGAGCCTGCCATGCTGCTGCAGCTGCGGCATAAGCGCCGGTAGTTAGGCTAAGCAGCGAGACTATTAATAGCTTCTTTGGCATATGACCATTTCCTTGTGAGCTGGCGGGAAGCAGGGGGCTTTCCTTTGGAAGGTAACGAGACACTACCAAAACGGTAGTATTTGGTGAAGTACCAACATGCACGATGCTGTTTTTGCAGCGAGATGGTGTGGATGTCGGTCCTGGGGCTTCGAATCAAGCAGGCGCGTATGCGCGTTGGGCTTTCGCAGGAGCGCCTCGGTCTGGAGGCTGGTTTGGATGCAATGTCCGCTAGCACACGCATGAATCGCTACGAGCTAGGGAAGCGCATCCCTACACCAGATTTCGTTGAGCGCTTGGGAGTGGTGCTCAACACCCCAGCTGCCTACTTCTATTGCGTAGATGAAGAGGAGGCTGAGCTTTTGATTAAATTTCATCGATTAGACGCTTCGCGCCGGGCACAGCTGCTGCAAGCTCTAGACGCGTTGCTCGACTTGGATCTTTGAGACGTAGATCGCTAGTTCACTCGCCCGCTGACCACTACCCACACCAGCACGAACACCAAAAGTAGCGGCCAGAAGCGCAGCATCAGAAACAGCACTGCGATGGCAACCGCACAGCTGGCCAGAACGCCGACAAAGACGAATAGCGAACCAATCAAACGCACCAGGTACATGGTGCGATCCTCCTTTCAGGTTTAATGGGTGACGCCACGGATGTCACTCTGCGGCGTTTTGGGTTCGGGCGTTGGTGCGGGCTTTCAGCAGCGTTGAGAGGGTGGGTTTCGACGCGGCGGGTAGTTCCGCTACTGGAGCCACCAAAGGGGGCGACTCCGGGAAGAACTCCTCGGTGATCACCGCCGTTTCCTCATCGCTGTCTTCGAAGGTGCCATTGGCAAATCCCTGCCGTGCGGTGGCATCCAGGGCCGCCTGGTCGAAGCCTGAGGCCTGACGTGTTTCATCGAGTTCCCGGGCCTGCAGCAGTGCTTCCTCCATCGACAGGCCACTGCGCACAGTGATGTCGACGTAGAAGATCGGCGAGCCGTGGCTTTGTCGGGTGGACTTGCCGCGCAGGCGTAGCTCCAGTGGCAGGCACGCCAGGCGGTTKCCGGAAATCGCCTGCAGGTACTGCAACCGGGCCGTGAGGGTTCGGATGCTGTTGAAGCCGGTAGTGCGGAACACGAAGCTGCCCAGTGGATCCTCATCGCCGATGGCGACGTTGAGGCGACCGTAGGGCTTGCAGGCACCGCCTTTGGCCAACGGACAGCCATCCGGCGAAGGGCAGGGCAGCGAGGCGATACCGTCCTGGCTGCGACGCTTGCAGGTCTCGCCATTGCCGACACACAGCGGCCGCCCGGATTGTCGATCGAACAGGCAGTACTCGGCGCGGAAGTTCAGCTCCGGCGCGTTGAACAGCAGGCGGATCGGAATACTTCGGATCTTGCCGCCCTGCGCTTTACGCAGTTCCTCGTCCAGGGGATGGGGCAACCAGCCATCGCGCAACTGCACCTGCGAGGTGAGGGTGAATTGGTCGTCCTTCTCCGGCAGTCGTTTGCCGTTCTTCTCGACGACCTTGCCGATGGAAATCCKTCCGAGCACCGGCGGGGTAATGGCCAAGCCTTTGAGCATGGTGGTTCTCCAGTRGATGAATAAAATAGTCCACCCCGGCCAGGGGAGACGCCGGGGTGATCAAGGGGGGAATCGAATTCAGGTAATCAGGAAGCGTCGGCTGCCGACCTTGGTGGTGGGGTAGCGCGTCAGCAGGTAGGGCTTTTCCTTGAGCAGTAGGGGCACATCGAGCACTACGCTGTCCTTAGCCTTGCGCCAGGACGCCGCGCCGTTGGCGAATAGGGCCCGGCTGGCTCCGCCCATGGCCTGCTGCAACTGTTGCTTCAGCTCGGCTTCGCGCTTGTTCTGCACCTCCAGGTCGGCGCGTACTACCTGCAGTTCATCAAAGGCGGCTGACAACAGCGGATCCTGGGTAAARTCCAGGGTGTGACCCTGGTCCTCMGGGTASAGGCAGCGCAGGGCYTGCTCCGCCGAGTCGGARCCATCCGKCGGCGGTGGCGTATCGCGTTTCACGTAGCCCCAGAAGTCGCGCTCTAGCTCGATCAACCGACCAATGAGCTCCTCGTCGCGTTCGATGCGATGGATCTCCAGGTGCTGRCCACCGAGCARCACGGCTACGTCRGCYGYCTGCTTGCCGGTGACCGCCAACTGGTGCATGACCTGCAGTTGCACGTACACCGGTACACCTTCTTTCCAGAGGCGTGCGCCGTTGATGCCGGCGGTCTTGCACTCAAGGATCTGTACGCCGTTGGCGCCGATCACCTCGCGGTCGATGTTGGCCTGCATCCAGTCCAATTTCGGATCCGGATGCTGGAGCACGGCGTTGATTCGCCGCACCCGGTTGCCGGATCGGCGCGCATAGTGGTTGGCGACAATGGGTTCGAGGATGTTGCCCCAGTAGGTCGGGCTTTCTTCGTCGTGAGGATCGCTCTTGGGCAGTCCGGCATCGCGGCCGGTCTTTTCCAGCCACAGCTCCAACTGCGACTTGTAGGGGTTGAGACCGACTGCAGCCGCGGCGTCAGAGCTGCCGATCCCGTGCTTGCGTACGGCCAGCCAGTCGTCGCGGGACAGGTCCTTGGTACCTACCAGACGCAGGGCAGGGCGCTGTCGTGTTCTGTTGGGCGTGGAATGAGCATGGGGCATGAGGTTTTCTCCAGGCATATAAATGCCCGACCGCAGAACCGGTCGGGCACGGGGGGGAGGGGCGAAGAGGGATAACGAGAAGAGGGAACTACTGTCAGGCCACCAACTGCAGGGCTGCTTCTAGGGCGCGTTGCTTGATCACCGCCCCTTGGCCGAACCAGGCCGAGTCCATACGGTATTCATTGCTGCGTGCGCGTCGCTCGTGGTCTACGTACTCGGTGACGGCATTGAGCAGACCCCAAGCGGTGCCGTTGGCAGCCTCCAACTGCGAACCACGACCGCGGCCTTCGTACAGGCTTTGCACCCGACGCAGCGCACGCTCGTTCGGCAGGGCATCCGGTAACGGATTGTTGGGCTGGGCGTCGCAGAGCACTTGCATGAAATAACCCATGGCTTCGTGCCACTGCACTTTGCGCTCGGCGAGATGACGCATGCGGTACATGAACTCGTCCCATTGCGAGACGGCGATGCCCAGTTGCTTTTTCACCACCTGCGCATCGAAGCGGGTGCTGTGTGGCACCTTGATGGCCCGAGTAGCGCCATCGACRGCGATGGTCAGGGTGTTGTTGCATACCACCCGCACGGTGGTYGGCGTCGCYGTRGTGGCCAGGGTGCCGTCGCARGAGGTGGCCARCAGCAGGTAGCCGTTGACCAGGTCGTTGCCCTTCAGCAAGGTGTTTTGCCCAGTGCGTGCCAGTGCCCAGAACTTGCGACCGCCCTTGAGCACACCGGCGGTTTCCAACTCGTAGCCGGAGACTTGGGTGAGGTCGCGGTAGAACTCCAAGACGTCCCGCGGCTGTACCACTTGGTAGCGCTGGGAGACCACCGAGAGCGGTGCCTTAGTGTCGGAGCGGTAGAGCACCTTCTGCTCGGGGAAAGAATGGATGCTGCCGAGGTGGCCGACCGCGTCCGCTTTGAAGTGGACTGGGCTTTCTTGAATCTGCCAATCCATCCCAGCTTCGCGTTGCCAGACCTCCAGGGGTTGTTGCGGAGACAGCCGGCTACCCAGACCGTGCCACGGGGCTTCGCCGACATACGCCATACGTTCTACGAGGTGAGCCATGGTGAGTTTCCTTTGAGCAATAGCCGGCATAGAGCGCTGCGCGAAGCGCAGCACCGGCGAAAAGATGGATGGGAGAAGGGAAGGGGGAGGCCGATCAGGTCGGCAGGTTGAAGCGATAGTCGCAATTCAGGCAGCGGTTGTTGGCGAGCACATGGCGATCCAGCTGTTCGCCGAGTTGAGCGCCAAGGGCGCAGCCGCCGACGCCTCCAGTCAATCCGCCGAGGATGGCGCCGGAGAGCAAGCCGAGAGTCATTCCAACAGGGCCGGCAGCAGCGCTAACCGTAGTGCCGTTTTGGCTGCTCGAGAGCACGGAGGAGGTACCCCGGGCGACGCCACCGATAGCACCAAAAATGGCGCCGATCTTCGTGGCAGGGCGGAGAGAGTCAATCTGGGTCGAGCTACAGCGAGGGCACTGCAATGACATGGACGAATACCTTTAGGGCCGGAATGTCATGGCAATGATGTAGGGCTGGAGTTTTTTTGAGTCTGTTTTGTTTCCGGTCAACTGGGATTTTTATTCCATTTCGTTCTGATTTTTATTCCTTATAGGCTCTCGCTGCTGGATTACCCTATTTCATACAGTGGAAATCTGCCGAGAGAACTAACTAGACACCCAGAGAACTAACTCCTCCTGCTCGCCATCCCGAACGCACGCACATGCACACGCGAGGCGAGCTGTAAAAGTCCCCCGAAGCAGAATCGCTTTGCGGCCACAGACGATGGTTCTAGAGTTCGCTTGGTAAGCGAATAAGCGAAAAGAGTTTGGTATGGAAAAATATAAAATTCTTCGGTTGAAGCAGGTCTCTGCGCTAATAGGCCTATCTCGCTCGACGATCTATGATCGCATGAATCCATTATCTCCTCGTTACGACGAGAAGTTCCCTCGGCCAATTAAGATTGGGAAGTCTGCTGTTGGGTGGTTGGAATCAAGCCTGAACGAGTGGATTGAGCTGATGGTGAAGAAGAGTCAGGAAGGCGGTATGGTTGTTTGAATTTGTAACTAACTTTTGCTGGGGTTCATTCTGAATTTTTTCCGAAATTTCGTTTGTTCTCTGAGTTATTTATGATTTTAAAGGTTCTCTTATTTTTGGTTTATATGTTATTGGGTTTTATTTGATGCTGTTGTGATATTGGGTGGTGCTGTATGGACTTGTATGATGATGTGTGGTGTTGGGATATTTGCGATGATGATGTGGATGGTGCTTATAAAGAAAGGGAGATTGATATCATCTGTGATGAATATGGAGAGGAGGTCAGCGTTTGCTGGCCCGATAGACTACTATACAAAACTACAAAGAGGATAATGGCCGCGGTCAGTGTTCTAGAAACTCAGAGAGGAGAGATATTTCATAGTGGCGTTTTTGATCGTCGTGAAAAGAGGTTTTTAAGTAAAAAGGCGGAGCTGGTTGTTTCTGCGAGTTTGGTCGACTTTGGTGAGATCGAGCGATCATTAGAGGTGTTCAAATTGTGTCCTTATGTGGTTGTGTTTCTGGAATGCTCGAAGTTGTTTCGACTTCGAAATCCATATACCGCTCGAGGGTCTGATCTGATTTGTTGTTTGGAGGAGTTGAAGGGGTTTTCAAATATGGTGCGTAATGTGATTCTGAGTAAAAAATTTAAATCTCGGATTTCTAACCACGTGCGATCATCAAATAAAAATTTGAGAAGCTTTAGGGAATACATAAGAGGGCTGTTTTGTGTGTACTCCCGGCTGTTGGTTGTTAGAGTTGATCTGGGATATAGAAGAAGCTTCATCGAGTCGCTTGAAACCGCTAAAAAGGATAGGGCAACGAGACTTCGCTATGTTGCGGGTGTTTTAACTTCGCATCGTGAAAAATTCTTTAGGAGTCTGCAGCGATTGGAAGCGCTTGCTATGGTTGGGTACATCTGGAAAATTGAGTACGGGATTGAGAAGGGCTATCATTTTCATGTAATGCTATTTTTCAATGGATCCCAAGTTAGGCAGGATGTGACTATAGCTAAAAACATATGTGATTTTTGGAATAAAACTGTAACTGGCGGCGAGGGGGTAAGTTTTAATTGCAATAGAAACAAAAGTTCTTACAAACATTGCTGCATCGGTATGGTGTCTCATGACGATGCCTCTGCGATTCAGGGGTTCAAACATGCTGCAGTTTATTTGACAAAGCTAGATAGAGTTATTTCAGTGTTTTTTCCAGATGATAGGCGGATTTTTGGAAAGGGAGTACTTCCTAAAGGTGGAAAGAAAAAAATTGGCAGGCCAAGGAGGTCGTCCAAGGTAACGGATGAATGTTAAAGGTGACTCCAGCGTTGATCGGTTGTGCCAAGGGGAAGTTATTTTTCTGATCGGATCTCTTTTGTCCATTTTATTAAAAGTCTTTTTGACCCTGCGTGCATAATTCTTTTTTTATCCTCGTGGCTCATCTGGATTTTTGGCAAGACTAATTCTACGGCCGCTGATGCGGTATGCGGTTCTGTTAACGGTAAGTCCTGGAGTTGCTCGGTAAGCTTATCCTTTATGGGCTTATAGTAAGTTTCGTAGCGAGCCAATCCACCGAGGGAGGATGTTTCGGTTCGAGTTTTTTTGTCTTCACGATATGGCCTCTGGTCTCCCCAGTAGAGCATGCATACAGCTAGATGAAGCACCGGATCAAAAAAGTTGTTCGAGGGAGGAGGACTTAGCAGAAGTTTGAGTGACTGGCAGATGGCCGCTCCGGCGTTTATGATGTGTATGAAATTTGTTGCGTTGTTTTCACTTAGTTTTAAGTGTTTTTTTAATTTTCTAGCTGTTTTCTGTTCGGGGTCTGATAGTTCACCTAAGAATATTATAAATATTCGTGATATTTCTCTTTCTGTAAGGTTTCTAGATATTATAAAGAAGCGTTTTAGTACTAGTTGGATTGAGCTATCAATAGCAGCTTCTTGGGTAAGTTTGCTGAGGAATTTTGCGGACTCTAAGGTGTGTGGCTCTCTTCGTTTGTCAATCAGCCCTTGGGATTTTTCATGATCCAAAATGGTTTCTAGTTCAGTTTTTTCCAATGAGGGCTTTATTGGTATTTTAAGGGTAATATTGTCACCTGATATTTTCAAGTATTTTCCACTTATGTGGCTTTTATTGGGTTGTATGTTCATTGGTATTTTCTTGCTCGGTGAGTTGAGGCGAGTCTAGCATTGGATTTTTACTTGTGTAAGTTGGTTTTTTGTATGTCCATAGGTTGAGTTATCTGAGCTCTAATTTCGATGTTTTATACGCTGGCAGAGCGCATGCTTGGTATTAGGCATTTCTTACGTGTTTTACTTTGTTTTTTTGGCGTGACTAAAGCAGAACTCTACTATCTCTAGTGATATTTCTAGTGCGGGCATTATGCGGCGCCAGTGCGTCTCGGATCACCTGGCCTGGCGGAGGCACGTCTACGCAAAAGCCCGCACCTGGCGGGCTTCTTTGCAAAAGGATGACTTAATACTCGTAGACCGGCTTCGGTTCCTCGTCCTTGGTCCAGCCGAGGGTATAAACGGAAAGAGGATAGCCCGATTCGTCCCTGCCATCTGCGGTAGAAACGAGCACCCAGCCGTCTGCGAGATGAGCGTTCACGCTTTCGAGGTCGTTGCTGGAACCGTTGCGGACTTTCTTAACGGTGGACAGATCAAACTGGGACATGCTGACTCCTTGGCTTAGGGTGGAGACTTTTAGTCTGGCAGTTGGCCATGATTCATCAAGCCACTGTGGCCTAGCCCGGTGCGCCTTTTTATGTCCCTTTTGCCAACCCAGTCCCGTTGTGCTATGGCCGTTGCCTGCCTCTCAGTATCGCGCCGATTGGTGCACGATTGGTTGACCCTTGCTGCGTCGTCTTGTACTAAGGCTAATCGTTGAATATTTCCTTGCCCCAGTGATGATGCAACCCCTCTGGTACCTGCCCCTCAGTGAAGAGTTCGGTAAAGCCTTGGTCTGCGGAGTGCCGCTCGACTCGGAACAGCCGTGCCGCTATGAAATGGCGGCGATTATCTACCTGCTCCAACTGCCAAAACTGATGAAGCGGCCTGAATCACCGCTGGAGATGGAGCGTATTTTTGCCAGACTGCTCGCACACCCTAGCGATCTCCTGGCATCGGTACTAGCCAAGTCGTACAGCCGGGATGCATTCGCAGCCGGCTTGCTGATTGCGCCCACCGTGGGTATTGGCCTTATCGATCAGGATGCGGTGACACTACGCCAATATGCCCACAGCGACGGCTCATGGAATTTCGATTTCGCCAGAGCCTATGGCCGGCCCTCTCGTGCGACCAAGCACGATCACATTCGATCTGATGGAAAGGTCATTCATTTGAGTGATCCGCAGCACCGACTGATCGAAACCATCCGTGCTAACCCGGACGACTCCATCGAGACCCAGGCCTATGCCGGCTCGGGCAAGACCTTCGTTCTGAAGGAAATCGGCAGCATCCTGCACGATAAAAAGTGCCTCTTCTTGGCAGACGTAGAGAGCAAGCTGTGGCCGGTCATTAACCAATTCTCGCAGCAGAAGATCCGGGCACTGACCTTCTTCAAGCTGGCCATCCTAATGCTATCTCGTGGCAATCGCCTGCTGGAGGAGAAAATCAAGGCGGCCGCTAACCGGCGCTTCTCTGATGAAAGCGTGGCGGAGCGACTGAACATCTCTTCTCTGGGCAACATGAGTGGTCAGCAGATTGTTCGTGCGTTGCGTCCAGCGATAAACAAATTCTGTCTTTCCAGTGACACGGACATTAGCGCGCGGCACTTGCCCCTCCCTCTACTGGCGTCCCTCTCTCCAGCACAGCAGCAGCTGCTGGTTGCACTTGCCAATCAGCTCTGGTCAGCAATGATCGATCTCGAGCGCCAGGATCTGGCCATCCCGGTCACCGGTTGGCACCGATTGAAGCAGATTGCCCTGATGGGGCTCCACATCCCAGCTTCATGCCAGGTAGTGATCATCGACGAGGGACATGATCTGATCAGTCCTTTGATTGAAATTCTCGACCGCTCCCCGCAAGTAGTAATCACCTTGGGCGATCAGTTTCAGAACCTCCAAGGCCGCTACGTTTCTCATGCCGCCAAAATTCGCCATCGAGAGATGACGCTGTCGCTGCGGGCGGGTCCACAGATTGCTGATTACCTGAATCCACTGATCGACACTTACCCTGACGCCCGGGTCGAGCCTTTTATTGGCAATGTCGAGAAGGAAACGCTGACCGCTGAGTATCCAGCAGAGCAGTTTCCGCCGGAACCCTCGGCAATTTTGGTAGCAGATGAGTGGGGCGTGTTCGATTGGCTGATCCGCAATCGATACCTGGGCGCAGGAGCCGCGGTAGCTCGCAGCGTGGATCTCGGGACCTTCATGGAGGACTGCCTCAGCCTTTACACCGGGCTAGCAACTCCGCAACACACGAAGCTTGCAGGCTATCGATCTTGGGGTGAATTGCGCACCGGAATGGTTTGGAATCACGCCTTCCTGCGAGTCGAGGAATGGTTGGAAAAGGTCGGGACCAAGTTTGGGGTTTCTGGCCTTTACAACGGAGCCGATCTAGACGAACTCGGAGGGGGCGTTCCAAACCGGCACTTGATCGTAACGGTAGCCTCCGCAAAGAACTTTGAGCTACCTAGGGTAGCCATTTCCGAAGATCTTTATTACTTCGAAGACTTGCGCGGCAAACGCGAAATGTCGCGAAAGCTAGCGCTGCTTTATACAGCGATAACTCGCTGCTCCGGAAAGATCTTCTTCCCCAGCACGCATCCCGATTGGATCAACTGTGTCATGCAGTCCAGGCATTGAGAACTATTTATCGTGTCATCCTCGATGACCTCCGGTGCCTCGTTTACCTGATAAGTATAGGTATTGGACGTGGTCTCCTGTGCGGGCATTAGCCAACAACACTCGGGGATACTCCTTAGTACAGGCGTCGAGACTCGGACTGCGAGCGGTCACAACGCCCGCTTTGGGTTTTGGGTTTAACCTCGGCCGTCAAGGGGGTGCCTCTCTCGATCGTCCCACCGGCTACACCTTACAAGTAGCGAAACCGTTAAGCTGTATTTTGAATTTCAACCTTGGGCACAGTCAGCATGACTCAACGTTCTGCACCTTCGCTTCTGTCACTTCCGGACCTTATTGTCGCGCGTAACACCGGTGGAGAAGTGCACGGCACCGGAGTTGAGGCAGAGGCCGATCGCTTACTGATCAGTGATCGTTTCTGTGAGGCTGCGGAGGTCTATCAATCGCTTGATCTAATTGACATGAATCGAAGGGAGAAGCTTGCCTACAGTCTTTACTACGCCGGTCAGAATGACTTCTATCGGGATCTGGGAACTGAGATCGAGCAAGCAACTCCGTGGGGGCTAGCCCTACACCTGTGGGCTTTTATAGCGAAGCGCTTCAGATCAGATGAGACTGCAGATATCCGGGCGGAAAAGCTCGCCCAGCTTCTTCAAGCTATTTTGAAGCTCGAAGGATGGTCCAGACTCCGTGAATTTTTGATCGCCGGCTGTTGGTTTCAGTCGCTTCAACTAGCTCACGAAACTTCAGCTATGAGATCAATCCAGTCCAAGGCATCTATTGCGCTAGAAGCGTCTGATTCGAAGCTCCATGCTTCTCTTGAGCTGTGTGCGCGCCTCTTCAATTTTTACCGTGATCGTACAAATCCTCAGGTCAAGGCCCTGGAAAAGCTGGTCGCCTCCATTCACGCAGACGATACGCCGGTGCTGTCTGTGCTTTATTGCGCGGCGATGACAATCGGGGATATCCAGCAGGCGAGATCGGCCATTTCTGTTCTGTGTCAGCGCTACAAGGATCATCAGCTCCTTGAGTCGACAGTTTCTGCGATCTCTGCTGAGGCAGGCCGACCGGAGTTCCTTGAATTTTTGCCTACGGAGCTGAAGGGCATTAGCTTGAGTCGTCCGGAAATTCGATTGCTTATCGCCCTGACTAACCACGACCATAGTGGGGTACTGGCTATTGCGCAGGATATGCCCGCAGGTGGGCCTGCTGAGAGCGTGTTGGGTCTTCCCCGCATTGCGGAGCCTGTATTCGACTTCCTATTTTCCGGGTGGACGGACCACGTCGGTAGCTGGGGTGGCTCTTCTCCCTGGGAAGCGATTTTCGGTGATCGCCTCTTCAGAGCCTTGCCACCTGGCGCCCTTCGAAACACCTTTCTTCAAGGTTGCAGGAACTTCATGGAAGATGAGGAGTTGGACTCGCACGCCCGGGAGCTGTGCGACTTGTTTGAATCGTCTTTATCGACTGACGACTTCTACTGGATTCTAAGGCCTGAGTGTCTTCAGCTAGTGGACGCTGCATCAGTGACGAACTACCTCATAAAAACTGCATCCGAAGAGAGCAAGTTCTCTCCTTTCGATGGCTTCGAAGTCGAAATTCCCTGGTATCGCTTTGTCCCGGAAATAAAGGAAAAGCTCCGTGCTCTCCAGCCAAATGCGAGAGCAGTTGTTGAGGCTGTGCTGGGTAAATGGGAAGTGCCACTCCGGCCCACCTTGCAACAGCGCCTTGCCGGCAATGGTCTCCCCGAAGTGCTTGATGATCCCTTGAGGCAGCTTGGGGCTGTAATTACTGATCTGGATGGAAACGACCTAGCGTACTTGCAGTTGGCGCTGATGAAGCTTACTGCGAGGGTTGCGGAGCGTATTTCTCCGGCTGCGGCAAATGAGGTTACTGTCCTTGCTTACAATGACTTCATCAGCCCCAACTACCTCACTGAATATGGTGAGGGGCGAATCCGTACCCTGACCAGCCGCTACGGTGCTGCACGGTTCATGCAAGGCCTAGAGGCCCTGATGAACAGTCCTGATTTTGATCCCGAAGCTGACAGCCAGATCCCGGCATTGTCAAAAATGCTAGTGACGTTGCAAGGTTCGCTTCAGGTGAGGCGAGCTTACCTTGCTGGCGTTCTCCGCAATCGCCTCAAAAACCTCAACTCACACTGGCTCGATCAGCAGGTGGTGGAGGCAATGGCCCGCGGAGTGGATATCGAGCAGATGATCGACTTGGCCAAGGGGGTGACCTCTTGGGACGGATGGAGTGATGGACTCGCCAGCCTCGAGCCCTACTGAACGACGCATTGTCATATTGTTGCGGTCTGGCGACGCCGGGAGATCTTTGAGAGCCGACATGAAGCTACGTACTGAGAGTTATTTGTTCTAGGTGCTGGCCTAGAGTCTGCCACGCTTCCGCCATTTCTTTGGCGTAGCTATGTCGCTGGTAGGTGCGCTTAACCTTGTTTTCCTCGGTGTGGTTAAGGCAGCGCTCAGCGACTTCTGGAAGGACACCAAGGGCCGTCATGATCGTGGCACCAGTGCGCCTAAGATCATGTGGCGTCCACTTTCCTCCAGGGAGGAGTAGAGCCTGAGCATTGGCGCTTCTGTTGCTCAGAATCCCTTGATCTGGCAGACGCTGCCTATCGCCAAGCTGCTTGGTCACCGTCTTTGAGCAGACAGGGCCGCTATTTTGAGTGTTGGGATAGCACCATTCGCTGGCAGAGCTGAATGCCATGACGGCCTTGAATTGCTGAATTGCGAATGGTGAGAGGGTTACGTTGTGGGCCTTGCCGTTTTTGCTTTGCTCTGCGGGTATGTGCCAGTTGCCTTTGATGAGGTCGACGTTCTCCCATCGGGCATTCAGCAGCTCGCCGATGCGGCAGCAGGTAGACAAAGCAATCCAAATTGCAGCTTCTGACGAGGGGAGTAGGCCGGCTTGAGGAGTGAGCCTTGCTAATGCGCGGATTTCTTCCTCGCTCAAGACGCGATCTCGCTCGACGTCCTTGCCGCCAATTTTGGCTTTGCGAATGCTCGCAGTCGGATCGTGGTCAATTAGATCCCGGTCTACGGCGAATCGGAACATCTGGCGCATCAGGCTGAAGATCATCTTCGCCATCCGATTGACGCCACGAGCGAGCAGGGCGTCCGTTACCTCGGTGATGTGACCTTTTTTCACATCTTCGACGGCCATTTTGCCGAGGAAAGGCAGAACATCTTTCTCCAACATGCGGCGGACTTCTGCGCCGCCGTCCTTGCGGTTGATCAGGTCGACCTTGGCCCAGTGGTCGAACAGATGCTGGACGGTTTTTCTGGCGGCTTGTCGGGCTAGGGCCGCCTCCAATTCAGTTTTCTCTGCGGCGGCCCGTGCAAGCTCAGCATCGCGGGCCGCCACACGAGAGGCTTCCGCGGCCTCTAGATGTTCCTTTATATCTCTGACGCCTGACTTGTGAAGCCCGGCAAGCTCTTTAGCCCGCTGACCTGCTTCAGCGAGTGTCATTGTGCCTTCGCTGCCATCGCGACTGTAGGTGCCAATGGGGAAGGTGATGCGCTCACTGCTGTTGTTGGTATAGCGGAAATAGAAGAGGCGTTCACCGCTTGGAGTGATACGGGCTACCAGGCTGCCGTGCCCCCAGATGGCGACCTCGCTCAGCCACTTGTCGCTCGTACCTGGTTTAGCCGTCATCTGGCGGTCTGTGATCTTGGCCATCTGGTCAGTTTTCCCGTTGCCAATTGGTTGCCAATTGAGATTGTCTGGTTGCCAATTCGTTGCCAATTGAGATCGGCTTTCGTCGCATGGCTTCGGACAATTTTGGACGGGAAAACTTCTGTATGCCAGTCATTTCAATGGGTTAAGCTTTTTGTATCGAACTGGCTTAGATTCCGTTGGAAAGGTTTTTACCTGCATGGGGTGCAAGGGGTAGAGTGTTCGAATAACTCCGTCCCGACCAAATTTGAAAAGGCCGGTTCAGCAATGAACCGGCCTTTTTGCATCTCTCTTCCCTCAAAAACTTCCTATATCGACCGCCGGCTCGGCGCGTCCCTCAGTGGCCAATCATCCTGCACCGCCAGGAAGGTTGGTAGGTCTCGTCGCGCTATCCAGATTTCCCCTTGCCACTTGATGACGCCGATGCGTTGGTCGGCCCGGGTCATGAAGGCTCGCTGAGGGTTGCTATCGGGGATGTGCTGGGAGTCGTGGAGGGTAGGGAGGACTTCGTCGCTGAGCCATTTGGCGATGTTGCGGTGTTCGGGGTGCCAGAAGCGGTAGAGGGCTTTGTAGGTGCCGGATTTGCTGATGAATTCCACTTCTTCGCGGAAGTCGCTGTGGTATTCCAGGATGACGGCGCGTTTCTGCTCCGGGTCCATGCGCTTTGGCGGGCGGTAGGGGGCTGGTGTTGATCAGGTCTGCGAAGTCGTGGTCGACAAACCAGGGTTGGTGGTCGATCGGGACGGCGCGCAGTTGATAGGTGTGGCGTTGAAAAACGACAGGCTTGTAGGCGTCTTGCATGGCGATGCTCCATCTACGAGGTTGGGGAGTCGCCACACGTCGTCGCTATTCGAAGGGTGGCGGACCGCGCAGGGTTAGCGAGCCGGGAGATGGGGCCGGCAGACCCGAGGGTCTCCCCATGCGATCCGCCATAGAGCCAGTAGTGAATACTACAGGCGTGAAAGGGCCTACAGGAAATAGTCGCTGTTTCCCGCATGCGCCTTCAGCGCAATCGCACCGTCTCTCAAGTCGCTAAACCTGGCCACGGGATTGACCGTAACGGGCGGAGGATGGCAGAGGGCTTTCCGGGGGCGGCAACCTGCAAAGCGCGTAGGAATCCGGGACGTGCGCAAATGTGGAGGTTTGGCGGCGCCTTCTTTATGTAAGCGGCACGAAGCTGCTGTGTGGCTGCTGCCGATGCGCCTGGTTGGGATACAGTTGCAGGAAGGTATCGCTTCTATATAGAAGAGGGGAGTCTCCCTTTGTCATCTTTCTGCAAAAAAGTCGTTGACGGCCAATTTAAACTCCCTATAATGCGCACCACTCCCAGCGACGAAGCGCTGAAAGAACTTGAAAATCAAGTACTTACAGAGATTCTAGGTTGGGAGTGGTGATCAGGCGGGTGATTCACTTGCCGCTCTTCATTAGCTGCTCCGGCAGCGAGCTGAAAAGAAGGTCGCCGAGGTGCTTGACAGTGAGTTTGATCGCTGTAGAATGCGCCTCCCGCTGATGAGAGGTTTGACTTCTCGGAAGCCCAAGCGATTGAGTAGAAAAGAAATTT
>NZ_LZDG02000066.1:0-169170 GCF_001672555.2 Pseudomonas sp. AU11447 | reverse complement strand
CCACCGAGCCAATGCCGAAGAAGGCGCCGTGACACAGCGCGGTGATGACCCGCGCCAGCATCAGCAGGCCGTAGTTGGCAGCCACGGCGCAGAGTAGGTTGCCGAGGATGAAGATGCCCATGAGCATCAGCAGGGCGGTCTTGCGCGGCAGGCGGGCCGTGAGCAGCGCCATGATCGGCGCGCCGATGGCGACGCTGAAGGCATAGCCGCTGACCAGCCAGCCGGCGGCCGGAATAGAGACGGACAGGTCGCCCGCGACCTCGGGCAACAGGCCCATGATCACGAATTCCGTGGTGCCGATGGCAAACGCGGACAAAGCGAGGACGAGAAGCGAAGTGGGCATGCGCCTGCTCCTGGAGAGTTGAAATTGTCTTGGCTGGCAGTAGCCGGTCAAACCCGTCCTGAATCTGCTGCGCGTCGGCATAGCTGCGTTGAAAACAGACTCGGAATGCTCATTTACCGCTTGTAAACTGCGCTTCCTCGTCTGTTTTCGCCTTGCTCTGCTCTAGCTCGCAAGATTCTGAACGGGTTTGTTACAGCGCTTCGCTCAGGTGGCGAACAAAGGCCTGGATGGTTTCTTCATTGCGTTTGAAGAAATTCCACTGGCCGACTTTTCGACTGGTCACCAGACCCGCGCGCTGGAGGGCGGCCAGATGCGCGGAGACGGTGGATTGCGACAGACCGGTACGCTGGTCGAACTTGCCGGCACAGACGCCGATCTCGAAGGATTGGTGCTCCTGCTCGACGAAGAATTTCTCCGGGTCCTTGAGCCAGTGCAGGATGTCGCGTCGCACCGGGTGGGCCAGGGCCTTGAAGATTTCGTCGAGGTCGAGAGTGTGTTGTTCAGTCATGGGCGTATCGGTCTATCGCGTTGGGACGAACTATATATCGGTCAAAAACGATATGAATTCGTTTGGCGCGATAGTAATGATCACCGCCCGTGATAATAGGGCGGGCTACCGTGGGAGCGAGCCCGGTCTGCGATGGTTCCGCCTCTGCTCCGTGCCAAGAGGTTCGCGAGCAAGCTCGCTCCTACAGAAGAGCATCGGTACGCGCTAAGCTCATCTCATGAACTACCTCGCGCATCTCCACCTGGGCGGCGACCGGCCCGCCCAACTGCTCGGCAGCCTTTACGGCGATTTCGTCAAAGGCCCCCTGGCCGGGCAGTGGCCCGCCGAAATCGAGGCGGGCATCCGCCTGCACCGGCGGATCGACGCCTTCACCGACACTCATCCCTTGATACACAGTGCCAAGTCGCGCTTCCCCAGTGAGCGCCGGCGCATGGCCGGCGTGCTCTTGGACGTGTTCTACGACCACTGCCTGGCCCGCGACTGGGGGCGTTTCTCCGGCGAGCCGCTGGAGCAGTTCACCCAACGGGTCTACGGTGTACTGGGCCGCACGCCCGGCCTGCCGGAGCGTCTGGCGCGCATTGCACCGCGCATGGCCGCGCAGGACTGGCTGGGCAGCTATCGGCAGTTCGAGGTATTGCAGGACGTGGTCGCCGGCATGTCCCGGCGCCTGTCGCGGCCGTCCCTGCTGGATGGCGCCTGGGAGGAGCTGGATCGTCTTTACGAGCCGCTGAGCGACGACTTCCGTGAGTTCTATCCCGAACTTCAGGAGTTCGTCAGAAATCCGCCGAAATCGATGGACGGTCCGGCCTGACTTGATATGCGTCAACCGCCCGGCGGCCCATAGCGTGTGCAATAGACACATCTGAAGGACGACGAGAGGAGCAGCATGATGAAGTCGCTAATGGTCGCAACGGATCTTTCCGGCCGTTCCGAAAAGGCTTTGCACCGTGCGGCAGCGCTTGCCAAGCGCTACGCCTGCCCCTGGACCGTGCTTTACGTGGTCGATGAGGACCAACCGTCGGCACTGGTCGAACAGGAAGTCACCCAGGTGCGCATGATGCTCGAAGCGCGCCTGGTCGAACTCACCGAAATGGGCGGCACCTGCCCGAAACTGCTGGTGGAGCGCGGCGATCCGAACCAGAAGATCCTTGCCGCAGCGAAGAACCTGAACTGCGAAATGCTGGTGATGGGCGCGCACCGCAAGAGCGTGCTGCGCGACATCTTCGTCGGCACCACCGTTGAGCGAGTGCTGCGCGCCGGGCAACTGCCGGTGCTGGTGGTCAACCAGCCGGCCGGCGGGCAATACCGCGACCTGCTGATCGCCCTGGACACCTCGCCGGCTTCGGCCCACGCGGTGGAAGTGGCCAATGACCTGGGCCTGCTGGAAGGCGCCGTGCGCCGGGGCGTCTACGCCTTCAGTCCGCTGGCCAAGGGCATGATGCAGTACTCCGGAGTGAGCGAGGAGCGCATCGACGAATTCGTCAGCAGTGAATCGCGCCAGGCGGTGGAGGAGCTGAAGACGTTCCTCCACGACCAGCACCTGGAAGAACGCATCGATGAACAACTGGTGGCCGTCGGGCTGCCGGGCAACGTGTTGCAGCGGATGGTCGACAAGCATCGGCCGGATCTGCTGGTCATGGGTACTCGGGGTATGGGCGGAATCAAGCGTGCCCTGATCGGCAGTGTTGCCGACTACGCTCTGCGCGAACTGGATTGTGACATCCTGGTCGTGCCGCCGGAGGCTTGAGCCTGCGGCGTCTGGAGACTGTTTTCAGGCTGCGTCGGGCGACTCGAGGGTGCCGCCCGGCGCAGTTTGAAAGCCGTTTCGTCAGAGTGGGAACCCGTCGGCCGTAGGTTACGGCGGGCTCCAATCCCTTCGCTTGTCAGCGAACCTCAGGCCGCAATGGCCGCCTCTTCCTGCTCATCACACACCATCGCACGGATTGCCGCGTGCGCTTGCCTGGCCAGCAGGTTGCGGTCCTGGTGGGCGCTCGACAGCGCCGGCAAGAGGTGGATTTCCACGACTCCCCGATCATTGTCGAACAGACGCTTCAAGTGGCTGACCAGATCGTCGTCACCGATGAAGGGCGCCAGCTCACACGCCTGCCCGTTGCGTCGGTAGCGCAGCGCCACCGGCTGCACCGGCACGCCGGCCTCGATGGCACTGGCCATCAGCCGGCCGTGGAAGGTGCGCAGGCCCTGGCCGTCGGTGGTGGTGCCCTCGGGGAAGACCAGCAGCGAACGGCCGCGCGCCAGGTGCGTGGCCAATTGCGCGTTGATCATTCGTGCATCGCCAGAACCCCGGCGGATGAACAGCGTGCCGGCCTTTTCCGCCAGCCATCCGGCGACCGGCCACTGGCGCACTTCGGCCTTGGACAGGAAGGTAAGCGGCAGCAGCGCCCCGAGCAGCGGGATATCGACCCAGGACACATGGTTGGACACCCACAGCATCGGCTGACCGGGTAGCTCGCCGTGCACCTTCACTTCGAAGGGCAGGGCAGCCGTCAGACGCGCCAGGTACCAGCAGGTAAGGCGCTGGCGCAGGGGCATCCAGTCGCGGCCGGGCAGGCGCTCCAGCAGGCTGACGAAGGCGGCCAGCGCGAGGCCCACCGTCAACACCAGCAGCAGGCGGGCAACGCGCAGCCAGGCGCGCAGGCTACGCATCAGACCGCGGCCTTGAAGTGGCGGGCGTAGCGCGGGCAGAGCTCGTCGCGCTTGAGCAGGATGAACACGTCGGCGACGCCGAAGTCCGGGTCCCAGCAGGGCTCGCCGCAGATCTTCGCACCCAGGCGCATGTAGGCCTTGAGCAGCGGCGGCAGCTCGGCGGTGAGGTTTTCCGGCACGTCCAGTTGCGGCAACGGGGTCTTCGGTTCGGCGCGCAGGTTCTGCTGGCACAGGTAACGGTCGCGCAGGCGCTGCATTACTGCGCGGGCCTGGATGCCGCCGTCGCGCATGGGGATGCTGGCGCAGCCCATCAGGTAACGGTAGCCGCCTTCATTCAGCACTTCGGCCAGCTCGCTCCAGAGCACGGCGATGGTGCCGCCATTGCGATAGTCCGGGTCGACGCAGGTGCGGCCGATTTCCAGCACCGGGCCCTGCAGGTTGTCCAGGCCATCGAGGGCGAATTCCTCTTCGCTGTAGAAGCGGCCCAGGCGCTGCGCGGCGCGGTGGTCGAGCAGGCGGGTGGTGGCCACCAGCGCGCCGGTGTTGAGGTCACGCACGCCGATGTGAGCGCAGTGGCGGTCGTAGTCGTCCATGTCCAGCCCCTGGTCCGCGCCCTTGAGCTGGGCATCGAACTCGCTGCTGAACACGCGGTAACGCAGGGCCTGGGCTTCGCGCAGGGCGCGGGCGCCGCGCAGACGCACGGCCTTGAGACGGCGTTCTGCCGGGGTGTCACAGGAGAGGGCGATCTGACTCATGCGAGTGCCTCCGTGAACCGGCCATGCGGGTTGCGGCCGGTCGGCTTTGTTGTGCAAGCTCAGGCTAGGAATGACCGGTGTCACGCCCATGACGGTGCGGTGATGCTTGTATGACAAGAACAACGACCTCGAAGGAAGGAGCGCCGCGATGCCCTGGAAATGCCTGCTCGGCCCGCAGGACCGATTGCCGCCCGGCCTGGCCCTGGACGACTGGTACGCCGAACTGCTGGCGCGCGCCGGCCATAGCGGCAGCTTTGAGCTGGCAGTGCTCGGCGGGCGCCTGGCGACCTCACCGGGGCTGGCCTTCCTCGCCGGCTACCAGGCCGCCCTGCGCGCGCTCTGGCCGGCGGCCCCACTCAGCCTCGGCGCGCTCTGCGTGACCGAGAAGAAGAGCGTGCGCCCCGCCGACCTGCAGACCCGCCTCGACGGTCTGGTGCTGCACGGTCGCAAGGACTTCGCCACCGCCGCCGACAGCGCCGCGTGGTGGCTGGTCGCCGCGCGTGACGAGGACGAGGGACAGCCTCCGCGCATCGCCATGACCGTCGTCCAGTCCGGTGCGCCGGGCGCGAAGCTCGAGTCGCTGCCGGCCCTGCCGCTGATGCCGGACATCCCCCACGCCCGCCTGCTGCTCGACGGCGCCCACTGCGAGCGCTTGCCCGGTGATGGCTGGGAGGCCTACAGCAAGCCTTTCCGCACCCTGGAAGACACCCATGTGCTGGCGGCGGTCTGCGCCTGGCTCTATGGCCTGGCGCTGGAGCATCAGTGGCCGGCGGAGCTGGCGCTGCGCTTGACCGGTGTGCTGGCCGGCTGTGCGGAAGTCAGCCGGCAGCCGGCTTCGCAGCCGGAAACCCACCTGCTGCTGGCCGGTGTGTTCAGCCAGTTCGAAAGCCTCGCTGCGACGCTGGATGCCGCCTTCGTCTCGGGCGACCCGGAGCTGGCGGCGGTCTGGAGACGCGACAAGAGTGTACTCGCCATCGCCGGCGCCGCCCGGGCCAAGCGCCTGGAGAAAGCGAGGGTGGCAATAGGCCTTGACCCACGTCAGTGAGGGCCTGGGGAGGGGACGTTAGCCTTACAGATGTTTCTGAGATACCAAGAAATTTCCGCAGGGCTACCCACTGTTTTCCCTCCCACTGCTTTAGGAAATCCCCTCATGCGACGCGAACCCATCGTGCTGTTCGACGACGGTAAACACCAATGCCTGTGTTTCGACGATCTGGTCAGCGGCGACGGTGTGCAATCCAACCAGTTCCTCATCGTCGACCACGACAAGCGCCTGCTGCTCGATCCGGGCGGCGACCTGACCTATACGCCGTTGTCCCTGGAACTCTCGAAACTGTTCTCGCTGCAGGACCTGGACTACATCTTCGCCTCGCACCAGGACCCGGACATCATCGCCGCGCTGGACAAGTGGCTGCTGCACACCCGCGCCAAGGTCATCTGCTCCAAGCTCTGGGCGCGCTTCCTGCCGCACCTGACGGCCAACTACCTGGCGGTCAGCCATGGCATCTCCACCTATGACCGGGTGATCCCGCTGCCGGACCGCGGCGAGTCGGTGCAACTGGGCCGCTGCCAGTTGAAGATGATCCCCGCGCACTTCCTCCACTCGGTGGGCAACTTCCAGATCTACGATCCGGTCAGCAAGATCCTCTTCTCCGGCGACATGGGCGCCTCCCTGGTGGACGACGCCAGCCCGGTGCAGGATTTCGCTGCGCACGTACCGCACATGGAAGGCTTCCACCGTCGCTACATGGCGTCGAACAAGGTCGCGCGGCTCTGGGCATCGATGGTGCGCGGCATGGACATCGAGATGATCGTCCCGCAGCACGGCCGGCCCTTCGTGGGCAAGGCCATGATCGGAGCCTTCCTCGACTGGATCAGCGACCTGCAATGCGGCATGGACCTGATGGGGCCGGAGGATTACCAGGTGCCACGCTGACAGGCCCCATGCTGACCGATTGCGCCAATCGTCCTTGATTACGGCACGATCGGCGCTTAATTCGTCATCTTCACCGTGCTAGGGTGCGGGCCGACCTGATAACAAGAGGCCCGCCGATGCCCTTCACTTCCTACAGGCCAGCGCTGCGCGCATTGGCCCTGGCCACCTGCCTGCTCAGCAGCCATGCCCACGGAGCCGACACCTGGCCCGAGGCCGACTGGCCCCACGGCGCCACGCCCAGTGGCGCTGCTGTCGAAGCCTTCGAAAGCTACGCCTTCCCCAGCCGCGACGACGCCACCCGCAAGGGCGTGCGCACCGATGCGGTGGTGGTGATTCGCGACGGCCAACTGATCTACGAACGCTACGCCGGCCCGACCAGCGCGCAGACGCCGCACCTGGCCTGGTCGATGAGCAAGAGCGTGATGGCCAGCGTCCTCGGTGTGGCCTTCGGCGAGGGCAAGTTCCAGCTCGACGACCCGGTCGCCAAGCATTACCCGGCCTTCGCCGACCATCCCGATATCAAGATGCGCGACCTGCTGCACTGGGCCTCCGGCCTGGCCTGGCAGGAAGAGTACGAATACGCGCCGGTGCGCTCCTCGGTGGTGGCGATGCTCTACACCCGTGGCCGCGACGACATGGCGAAGTTCACCGCCGGCTTCGCTGCCGATGCCGAGCCGGGCAAGCGCTTCCGTTACTCCAGCGGCGACAGCAACGTGCTTTCCGCCACGCTCAAGCAGATGGTCGGCAAGGACTACGCGAACTACCCCTGGACCGCGCTGTTCGAGCCGCTGGGCATCCAGTCCGCGGTCTGGGAGCGCGATGCCAGCGGTACCTTCGTCGGCTCGTCCTATGCCTACATGACTGCCCGCGACATGGCGCGCATCGGCCTGCTGATGGAGCGCGACGGGCGCTGGAAGGACCGCCAGTTGCTGCCGCAGGACTGGATGAAATTCGTTCTCGCGCCGTTCCCCGAGTACCAGCCTGATCCGAAGAAACCCAACGAAGCGGTGCCCGGTGGCCAGTGGTGGCTCAACCGCCCGGTGGCCGGCGCGCCGGTACCCTGGCCGGATGCGCCCGAAGACACCTTCGCCGCGCTCGGCCACTGGGGCCAGGCGCTCTACGTGATCCCCGAACAGAAGCTGGTGATCGTCCGCTACGCCGACGACCGCGACGGCAGCTACCAGCACGACGCCTTCCTCAAACTCGCCCAGGCGGCCTTCGCCCACGGGGAGGTGCAGCCATGATCCGCCGCCATCCGATCCTCAGCGTTCTCGCCCTGCTGCTCGTCGCGCTGGCCGTGGTGATCTGGCAGAACCGCATCCACCTCGCGGCGTTCCCCGGCATCATCGGCGCCTATACCGCCAAGGAGTACTGCTCCTGCCGCTACGTTATGGGGAACTCGGCGGACTATTGCCGGGCCTATACCAAGCAGTACGTGCCGACCAGCGGCTTCCTCGACGACGAAGCGCGCAAGCGGGTGACCGCCCGCGGCCTTGGCAGTACGCAGACAGCCGCCTGGCTCGGTGCGCGCGAGGGATGCCAACTGATGCCCCAGGCGGATGATTTGCCCGAATCGGGCAACCACTGAGAACGCGATTACGATCTGCTGCGCGTCGGCAGAACGGCGTTAAAAACAGGCTCGGACTGCTCATTTACCGCTTGTAATCTGCGCATCCTCGCCTGTTTTTGCCTTGTTCTGCTCTAGCTCGCGAGATCGTAATCACGTTCTGACGGGCGCGTTCCACGGAGCGGGGCGACCCGCTTCGGAGGATCAATGCATTCTTTTGTAACAGGAGCCGTGTGCGCATTGCTGGTGCTGGCCAGCCCCCTGGCGATGGCCGAATGGCAACTGGACGGCGACACCTCGCGGATCAGCTTCGTGTCGGTCAAGCGCGGCAAGATGGCGGAAGTGCAGCGCTTCGACCGTCTTTCCGGGCAGATCGACGACCAGGGCGCGGTCCGCGTCGTGGTGCCGCTGGAGTCCATCGACAGCGGCCTGGCGCTGCGCGACGAGCGCATGCGCAACTCCTTCTTCGAGATCGAGCGCTTCCCCGAGGCGATCGTCAGCAGCCAGCTGGACCTGAGCCGTTACGACGACCTGCAGGTCGGCCAGTCGCGCCAGGAAACCGTGGACTTCAACCTCGACCTGCACGGCCAGCAGCGCCGGCTCAAGTCCCAGGTGCTGGTCAGCCGCCCCAGCGAGAGCCGCATCGAGGTGACGACCCTGGAGCCGCTGGTGCTCAAGCTGATCGACTTCGACCTGGAAGAGAAACTCGAGCCGCTCAAGGAAGTCGCCAACGTGCCTTCGATCACGCCCGAGGTGCCGGTGTTCGCGGTGCTGGGGTTCAGCCAGGTGATCAAGCAGGCGCCGTGACCTTGATGGATCGGCACCTTTGCCGGTGCCGATCTCATCGACGATCCGTCGGCAAGGCCAGCGTTGGGCGGTTCGCGAGCAAGCTCGCTCCTACAGGTCAGCTGCGATGTGCTCTTCGTAGGAGCGAGCTTGCTCGCGAACCGCACGGCACAGTGTCAATCGCGAAAACAGCCAGCCTTAAGCCCGCGCCGCAATTGCCGGCAAGTCTGGCTGGAAGCGAAAGCCGGAGCCCACGCTGCAACTGGAAGCGCTGATGAACACGAAGGCGAGCAGCAGGATGGTTTTCATGGCGGTGTTCCTGTCAGTCAGGATCGGGCCACCTCCAGTGTAGGTCGTGCCGCCCGGCGCGCGCCGAAGGTCACGAAACTGCCCGCTGCGAACAGCCACGCGCTGACCCCACCGTAGCCCAGCACCCAGCCGAAGCCCTGCACCAGTGCCGCCCGCGCGTTGGCCGGGGCATCGGGGCCCAACTGGCCGGCAGCGATGCTGGCGGCCTGTTGCAGCTTCTCGCTGCCGTCCACGCCGTGCAGCCCGGTAGCGACGCCCCAGAGCAGGATCAACCCCATCACCGCGATATTGATCGCCAGGGAAATCATCCTTGCGCTCATGTCGATGCCCGAAGCCATCCCCGCGCGGGCGGCGGGCACGGCGGCGGTGGAGGTATTGGTCACCGTGGTGTTGGTCATGCCCAGCCCGATGCCGGCCAATACGCAGCCGGGCAGCAGGGTCAGCCAGCTGGCGTGATCCACGGCGCTGCCCCAGAGCATCAGGAAGAAGCCGGCGCCGATCACGAACATCCCGCCGGGGATCACCCAGCCGGGGTGGAAGCGGTGCGCCAGGCGCTCGGCGATGGGCGGCACCAGCAGCGTCGGCAGTGTGTACGCCAGCAACGACCAGCCGGCCTTCACGTCGCCGTAACCGAGCACGCCGTGGTAGTAAACCGGCAGGTAGATCATCAGGGGCCAGAAGCTTGCGTTCATTCCCGCCGAGGCGAACATCGCGCCGGAAAACGCGCGGATGCGCAGCACGGAGAAGTCGAACATCGGGTGGGCGGCGCGGCGCTCGATCAGGACAAAGGCGGCGAGGCTGGTCAGGCTGAGCAACAGGATCACCAGCGCGGCCGGGCTGGTGAAACCCATGCCGGCGCCCTGGGTGATGTAGAACACGATGCCGAGCACGGCCAGTGACAGCGTGAGCATGCCGCCGATATCCAGCCGCTCGGCTTGCGGATCGCGCGACTCCACCGCGCCGTACTGCGCCAGCGCGAGGGTCAGCAGGGCGAGCGGCCCGTGTACCAGGAACACCCACTGCCAGCTGGCCAGGGCGACGATGGCGCTGCCGATGATCGGCCCGAAGCCCAGGCCGATGCCGAACACCACGCCCCAGGCGGCGAAGGCGCGCACGCGTTCGGCCGGGTCGCTGAACTGGCTGGTCAGCACCGCCACCTGGCAGATCAGCATGACGCCGCCGGCGGCGCCCTGCAGGAAGCGCCCGGCGATCATGGTCGGCATGTCGCCCGCCAGCCCGCAGAGCAACGAGGTCAGGCCGAACAATGCCAGGCTGATGACGAACAGGCGCTTGCGGCCGAAGCGGTCGGCCAGGGTACCGGCGGCCATCAGTACGCTGGTGACGGCGATGGTGTAGGCGTTCATCACCCATTGCAGGTCCTGGAAGTCGCCGTGCAGTACCCGCTCAAGGGCCGGCAGGCTCGCCGGTACGCTGGAGATTTCCAGGCCGAACATCATCGAGGACAGGCACACCGCGGCCAGGGCGATGAGGTTTCTGGGGTTATGGAGGGCAGTCATGAGGATGGCTCCGTGGGACGAACCACTATTCTGAAAAAGAACAGGGTTCCCCATTGGCGCTATTTCGTCCCATCATTGGGTCTCTTGAAGATTCAAAGGGGCTGCCTGATGGATGACCGGCTCGATGGCATCGCCACCTTCGTCCAGGTGGTGGACGCCGGCAGCTTCGCCGTGGCCGCCGAGCGCCTGAACCTCACTCGCTCGGCGGTAGGCAAGGCCATCGCCCGGCTGGAGGCGCGCTTGGGTGTGCGCTTGCTGCAGCGGACCACGCGCAGCCAGAACCTCACCGACGATGGCCAGGTGTTCTACGACAGTTGCGTGCGCGCGCTGGCCGAACTGGACGCCGCGCATACCGCGCTGGAAGGCGGGCGCATGGAGCCGCGCGGGCGCCTGCGGGTCAGCGTGCCGATCTCCTTCGGCCACCTCTGCGTGGTGCCGCTGATGCTGGCGCTGGCGCGGCAGTATCCGTCGCTGAAGATCGACCTGTCGTTCACCGACCGCCGTGTCGACCTGGTGGAGGAGGGCTTCGACCTCGCCGTGCGCATCGGCCCGCTGGGCGACAGCGCCACCCTCGCCGCGCGCAAGCTGGGCGTGCAGTACACCAGCATCGGCGCGGCGCCCTCGTATATCGCCGAGCACGGCATGCCCGAAGGCCTGGACGACCTCGCCGGCCACTCGGCCATCAGCTACTCGGTTGCCGGTGTCACCTCGCCCTGGGACCTGCGCGACGACGATGGCCAGGCGAAACGCATCGACATCGACCCACAGCTGAGCATGGATGACCTGCAAGCCATCACCGCCGCCGCCGTGGCCGGCTTCGGTCTGGCTCGGCTGCCGTCCTGGCTGCTGGCGCGGCACGTGACGCTGGGCGAGTTGGTGGTGGTGAAGGGCCGCTGCAACCTGCCGCCGCTGGAGGTCCATGCGGTGTGGCCGAAGACCCGCTACATGCCGTCGAAGATCCGCTGTGCCATCGATGCGCTGGTGGCCGGGATTCCGGCGCTGCTGGCCGACTGAACCATTGGCGCCGGCGCCTGCCCAAAGGGCTCGCCGCTCGGCTGGTTTGCAAGCCGACGGCGGGCCGCTATCGTTGGCCGTTGGTCCATCCGTTTCCATGTAAGGGATTTCATGCGCTCGCTGTTCGCCTTCCTTTTCGCGGCCTGCTTCGCCGCTTCCGCCCAGGCGGCCTGGTACCTCGACTACGAGTCCTCGCGGCTGACCTTCGTCACCACCAAGAACGCCGATATCGCCGAGGTAAACCGCTTCCTGGTGATGCACGGCAAGGTGGAGGAGCAGGGCCAGGTGGAGCTGCGCATCGAGATGGATTCGGTGAGCAGTGGCATTCCGCTGCGCGATGAGCGCCTGCGCGACAAGTTGTTCGATACCGAGAAGTTTCCCGAGGCGCGCATTACCTCGCGCATCGACCTGCGCCCGATCACCGAACTGGCCAGTGGCGTACAACTGGAGATGCGCCTGCCACTGCGCCTGGAGCTCAACGGCCAGGCGAAGGACTATCGCACCGACGTGCTGATCACCCGCCTGGACGAGCACCGCTTCCAGGTGGTGACCCTCTCGCCGCTGGTGATCAACGCCGCCGACTTCGGCCTCGCGCCGGGCGTGGCGCAGCTGCGCAAACTGGCCGGGCTGAAGAGTATCGGCCTGTCGGTGCCGGTGGGCGCCGTGCTGATCTTCGCCTCGCGGTGAGCGGCCCGATATTCCCCTGGCGAACGGGCAACCGCTTCGCCCTGCTCTGCGACGGAGAGCGCTTCTTTCCGCGCATGTTCGAAGCCATCGACAGCGCCGAGCGGCAGATCGAACTGGAACTCTACCTGGTGGAAAGCGGCAGCTGCGCCGAGGCGCTGCTGGATCGCCTGCTGGCCGCCCGAGCGCGGGGCGTCAAGGTGCGCTGCCTGTTCGATGCCTTCGGCAGCCTGAAGCTTTCCAGCGCCTGGACGCGGCAACTGCTGGAGGCGGGCGGCGAACTGCGCCACTACAACCCGCTGAACTGGAAGGCCGGCCTGCGCAATCTATACCGCGATCACCGCAAGCTGCTGTTGGTGGACGAACGCATCGCCTATGTCGGCGGCACTGGCGCGACTGACGAATTCTGGTCCGCGCGTGAGAACCGCAGCGACTGGCACGAAGTGATGGTGGAGCTGACCGGCCACATCGTTGCCGACTGGCAGCGGCTGTTCGAGCGGCAGTGGAATGCCTGCCTTGGCGTACGGGCCTGGAAACCGCGGGAGGAAGTCCTGCTGACCCGCTTGCCGCCGATCCCCAACTACGGCGAAGGCCTGGCGCGGGTGGCCTACGCGGACGCCGGCCAGCATCGCGACATCCTCCAGGCGCTGGTGCGCTCGCTGCGCGGTGCGCACCAGCGGGTGTGGCTGGCGACGCCGTACTTCCTGCCGACCTGGAAGGTCCGCCGGGCGCTGCGCAAGGCCGCACAACGTGGTGTCGATGTGCGCCTGCTGCTCACTGGCCGGCTGACTGACCACGCGCCGGTGCGCTACGCTGGCCAACGCTATTACCCCGGCCTGCTGCGTGCCGGGGTGAAGATCTTCGAGTACCAGCCGCGCTTTCTTCACCTGAAGATGGTACTGGTCGATGACTGGGTCAGCGTCGGCTCGTGCAACTTCGATCATTGGAACCTTCGGTTCAATCTGGAGGCCAATGTAGAAGCGTTCGATCCGCAATTCACGGCGGCAGTGGCCGACTGCCTGGCCGCCGACTTCGCGCAGAGCCGCGAGATCGACCTGGGCTTCTGGCGCGCGCGCCCTTGGTGGAAGCGTCTGCGCGAGCGGCTGTGGGGCTCGCTGGACCGACTGGTGGTGAACTTCCTCGACCGCCGCCGCTGACGTCGTTGTTGTCTGTCGAGAAGGAGAGAGGCGTGGAGACCAATCGCAAGGAACGATTCATCGGGCTGGAATGGCTGCGCTTCCTGATGGGCCTGTACGTGGTGATCTACCACACGTTGCACAGCTACCCCGCCGAGCAGAAGTTCGCCGGCCTCGATGACCTCACTGCTCTGGGCTTCTTCGCCACCAGCACGTTCTTCGTGCTTTCCGGCTTCCTGCTGTGCCACGTCTACGTCACCGACGGACAGCTCCGTAAGAGCCCGCGCAGCTTCTTCACCAAGCGCCTGTCCAACCTCTACCCGCTGCACATCTTCTCGATCCTGCTGACCATCGCCGTGCTGCTGGTGGTCAGCGGGCTGGGCATCGGCCCGGACCTGGACCAGGCCACGCCGCGCTTCGTCATCTACGACACCAACGAGGCCATCGGCCGGCTGCAGCCGGAGCTGTTCCACCACTGGATGAGCGACCGCGAACTGCTGTTCAACAGCATCCTGCAGCTGACCATGCTGCAGGCGTGGAACCCGTATTACCTGACCTTCAACGCGCCGCTGTGGTCGTTGTCGACGCTGTTCTTCTTCTACCTCTGCTTCCCCTTCGTCGCCCCGCGCCTGGCGCGGCTGCAGCACAAATGGCGCTGGCTGCTGGTGCTCTGGGGCGTGTACCTGATCCCGCCGCTGCTGGTGGTCGCGAGCGAACAGTACGGCATGCCCTGGACCGGGCTGTTGCACCGCAACCCATTGCTGCGCCTGCCGGAGTTCCTCAGCGGGATCCTCGCCTACGGGCTGTTCCGCGAGTACAAGGACGCCGGCCGCCTGCCCGGCCGCGGAGTGCTGGTGGCGATGGGCGCGTTCGTGCTGGCCAACTTCCTGGTCGCCGATTACCTCTACACCCACGGCGCCAAGTTCTGGTACTTCCTGCTGCACAACGGCCTGCTGTTGCCGGCGCAACTGATGCTGGTCTACATGAGCGCCTTGCCGCGCGACCCGAAGAGCAACCTGGTGCGGCACTGGTCGCCACGGCTGGGGGCGGCGTCACTGTCGTTGTTCGCTCTGCACGTGCCGTTGTTCACGCTGTTCTCGCGGACGGAGAAACTGATTCGCGCACCGGGAGACTGCCTCGCGGACTGGGCCTTCTGCGTCGAGTCGGCGACTCACCAGCAATTGTCGATCTGGTTGTATCCGCTGTTCCTGCTGTTCATGGTCACCAGCTGCGTGCTGGTACAGGAGCGCTGCGTGGTGCCGGTGCGCAAATGGCTGGTGCGCCACCTGTTGCCGGCGCCGCCCACACCGCCAGCCCCGCGGCGACGGGTGGTTACCGAGTCGTAATCCATCGTTGGGCCGTTCGCGAGCAAGGACTCGGCGTCCCCCTCGGTCCTGCAGGTTGCGCTCTTCGTAGGAGCGAGCTTGCTCGCGAACCAGATACTCCCCCGCCCCTCACCAGCTCCGCCGACCTGCGCTACCCGTGCTAGGTTTTCTGCAGCGCCGCCGCTGCGGCCCTTTGCGGAAGAAAACCACCATGCCCGTCGAGTTCCGCCTGCTCAGCGGCGACGCCCTTCGCCCGTTCATCGATGATCTGGCGCGACTGCGCATCACCGTGTTCCGCGAGTATCCGTACCTCTACGACGGCAGTCCGGAATATGAAGCCGGGTACCTCGACGGCCATGTGCGATCGGCCTGGAGCCTGTGCCTGCTGGTGATCGATGAGGGCAGGGTAGTGGGAGCTTCGACAGGGCTGCCGCTGCTGGACGAGGCCGAGACTTTCCAGCAGCCGTTCCTGGCGCAGGGCTGGAACCCGGAGCGAATCTTCTATTTTGGCGAGTCAGTGGTTCTGCCGGAGTACCGCAGCGCCGCTCTCTACCTGCGTTTCTTCGAGGAACGCGAGCGCTTTGCACGTGGCCTGGGGCGCTTCGATTGGGCGGCCTTCTGCGCCCTTCGGCGGCCGCCGGAGCACTCCGCACGCCCCGTCAGCTACCGCTCGCCGGATGCCTTCTGGCTGCAGCGCGGCTTCACTCCGCAACCTTCCCTGCAGACCGAATACCACTGGCGCGATATCGGCGAGCAACGGGAGACTGCCAAGTCGATGATGTTCTGGCTCAAGGAACTCACCTGACTCGGGTTCAGTAACCGGCTTCGAGCTGGTGGCGGACCGCGAGGATGACCAGTGTTTCCCCATCGATGTGGTAGCGGGCTATGTAGCCGCTGTCACCGAAGTCGATGGGCCATTCGCGGAATTCGATCGGCAGGTCATCGATCAGTCGCCCCATCTGCGGATAGGCTCCCAGCGCCTGGGTGGCCTGGAGAATGATCTGGCCGGCACGGCGGGCGGCGGTGGGATTGGTTTCCCGGAGGAATCGGCGCAGGCGGTCGAGGTCGCGAAGCGCCGCGGGCGCGTAGATCACTCGCATTTCGGTGCGGCTTGCTCGTCCTCATCGCCCCAGCTGTTCAGCCAGCTCTCCACCGCTTCGGCAGTGACGTGCTGGCCGGTCGCCTGGAATTCTTCCCAGGCCTGCTCGGTGTCGCGCTTGAGCTTCTCGCGCTGCTCTTCACGCACGACGTATTGGCCGATGGCTTCGCGCATGATCCAGTGCGGCGAGCGCTGGCGCAGTTCGGCCAGCTCGCGGACGCGGGCGAGCATTTCCTCGTCGAGTTTGACTGAAGTGGCCATGGCGGCACCTGTGTAGTTAAAGGTAATACCGGGTAATACTTCGCCCTGGGTGCGGCAGTGTCAAACAGGTTGGGATGAGCGGGGCTCGCCCTGGCGTTTGTGTGAACTCTTCGACCCGGACTTTCGACGGGTGGCAAGCCCCGGCGCGGTGGTTATGCTCCGGGCATAACCATAAGAGGGACTTTCCATGCTCCGACCGGCCCTGTGCGCCTTTCTCCTGATGCTGGCCGGCTGCAGTTCGCCCGGCGCCTTCTTCGGCGCGGTGGATGGGCCGCCGTACAGTGCGCAGCCCGCGGATTCGCAGCAGGCCACGGTGTACCTCTACCGGCCGCAGAACCAGTGGTCCGATGAAGAACTGGAAGCGCCGGGGCTGTTCCTCAACAACGAGCTGATCGGCAGCCTGCCGAGCAACGGCTACTTCACCCTGCACTTCGCCCCCGGCAGTTATCCACTGCAGATGCGCCGCCCGCTGCTGGGCAGCTTCTGGACCTTCTTCGCCGGTGGCAGCCTGGACTTCACCCTGATCGCCGGTTTCACCCTGGAGGCCCGCGCTGGCGAGGTTTATTACCTGCGCTACGACGAAACCCACACCCCACCCAAATACGAGCACACCGCCGGCCAGGGCGCCGGCCCGCTGCAACTGGTGGGCAAGGAACTGGGCTCGCGGGAAATCCCCGCCACGCGCCAGGTGCAGGAGCCGGTGAGCATCGCCGCCAGTGGCAAGGAAGTCGAAGGGCCGGGCTTCTTCGAGCGTATCGGTTTGTGAGATTCACGCCCCTCTGGAGTTATGAGGGCAACTCATAGCTCCTTGAGTTTTTGTGGTTACCGGGCCGCTCGGGCCCGGTGCTAAAAATCGTCGCACCAGCTCATCGACAACAACAAAGAGCGACGCGACATGACTTCCTTCCTGCTTTCCCCGCCCTCGATCCGTCCTCTGCACTCCGGCCTGGCCGGTGCCTTCGCGCACCCGTCCCGTTGGCCCGTCGATAGCTGATCCCGACTCGTTTTCCCCCGGCGTCCTCCGCCGGTTTTGCCACGGGCCGCCCGAGCGTGCCCGGGCTTTCTTACACCCCACGTTTGCATGAGGTACCCCATGAAAAAACTCGACCTGTACATCGGTGAAGGTTTCGAAGGCCCCGGCGTCAACGCCGCGCACATCAACATCCTGCTCGGCCCGCGCAGCGGCCCGGCCGGCCAGGCGTTTTCCAGCAGCCTCGCATCGCCCAGCCAGGGGCACTGCCCGTTCATGGTGATCGCCCAGCCGAACATCCCGGTCAAGCCGATGACCCTCTATGTGAACAAGGCCGAGATCAACGGTGACCTGCACGCCAACGCCACCTGGGGTGCGTCCCAGGCCGGTATCGCCAAGGCCGTTACCGAAGCGCTGCTGGACGGCACCCTGCCGCCCGAAGCCGAGGACGAGTGGGCCATCGTCACCGCCAACTGGGTCAACCCGGGCTGCGACGACCTCGATGCCGTCTACCTGAACAACTACAACGCCTGCCGCACCGCGATCCGCGCGGCGCTGAGCTGCAAGCCCGAGCGTGCTCAATTGGCCGACGTGGTCAACGCCATCGCCAACCCCTTCTACACCCCCAAGGCCTGAGGTGCGCGCCATGCAATACATCCGTCTCGGCAACTCCGGCCTGCAGGTTTCCAAGCTGTGCCTGGGCACCATGAACATGGGCACCCCGGACTGGAAGCCGTGGATCTTCGATGAACAGAAAAGCGAGCCGATCGTGAAGCACGCGCTGGATGCCGGCGTGAACTTCATCGACCTTGCCGACTTCTATTCCGCCGGCGTCGGCGAGGAAGTGGTCTGCCGTATCCTCAAGCGCCTGGTGCGCCGCGAGGATGTGGTGATCACCACCAAGGTCGGCTATGGCACCCGTCCGGGCATCAACGCCAGCGGTCACTCGCGCAAGCACATCATGGATGGCATCGACGCCTCCCTGAAGCGCATGGGCATGGATTACGTCGACCTGTACATGCTGCACTTCTACGATGTGAACACGCCGGTGGAAGAGGTCATGGGCGCGATGAACGACATCGTCCGCGCCGGCAAGGCCCGCTACATCGGCGTGTCCACCATGCTCACCGGCCAGCTGGCGAAGATCCTCATGGCCTGCGAGCGCAACGGCTGGGTCAAGCCGATCAACATGCAGCTGCAGCTCAACTGCGCCTACCGCGAGGAAGAGCGCGAGATGATCCCGTTCTGCCGCGACCAGGGCCTCGGCGTTTCGGTGTTCAGCCCGCTGGCGCGCGGCCTGCTGACCGGCGATGCGAACTCCACGCGCAACCAGACCGACTTCTTTACCCAGCAGATGTACGCCGACGAGGCGTCCTTCGAGATTGCCCGTTCCGTGCAGCGCGTCGCGCAGCGCCGTGGCGTGTCCAATGCGCAGATCGCCCAGGCCTGGGTGCTGCAGCATTCCGGTGTGGATTGCATGCTGGTTGGCGCCGACACCACCGCGCAGTTCGACAGCGCCCTGGCCGCGCTGGAGACTCGTCTCGACGATGAGGAAATCTACGAGCTGGAGCGCAACTACACACCCTGTGACGTGATCAACGACTACACCGCCGGCAAGCGCATCCTGCGTGCCGCCCGGCCCATGCGCGAAGCCTTCGCGCTGACGGAGGCGGTGGCATGAGCGCGCTGCTGAAAACCGGCCACTACATCGATGGAAAATGGGTGACGGGTGGCGCGACCTACCCGGTGCGCAACCCGGCCACTGGCGCGCTGATCGTCGACGTAGCCCGTGGTGGCGCCGAGGAAACCGACGCCGCCATCGCTGCCGCCGAACGTGCGCTGCCGGCCTGGCGCGCCCTGACCGCCAAGGAGCGCAGCGCGCGCATCCGCCGCTGGGGCGAGCTGATGCTGCAGCGCCAGGACGACCTCGCGCGTCTGCTCAGCACCGAGCAGGGCAAGCCGCTGGCCGAGGCCAAGGGTGAAGTCGCCTACGCGGCGAGCTTCCTCGAGTGGTTCGCCGAGGAAGCCAAGCGCGTCTACGGCGATGTGATTCCCTCGCACAAGGGCGATGCGCGCATCGTGGTGATCAAGCAGGCCATCGGCGTGGTCGCCGCGATCACGCCGTGGAACTTCCCGCTGGCGATGGTCACCCGCAAGGTTGGCCCGGCGCTGGCGGCAGGCTGCACCATGATTCTCAAACCGTCGGAAGAAACCCCGCTTTCCGCCTTCGCCCTTGCGGTGCTGGCGGAAGAAGCGGGCATTCCGGCGGGCGTGTTCAACATCGTCTCCGGAGACGCGCCTGCCATTGGTGGTGCGATCCAGGCGTCCGGCGCGGTGCGTAAGCTGTCCTTCACCGGCTCGACCCGCACCGGCAAGCTGCTGATGCGCCAGGCGGCGGAGACGCTGAAGAAAGTCTCGCTGGAGCTGGGTGGCAACGCTCCCTTCATCGTCTTCGACGACGCCGACATCGACGCCGCCGTGCGCGGCGCCATGGCCTCGAAGTTCCGCAACACCGGGCAGACCTGTGTGTGCGTCAACCGCTTCTATATCCAGGAGCGCGTCTACGAAGCGTTCGTCTCGCGCCTGACCAAGGCAGTCAGCGAGATGCGTGTGGGCAACGCGCTGGATGGCGAAACCGAGCAGGGCCCGCTGATCAACGAGGCGGCACTGGCCAAGGTCGAGCAGCATGTCGGCGACGCACTGGAGAACGGCGCGAAGCTGATGTGTGGTGGTCGTCGCCACGCCCTCGGCGGCACGTTCTACGAGCCGACCGTGCTGGCCGAGGCGAATGCGCAGATGCTGATTGCCAGTGAGGAAACCTTCGGCCCAGTCGCCGCCTGTTTCCGCTTCCGCGACGAGTCTGAAGTCCTGAGTCTGGCGAACGATACGCCCTACGGGCTCTCCGCTTATTTCTACAGCCGCGATATCGGCCGCGTCTGGCGCATGGCCGAAGGGCTGGAGGCCGGCATGGTCGGCATCAACGAAGGCATCATTTCCACCGAAGTCGCGCCCTTTGGCGGCATCAAGGAATCGGGCCTGGGCCGCGAAGGTTCCCGGTACGGCATCGAGGACTACGTGGAGATCAAGTACCTGCTCATGGGCGGCCTGTCCGCCTGACGACCCACCAAGGAGTTCTACCACAGCCGCCGCGCCATTGTTCATGGCGCGGCGGCCCTACCTCGCTGTTTTTCCAATAACAAAAAATCGGAGACGATCATGTCGGGTCAAACAGTCAAAATCGATGACCTGCCCATCGGCAGGTTCCACATCAAGATCGCCGGCCTCACGTTCGGCGCCCACTTCACCGATGGCTACATCCTCGGCCTCATCGGCATCGCCTTCACCCTGATCAACCCGCAGATGGCGCTGACACCCTTCTGGCAGGGCCTGATCGGCAGCTCCGCCCTGCTCGGCCTGTTCATGGGCAGCCTGTTCTTCGGCTGGGTTTCCGACCACCTGGGGCGGCAGAAGATCTTTCTCATCAGCTTCGTGCTGATCACTATTGCCTCGGTGATGCAGTTCTACGTCGAATCCGCGCTGCAGCTGTTCCTCTGCCGGGTGCTGATCGGCATCGGCCTGGGCGGCGACTTCAGCGTCGGCCATGCGATGCTCGCCGAATTCTCCCCGCGCAAGCATCGAGGCGTACTGCTGGGCTCGTTCAGTGTGATCTGGACCTTCGGCTACGTCGCCGCCACCTTCGTCGGCACCGCCATGCTGCCATTGGGCGATGATGCCTGGCGCTGGATGCTGGCATCCTCGGCGATCCCCGCCGCGATGATCCTGATCGCCCGCATCGGCACGCCGGAGTCGCCGCGCTGGCTGGTCTACAAGGGCCGGATCGAAGAAGCGCGCGCCATCGTGCACAAACACCTGGGCGCCAACGTGGAGATCGACGAGGAAGTCATCAATCGCAAGCACAGCGGCTACAAGGCACTGTTCAGCCGCGAATACCGCAAGCGCACCGCCTTCAATTGCCTGTTCTTCATCTGCATCGTCATGCCGTACTTCGCCATCTACACCTTCCTGCCGTCGATCCTGCAGAGGATGGGGCTGGCCGAAGGCTTCGGCACCGAGATGATGCTTAACGCACTGCTGATCATCGGCGCGCTGCTGGGCATCTGGTGCACCATCAAGTTCAGCCGCCGCGGCTTCCTGATCAACTCCTTCCTGATCCTCGCTGCCTCGCTGTTCCTGCTGGTGTTGCTGCCCGGCAGCATGGCCTGGCTGATGGTGGCGTGCTTCGGCCTGTTCACCCTGGTGCTGTCGGCGGTGAGCAACCTGGTGGGCGTCTATCCGGCGGAGAGTTTCCCCACCGAAGTGCGCGCTGGCGGCATCGGCCTTGCCACTGCGGCGAGCCGCCTGGGCTCGGCCCTGAGCACCTTCCTGCTGCCGGTCAGCGTGGCGGGCATCGGGCTCAACCCGACCATGGCGATCCTCGCCGGCATCCTCCTGTTCGGCGCGATCATCTCCATCGCCTGGGCGCCGGAAACCAAGTACCTCACGCTCACCGATTGCGGTCGTGGCGAGGCGGATGGCGCCGATCAGGCCGTGACGACCAAGGTCGCCACAGTCTGATCGGCGCCGGCAGTTCCTGGGCGCGGAGTGCGCTCAGGGGTTGCTGACCAGGTTCAGCCAGTCCTGAAAACGCTGCACTTTTGACAGGCCGCATTTGTCCGTCGCAATGTCCAGCCAGTAGCCATAGGGGCCGATCACCTCGATTGGGGTGATCGGCAGCAGGCTGCCTGCCGCCAGTTCACGCTCGATCATCTGCCGGTCGATCACCGCGAGCCCGCCGCCAGCCAGCGCGGTATGGATCACCTGGTCGAGGGTGCTGAATTCGATGCCGCTGCTGGCATCCACGTCCGTCCTGCCCACCGCCTCCAGCCAGTTTTCCCAGACCTTCAGGCGCTTGCCTTCGTGGAGGATGTGCAGCAGCGGGTGAGCGCTGAGCTCCGGCGGTTGCTCGTCGTCGAACAGCTCCGGGCTGGCCACTGCGATGTGGCGTTCCATCACCAGCAGTTCGCTGTGGCAATGCGTGGCTTGTTGCAGGCCGAAACGAATGCGGCAGTCCAGTTCGCCGGCACTTTCTCCGTCCGGGTGATTGGTAACGCTCAGGCTGATATCCGGGTAGCGCTGCAGGAAGGTCCGCAGCCGCGGCGACAGCCAGCGAGTGCCCCAGGTGGGTGGCGCGAGGATGCGCAGGCGCTGGCGCAGATTGGGCACGCGCACGGCCTGCAGGGCACGCTCCATCTGATCGAAGGCATCGCTCAGGTGAGGGGCGAGGGCGCTCCCGGCTTCGGTGAGCGTCAGGCCGCGTGGCGTTCGCAGGAAAAGGCTGATCCCGAGGTATTCCTCCAGCTGCTTGATCTGCCGGCTGACAGCTCCCTGGGTGACGTTCAATGCATCGGCCGCACGATTGAAACTGCGATGGTGGGCCACTTCTTCGAAGACGCGGAGCATGGTCAGGGGCGGCAGGTTGCGCATGGCGGGGCCATCCGGAGATGCGCTCGTGAGCGCGGGCTTTTCTCGCCGATTCTAGCCGCGGCGGTGCCTTCGGAATATGTGTTTTTCCTGGGTGGGCACCGCGATTCCGTCGTTTGTCGGATGGGTTTGCCAGCAGCTGATTTTGGCGCGCTCACGCACAGCGCAGTGGATGCACGACAGCATCGTCTACTGCTGCCGAACAGTGTGTGGCTCGCCCAGCGCGTGGCGGTGTAGTAGCGGCGTATTACCCCGCCGCCAGCGTGACTGTCTAAGCTCTCCCGCATGCCCCGCCGCCACGGCTGGGCCCTGCCGGGAGGATGCCCAAGATGGCCGCGAAGAAGATCCTGATGCTGGTCGGCGACTACGCTGAAGACTACGAAACCATGGTGCCGTTCCAGGCACTGCTGATGGTCGGGCACACCGTCCACGCCGTCTGCCCGGACAAGAAGTCCGGCCAGAGCATCCGCACTGCGATCCACGATTTCGAGGGCGACCAGACCTACAGCGAGAAGCCCGGTCACAACTTCGCCCTCAATGCCAACTTCGCCGATGTACGTGCCGACGACTACGACGCGCTGCTGATCCCTGGCGGTCGCGCCCCGGAATACCTGCGCCTGAACGCGAAGGTGATCGAGCTGGTGAAAGCCTTCGACGCCGCGAAGAAGCCCATCGCTGCCGTCTGCCACGGCGCCCAGCTGCTGGCCGCTGCCGGTGTGCTCAAGGGCCGTGCATGCAGCGCCTATCCGGCTTGCGGTCCGGAAGTGACGTTGGCCGGTGGTGAGTACGTGGACATCCCGGTGGATGCCGCGCACGTCGATGGCAACCTGGTCACCGCGCCCGCGTGGCCGGCGCACCCTGCGTGGCTGGCAAAGTTCCTCGATGTGCTGGGCACCAGGATCAGCCTGTAAACTGGCACGACATCGAAGCTGGAGAAACCGTCCATGTGCGAACTCTATGTAAAGGCCGACCCGATCCTCTATGAGTCGCGCTCCCGCTCGCTGCGCATCCGTGGCGTGGTCACCACACTGCGCCTGGAGAACCAGTTCTGGGACATCCTGCGGGAGATCGCCGAGGTGGACGGCATGACCACCAACCAGTTGATCGCCAAGCTCTATGACGAGGTGATGGACTATCGCGGGGAGGTGGTGAACTTCGCTTCCTTCCTGCGGGTGAGCTGTACGCGCTTCCTCGCCCAGCGCCGTGACAACGTCGTGGAGCTGAACCGGGTGCCGCGCAGCGCCTGATATCCGCTGCGTGCTTTTTTGTTGGGGCGAGGGGGACGCCCTGCCCCGGTGCCGCCGGGAACTGTGTTCGCGAGCAAGCTCGCTCCTACAGGGGAACGCAGTGGCGTATTTATCCGCGATGGGTCCGCCCATACGCCGATGCCAAAAAATTCCCGCCCATGAAAAAGCCCGGCACATGGCCGGGCTTTTCATGGGGCGGTCACGCAGTGATCACTGCACTTCCACCGCCAGGTTCTCGGCGATCTTCTTCTGCCAGATGGCCGGGCCGGTGATGTGCACCGACTCGCCATTGGTGTCGACCGCGACGGTCACCGGCATGTCCTTCACTTCGAACTCGTAGATCGCTTCCATGCCCAGTTCGGCGAAGGCCAGGACCTTGGACTTCTTGATCGCCTGGGCGACCAGGTAGGCGGCGCCGCCCACGGCCATCAGGTAGACGGCCTTGTTGTCCTTGATCGCCTCGATGGCGATGGGGCCGCGCTCGGACTTGCCGATCATGCCCAGCAGACCGGTCTGCTCGAGGATCTGGCGGGTGAACTTGTCCATGCGGGTCGCGGTGGTCGGGCCTGCCGGGCCAACCACTTCGTCACCGACCGGATCAACCGGGCCGACGTAGTAGATGAAGCGGCCTTTCAGGTCCACCGGCAGTTCTTCGCCCTTGTTCAGCATGTCGACCATGCGCTTGTGCGCAGCGTCGCGGCCGGTGAGCATCTTGCCGTTGAGCAGAATGGTCTCGCCCGGCTTCCAGCTCTGCACTTCTTCCGGGGTGATGCTGTCGAGGTTGACGCGGCGCGCGGACGGGCCGGCTTCCCAGACGATTTCCGGGTAGGCGTCCAGCGACGGCGCTTCCAGTTCGGCCGGGCCCGAGCCGTCGAGCACGAAGTGTGCGTGGCGGGTGGCGGCGCAGTTGGGGATCATGCAGACCGGCAGCGAGGCGGCGTGGGTCGGGTAGTCCATGATCTTCACGTCGAGCACGGTGGTCAGGCCGCCCAGGCCCTGGGCACCGATGCCCAGCTGGTTGACCTTCTCGAACAGTTCGAGACGCATTTCCTCGATCTTGTTCTGCGGGCCGCGGGCCTTCAGCTCGTGGATGTCGATCTCGTCCATCAGGACTTCCTTCGCCATCACCGCGGCCTTCTCGGCGGTACCGCCGATGCCGATGCCGAGCATGCCCGGCGGGCACCAGCCGGCGCCCATGGTCGGAACGGTCTTCAGCACCCAGTCGACGATGGAGTCGGACGGGTTGAGCATGGCCATCTTCGACTTGTTCTCGGAGCCGCCGCCCTTGGCCGCGACGTCCACTTCCACGGTGTTGCCGGGGACGATGGAGTAGTGGATCACCGCCGGGGTGTTGTCCTTGGTGTTCTTACGCGCACCGGCCGGGTCGGCCAGGATGGAGGCGCGCAGGACGTTCTCCGGCAGGTTGTAGGCGCGACGCACGCCTTCGTTGATCATGTCGTCGACGCTCATGGTGGCGCCGGCCCAACTGACGTCCATGCCGACGCGGACGAACACGGTGACGATACCGGTGTCCTGGCAGATCGGGCGATGACCGGTGGCGCACATGCGCGAGTTGATCAGGATCTGCGCCATCGAGTCCCGGGCGGCCGGCGATTCTTCGCGCAGGTAGGCCTCATGCATGGCCTGGATGAAATCAACCGGGTGGTAGTAGGAGATGAACTGCAGGGCATCGGCGACGCTCTGGATCAGGTCGTCTTGCTTGATCACGGCCATGGAGCACGGTCCTCTTCAGGCAGGAAAGTCAGGCGGGTAGTACAGGCTCTCGCCTGTTACATCGGGAATTCGCCGACACGGCTGCGGCGAAAAAAGGCGCCGTAGTATACCGCCGCGGCTGCTTGCCGCGCACCCGCCAGCGATCCGACCTTGGTCCCAGATGGACTCTGAACCTTGCCAGGGCCGCCCACATTCCGATCGGCTAGGCACTGGGGCGCTTTGATAGTAGAGTGAGGGCAAGGTGCCATTACGGGACGGAGCCCCATGAGCACGCTGAAACCACCTCTGAAGCAGCACGCCTTACAAAAACTACTCATCAGGCGATTCGGCATGGCCCTCGGGACCTATGCCCTGGCGCTGCTGTTGTTGTGGTTGGCCGTGTTCGGCGAGTTCTACCGTGCGCCCGTCAGCTTTGCCCTGACCTGCACCCTGTTGGTCGCCGGCAGTCAGCTGGTGTTCGGCTGGCTGTTCCTTACCGGGCGCAACCAGCGTTTCACCGACCCGAGCATGACCGAGCCGCAGGTATTGGTGGCGGTGGTCTGGCACACCCTGTTCCTGGCCAACGTGGATACCGCGCGCGGCACGTTGATGGTGCTCTACGTGCTGATCCTGCTGTTCGGCGTCTTCCAGTTACAGCCCAGGGTGTTCGCCCGCTGCGCGGCGCTGGCCTTCATCGCCTTCGCCGGCCTGAACCTCCACGAAGCCTTCCAGCAACGCCTGCAACTGCCGGCGCAGGCCGTGTTGCAGTTGCTGGTGCTGTTCATCGTGCTCACCTGGCTGAGCCTGTTCGCCGGCTACGTGCAGTCGTTGCGCCAACGCATGCGCCAGCGCCGGTATGCGCTGCAGGCGCACCAGGACACGCTGCGCGGCATGATGCGTCAGCTCGAAGACCTGGTGGCCACCGACGAACTCACCGGGCTGTTCAACCGCCGGCATTTCCTCCGTCTGGCCGGCCGCGCGCTGGAAGAAATGCGTGAGGGTCAGCGACACGGCCTGGCGCTGATCGACCTGGACCACTTCAAGCGCATCAACGATGTCCATGGCCACGCCGCCGGCGACCGTGTGCTGCAGACCTTTGCTGCCGTGGCGCGGGCCTGCCTGCGAGAAGGCGACGTGCTGGCACGCTACGGCGGCGAGGAATTCGTCCTGCTGCTGCCCAACGCCGATGCCGACCGCCTGACCACCTGCTGTGAACGCCTGCGGATGGCCTATGCCGCGGCAGAGCCGGTGGGTGTGAATATCGAAAGCCTGAGCTTGTCGGCGGGCATGACGCTGCTCGACGCCAACGATGACCTCGACGAGGCCTTGCAACGGGCCGACCAGGCGCTCTACCGTGCGAAACGCAGCGGACGCAACCGCTGCGATGCCGCATGGGAGTGGACGCGTGCCTGAGATACAGGCCGGATCGCAACGCTTTTCGGTAAGCCCCGGAGTCAACCTGCTCGATGCCCTGCGCGGGGCGGGCATCGCCGTGCCCTACAGTTGCCGGGCCGGCAGCTGCCATGCCTGCCTGGTGCGTTGCACGCAGGGCGAAGTCCTCGATGCCCTGCCCGACGCCCTCGATGCTGCACGGCGAGACCAGGGCTGGCGGTTGTCCTGCCAGTGCCGGGTGGTCGACGATATTGCGGTGGAAACCTTCGATCCGCAGCGCGACGGGCTGCCTGCCAGTGTTGCCGAGCTGGACTGGCCGGCGCCGGATACCCTGCGTCTTCGGCTCATCCCTCAACGCCCGCTGCGCTACAGCGCCGGGCAACACCTGATTCTCTGGAGCGCCGACGGTGTGGCGCGGCCTTATTCACTGGCCAGCGTGCCGGGGCTCGATCCCTGGCTGGAGTTCCACATCGACTGTCGCGAGCGCGGCGCCTTCGCCGATTTCGCCCGTGAGCTGAAGATCGGTGACGCTGTACGCCTGGGGGAACTGCGCGGAGGCGCGCTGCACTACGATCCGGAATGGCACGAACGACCCTTGCTGCTGATGGCCTCCGGCACCGGCCTGGCTCCGCTCTGGGGCATCCTGCGCGAGGCACTGCGCCAGCATCACAGCGGGCCGATCCGCGTCATTCACCAGGCCCATGATCGCGCTGGCCACTACCTCGCCGAACCCCTGCAAACCCTGGCCGCCAGCCAGCCCGAGCTGGATGTGACGCTGATGACCACGGCCGAGTCGACCGAGGTTTTGGCGCAACTCCGGCTTGTTTCGCGGCGAACCCTCGCCTTACTCTGCGGCCATCCCGCCAGCGTCGATGCCTTCGCCCGCCGCCTTTACCTCTGCGGCGTGCCCCGTGGCCAGACGCTGGCCGACCTGTTCCTGCCCCACGCCTGAACCGGTCCCCTCACTTCAATAAGAACAAGGAATTGCCATGAGCGAACAGATTCTCGTCGAGCGCGAAGAGGGACTGCTGACCCTGCGCCTGAACCGTCCGGACAAGATGAACGCGCTGACCCGCACCATGTATGCGGGGCTCGCCGATGCCCTGGAGGCGGCACAGGAGGATCGTTCGGTGCGCGTGGTGCTGATCACCGGCAACGCCGAGTGCTTCACCAGCGGCAACGATATCGTCGACTTCCTCCAGGAACCGCCCAGCGGCCCGGACAGCGCGGTGTTCCGCTTCATGCGCGCGCTGATGGAGTTCACCAAGCCGGTGGTCGCTGCCGTCGCGGGCCCGGCCGTGGGTATCGGCACCACGCTGCTGCTGCATTGCGACCAGGTGTTCATCGCCAAGGGCGCCAAGCTGAAGATGCCCTTCGTCAACCTCGGCCTGTGCCCGGAGTTCGGTTCCAGCTTCCTGGTGCCGCGCCTGGTTGGCCCGGTGAAGGCTTCCAGCCTGTTGCTGCGCGGTGAAGGTTTTACCGGCGAGCAGGCCGTGGCCTACGGCATCGCCAATGAGGCGCTGGACGATGGCGCGGCTGCGCTGGAGCGTGCCCGCGAGGTCTGCCAGGCCTTCCAGCAACTACCTCCGGCGGCTGTGGCGCTGAGCAAGCGTCTGCTGAAAGCGCCCTTCATCGAAGAGCTGCGCCGCGTCGTGGCGGAGGAGGGCCAGCATTTCGTCCAGCGCCTGCATTCGCCCGAAGCCCACGAGGCGCTGAGCGCCTTCACCCAGCGGCGCCAGCCGGACTTCTCGAAGTTCCTGTAAGCGCTGCCTGTCGGCGTACAGATTGGCATCGGTGCTGTTGGGCAGGATGTTCGCGAGCAAGCTCGCTCCTACAGGGAGCACCAACCGGATTCTCTGGTGGCGCAGGAGCGCGCTGGTCTGCATCGCCAGGAAAGTTTGCCCACACAATCTGTGGAACGCGTTGTGGATAAGCTCTGGGGCAACCTGCAGAACCCACGCCGCGCATGGCCTGCAGGGGATTGAGCGGTATTTGAGCGATGCCGTGCAGGTTGCCCACAGTAGATGTGGAAGGTGCTGTGGATAAGCTCTGATGCAACCGCTGCAAGCCAGGCGCCATAGGCCTTGGCGCGGATTGGACAGGAATTGAGCAGCGCGAGCTTTTGTTCCTTGTAGGACCGAGGGGCACGCCCAGTGCTTGCTCGCGAACAAGCCCCCGCTGCGATCCTGGTTCGCGAGCAAACTCGCTCCAACACGGCCCCGGCAACGGAAATGAAAAGGCCGCCCCGAAGGGCGGCCTTTTTTTGCTCCGAACGCAGGATCAGGCCAGCAGGTCGCCCACGTGCAGCACCTTCATGGTGTTGGTGCCGCCCTGGGTGGTGTAGCTGTCGCCCTTGGTCAGGATCACCCAGTCACCCTTGGTCACCACGCCACGCTGCAGCAGCGCGTCGACGGCCTCCTGGCTGACACGTTCCGGCGGCAGCGCAGCCGGGTCGAACGGGATGGTCTCCACGCCGCGGAACAGCGCCACGCGGGCCTGGGTTTCGCGGTGCGGGGAGTAGGCGAAGATCGGTACCGAGGAACGGACGCGCGACATGATCAGCGGGGTGTAGCCGCTTTCGGTCAGGCAGATGATCGCCTTGATGCCCGGGAAGTGGTTGGCGGTGTACATGGTGGCCAGGGCGATGCTCTCGTCGCAGCGCTCGAAGGTCTGGCCGATGCGGTGGCTGGACTTCTTGGTGGTCGGGTGCTTCTCGGCGCCGGCGCAGATGCGCGCCATGGCCTTGACCGCTTCCACCGGGTACTCGCCGGCGGCGGATTCGGCGGAGAGCATCACGGCGTCGGTGTAGTCGAGCACGGCGTTGGCCACGTCGGAGACTTCCGCGCGGGTCGGCATCGGGTTGTGGATCATCGACTCCATCATCTGGGTCGCGGTGATCACGGCCTTGTTGTAGCGGCGTGCGTGCAGAATGATCTTCTTCTGGATACCCACCAGCTCGGCGTCGCCGATTTCCACGCCGAGGTCGCCACGGGCCACCATCACGGCGTCGCTGGCGCGGATCAGGCCGTCCAGGGCTTCGTCGTCGGCCACCGCTTCGGCGCGCTCGATCTTGGCCACCAGCCAGGCGGTGCCACCGGCTTCGGTGAGCAGGCTGCGGGCGTATTCCATGTCCTTGGCGTCACGCGGGAAGGACACGGCGACGTAGTCCAGGTCCATGCTCGCGGCCAGCTTGATGTCGGCCTTGTCCTTCTCGGTCAGGGCCGGCGCGGTGAGGCCGCCGCCACGACGGTTGATGCCCTTGTGGTCGGACAGCGGGCCGCCGATCAGGACTTCGCAGACCAGTTCGTCTGCCTTCACTTCCTTCACCACCATGACTACGCGGCCATCGTCCAGCAGCAGCTCATCGCCGATGCCGCAGTCCTTGACCAGGTCCGGGTAGTCGATGCCCACGACCTGCTGGTTGCCTTCGGTGCGCGGGTGGCTGGTGGAGAAGCGGAAGGTGTCGCCGACCGCCAGTTCGATGCGCTTGTTGGCGAACTTGGCAATGCGGATCTTCGGACCCTGCAGGTCGCCCAGCAGCGCCACGAAGCGGCCGTGCTTGGCGGCGATATCGCGTACCAGTTGGGCACGGGCGCGGTGTTCGTCGGGAGTTCCGTGGGAGAAGTTCAGGCGGGCGACGTCGATCCCGGCGAGGATCAGCTGTTCCAGGACTTCGGGGGAATTGCTGGCTGGGCCGAGGGTGGCGACGATCTTGGTGCGGCGAAGGGACATGCGGGACTCCTAGGGGAAAGCAGCGGTCAGGTTGCCCCGCGAGCGGGTCCGAGGCAGCCAGGGCGCCATCTTACTCTCTTTCAGATGACTCTTTCAGGTGGCTCTCTCAGGGGCCGGGTCTGATCACCAGCAGATCGCATTCGACTTCCTCGAAGACCCGCTCGGCGGTCTGGCCGATCAGTGCGTTGTCGAGCTGTCCGCGGGCGACAGCGCCCATCAGCAGCAGATCGATGCCGTGCTCCTTCACATAGGTGGGGATGACTTCCTCGGCGAAGCCTTGGCCCAGGTGAGTACGTGTGCGGTCGATCTGTGGATAACCGGCCAGCAGGGCGTCGAAGGCTTTGCGGTGATGCGCCTCGGTGCGCAGCACATAGTCATCGTAGTCGGCCAGCAGCTCGGCGTTGAACGCCAGGGTGTGCGGCAGGGCCATATAGGCGTGCAGGTAATGGGCGTCGAGTTGCAGGCGCTGCTCCAGTTCGCGGGCCACCGTGATCAGCCGGTGGTCCAGCGCGGCCGGGACGTCGCCACTGTGCAGCGGGTCGACGGCGGCGCAAAGGTTCCTGCCGGCCCACTCGCCATGCTGCACCAGCCATAGCGGCTGTGGGCAGTGGCGGATCAGCTGCCAGTCGTTGTTGGTGAGGAGCAGGCGCTTGAGCAGGCTGTGGTGGTGCGCGGACTTGAGTACCAGGTCGGGCGTGGTCTGCTCGCAGTGGAGGACGACCTGGTGGTGCAGGGACTTGCCCCAGCGTACCTGGCAGTGCACATCGAGGCCGCCGTCGCGCAGCGGTTCGGCCAGCGCTTGCAGCCAGGCCAGGCGTTCGTCCAGCAGGTTGCGCTGGGCGGCGTCGAGGTCGCCGCGCTCCAGTAGCAGTGCGTTGTCCAGCGCCGGGTTGTATTCGCAGGCCAGCAGTTCCAGGCGCGCGCCGCAGCGCTGGGCGATCCAGCGGGCGCGGGTGAGGGCGGGCTGGTCCTCGCGGGTCGGGTCGATGATGACGAGCAGGTGCTGCAGCTTCATGGCGGAGTCCTCGCTTGCTCTGCGCTCAATGCAGAGCAAGCGTAGACACTGGCGCCTGCCGCGCGCCTTGATGTGGCTCAGCGGCGCGCCGGGTTTGCCGTCAGCTGCGTGGCGAGGTCTGGTTCAGCGCACGGTCCAGATGGCGGGCGCCCTTGTCGGCCAGCTCGCCGTTGGGGAATTCGGCGAGCTGGCGGCGCAGGTAGGCGATGGCCTTCTCGCGGTCCGGGTGGGGGTTGTCCGGGGCCATGTACATCAATCCCAGCTGGTACAGCGCCTTCTCGCGGATGTCCGGCGGAATGGCTGGATCGTTGGCGCCCAGCAGGTAAAGTTGCGCGGCCTCGTCAACACGGTCCTTGAGGACGGCACGGCGTGACAGCAGGGTCATGTCCGGATCGAGGGTCGGCTTGTTCAGGTTCAGGTTGTACTGCGGCTGCCAATCGGCCAACAGTTGTTTCGCGGTTTTCTGCACCGGGTCCTTGGCGCGCTGGCGGATGATCAGCTCTCGCGCGTCGGCATGTTCGGCAGCCTTGGTGCCGGGGAACTCGCGGTCGATGCGCTGGAAGTAGTCCATGGCCTTCTGGTCATCGCGCTGGTCGTTGTAGCGGCTCATATAGATCAGGCCGATCTGGTACAGGGCGATCGCCCGCACTTCCGGGCTGTAGCGGGTATTGTCGTAGCCGGTGAGATAGAGCTTCTCGGCCTCGGCGCTCTTGCCATCGCGGATGGCCTGGGCGCTGTAGGTGAGCAGGTCGCCTTCTTCTTCCACCGCGGCGGTCATGCGCTTGTTCTTGAGCTGTTTGTACTCCGCGACTTCACCGGTGGTGATCTGCGCGACGAACAACGGCGTGGTAGGGGCGCAGGCGGTGAGCCAAGGCAGCAGCATGACGAGGGGCAGGGCATGGACGAAACGCATGGCAACTCCTTTGCGCCAGGGCGAGGTCCACGTGAGTCTAGTGGCGGGCTACAGTACGGCCAAGACGGGCCGATACACTTCCCAACGGAGGATATGCCCATGCGAACCCTTTTCCTCGCGCTGCTGGCGCTGAGTGTTACCGGCTGCACCAGCTGGTCGATGAACTATCACCTGAACAACGCCTACCGCGCGTACAAGAGCGGCGACTGCCAGCGCGTGCAGCTGGAGCTGTCCGAGACAGAGCGCAAGGCCCGCGCGCGGCCGTGGATCCAGCCGGAAATCTCCATGCTGCGCGGGCAGTGCCTGGAGCGTGAGAAGTTCTACGTCGACGCGGCGCAGACCTACCAGTTCATCATCGCCCGCTACCCCACCAGCGAGTATGCTTACCGGGCCAAGGCACGCCTGGAGACACTGCGTCTCAACGGTCGGCTGCCCGGCGATTCGCGTACCTACCCGGCTACCCCCTGACCGCCGGTCGGTGGCGAACTTGAGCCAGGCCGCTAGCTGGCTAATCTCTTGAGTGCTTTGTGCAAGGAGGTACGAATGCGCGCCCTGTGGCTTTGCGCCTGGTGTTTCCCCCTGCTCGCTTCGGCGGATATCTACCGCTGGACCGACGCTCAGGGAAAGGTGCACTTCAGCGAAACACCACCGCCAGGGGCGCAACGCGTCGAGGTCAAGCCGCAGGTCGTCGAGCGTGACGCGGCGACCCGCGAGCGGGAGGAACGCACCCGCCGCTTCTACGATGCGCGTCGAGATGAAAGCGCGGCCGCGCAGAGCCAGGCGGCGCAGCAGCAGGCCAAGCTGGACCAGCAGTGTGCGAAGTGGCGTCATGACCTGGAGTCGCTCAGTCATGGCGGGCGCTACTTCTCGCAGGACGGCAGTGGCGACAGGACTTACTACAGCGATGCACAGGTCGACGCCGCTCGTCAGGCGCTTAGCGCACGACTGGCGGAAGGTTGTCGTTAGGACTGGCCCCCGGCGGGCAGCATCGTCATACTGGACGATATCTCATAGCGAAACGCCATTATGCGTCATCAACGACATATCGAGCGCCATCAGCTGCCCTACTACCTGAAGGTGTTCAACAGCATCACCGACAAACCGATGGGTTACCTGGGCAACGTGTCGCTGGACGGGCTGCTCCTCATCAGCCAGCTGCCGATGCTGGTGGGTGGCCGCTTCGAAATGCGCCTGAAGATCCCCGGGCATGACGGCAAGCTGCAGTTGATCGAGTTCGCCGCCACCTGCCAGTGGTGCCGCGAGGACGTCAATCCGGGCAACTACGATTCGGGCTTCAGCCTGGCGGCGGCGCCGACGGAGTACGTCGAACTGGTCGACGCGCTGCGCCGTTATTTCAGTTTTCGCCGGCAGGTGGAGTCGGTCTGAAGCGCAGGACGCGCTGACCGATCTGCTCGGTGTGGGACGCCAGGGAGTTGGTGTCCGGTCGTGGCGCGCTGTTACAGCGCGCCAGCCTTCTTCCAGCCCAGGTAACGGCTGATCAGTTCCGGCCCCAGCTGGCTCGGCCGCGCGTCGAGCACCGGCACGCCATGGGCTGCCAGCTTTTCGTGCAGGCCGGCGCGGGCGTTCAGGTAATCCACCGCACCGCAGTACGCCAGGGCTTCCTCGAAACCTTCCACCGGCGCCTGGCGCAGGCGGTCCAGCACTTCCTCGCGCAGGCTCGCGACGAGTACACGGTGCTGGCGTCCGAGGCGTTTCACCGCGGCCACCAGTTCCTCGTCGTCCTCGTCGCGCAGGTTGGTCACTATCACCACCAGCGCGCGGCGGCGCTGGTGCGTCAGCACGGCTTGCACGGCCGCCGGGTAGTCCGCCGGGCGTTGGCTGCTGCGCAGGTCGTAGACGCTGTTGAGCAGGGCGGTGAGCTGGGCGCTGCCCTTGGCCGGCGGCAGGTGGCGCGGTTGATCGCCTGCGAAGGTCATCAGGCCTACGGCGTCGCCCTGGCGCAGGGCGACGTAGGCCAGCAGCAGGCTGGCATTGAGCGAATGGTCGAAGTGCGAGAGGTCGCCGTCGTGGCTGCGCATGCGCCGGCCGCAGTCGAGCAGGAAGAGAATCTGCTGGTCGCGCTCGTCCTGGTATTCGCGGGCAATGGGCGTACGCTTGCGGGCGGTGGCCTTCCAGTCGATCTGCCGCAAGGTGTCGCCGTCGCGAAACTCGCGCAGTTGGTGGAAATCCAGGCCCAGGCCACGCCGCTGCCCGGAGCGCACGCCGATGCGGTTGAGCCAGTGGTCCACGGCCATCAGCTCTGCGCCGTAGAGGCGGGCGAAGTCCGGGTAGACGCGGGTTTCGTCGCACTGTTCCAGGTAGCGCCGGCCCTTCCACAGACGCAGTGGGCTGGACAACTCGATCTCGCAGCGCTGGAAGACGAAATGCCCACGGGACAGCGGGCGCACGCGGTAGCCCAGTTCAGTCTGTTCGCCGGGGTGCAGCTCCACGGTCTGCGGCAGGTATTCGAACTCCATGCCGGCCGGCAGGTGGTCGAACACCGTGACGCGTTGCGGCTGGGCGTAGCGGTGATGGAATTGCAGGCGTATCTCGCTCCAGCGGCCCAGCGGCAGATTGCCGCTCAGCTGGCGGCGTAGCTCGGGCGAGGGCGTGCGGCGCAGCCAGAGCGCATCAGCCAGCGCCAGCAGGAGCAGCGCGCAGAGCGCCCCCCACCAGAGGCGGCCGAGCAGGGCCGATCCCGAGTCCAGGGCTTCGGCCGCGCCCAGGGCGATGGCAATCGCCAGCAGGACGCCGAGCAGCGCGAGGAGCGCGCGCGATGGCTTCATACGCGCGGCGCCGGTACCTGGTCGAGCAGTTGTTGCAGCACCTGGTCCACCGACAGGCCTTCGATCTCCAGTTCCGGCGACAGGCGCACGCGATGGCGCAGCACGGCCAGGGCGCTGCCTTTCACGTCGTCCGGAATGACGAAGTCGCCGCTGCGCAGCAGGGCGCGAGCGCGGGCGCAACGCACCAGGGCGATGGACGCACGCGGGCCGGCGCCCAGTGCCAGGCCCGGCCAGTTGCGGGTGGTACGGGCGATGCGTACGGCGTAGTCGAGCACCTGGTCATCGATGGGCAGGTCGGCAGCGATCTTCTGCAGCGCCAGCACGTCCTTGTCCTTGAGCAGGGCACGCATGGGGGCCACGTCGAGCATGTCGCTGCGCGCCGAGCGGGTGACCTGGCGCACCAGCGTCTGCTCCTCGGCCTCCAGCGGATAGTCGATGCGCAGCTTGAGCATGAAGCGGTCGAGCTCGGCTTCGGGCAGCGGGTAGGTGCCTTCCTGCTCGATGGGGTTCTGCGTGGCCAGCACCATGAACGGCTGCGGCACCGGCAGGGCGCGGCCTTCGAGGGTGACCTGGCGCTCCTGCATCACTTCCAGCAGCGCGGCCTGGGTCTTGGCCGGGGCGCGGTTGATTTCGTCGGCCAGCAGCAGGTGGGTGAACACCGGCCCCTTGCGCAGCTTGAACTGCTCGGTGGCGAGGTCGTACACGGCGTGGCCGGTGACGTCGCTGGGCATCAGGTCGGGGGTGAACTGGATGCGCGCGAAGCCGCCGTCGAAGCAGCGGGCGAGGGCGCGCACCAGCAGCGTCTTGCCCAGGCCGGGCACACCTTCGATGAGCACATGGCCGCCGGCGAGCAGGGCGGTGAGCACGTCGTCGATCACGGCCTGCTGGCCGATCAGGGCCTTCTGCAGTTCGTGGCGCAGCGCCTGGGCCAGCTGGCTGGCGCGCTGGCGCTGGGCGGCGGCATTGGGAGCGGTGGTGCTGGTGGGTTCAGGCGTCTGTTCGCTCATAGGGCATTCCTGAGGCTTTGCAGGTGCGCGACCTGGCGGGTGAATTCGGCGACGGCCATGCGCTGTTGCGGATAGGGGCGCATGGCCTGGCTGATGGCGCTGACCGACATGCGCGTCATGCGGCCCAGAGCTTGCCATTGTTCGGCGACCGGCAGGCGGTCGAAGCCGGGCTGGCGCTGCCGCGCCCGGCGCATCACATCTCGTTGCAGGCCTTGCAGCAGGGCGAGCTGGCCGCGCTGGCGGAGGATGAAGTCGGCGCCGGCGCGCAGGTGTTCTTCCAGTTGTCGACGGCTGCGGTCCGGATTGGGCTGCAGCGGGCCCTGGCGCAGGCCATTGCGCCAGAGCACCAGTACCAGCAACAGGGCGGCGGCCAGCAGTGCCTGCGGGAAATAGCGCATCAGCAGGGTCATGAGGCTGGTGCCGTCGGCGCGGTAGACCAGGGTAACGGCGCTGTCCTGGGCCAGGTACCAGAGCAGCCAGGCGTTGTCGTAGGCGTCGAGTTCGCCGTTCTGCCAGATCCAGTTGTCGGTGAGCACGGTGATCAAGCCCTGGCCCCGCTGCAGCTGCAGCAGGTGGGTGGAGTCGCCGCTGTTGGCCCAGGCGTAGGCGAGGTTCTTCGAATCGAACAGGTGATAGTCGGTGTCGAAGTCGATATAGGCCGGGGCCTTCTCGTTCTCCAGGTAGAGCTTGGTCAGGTTCGGGTAGGGATCGGCTTCTGCCTCGGCCTTGTCGGTAGCGCCGGAGGCCTGGTCCGGGTGCTCGTGTTCCACTTCTGCCTTGCCGGTATCGTCGTCCGCGCGGCCCTCGGATGGGGCTGCAGCCTGCTCGTCGGACTGAGTGGATTTCTCCTCCTCCTTGTCCTTCAGGTCGGCCGTGAGGAACTGCTGGACGCCCAGTTGATCCAGCAACAGATCGCCACTCTTGCCTTCGTCCTCGTCCCACAGGCTTTCGGCGGTGACGATGAGGTGGCCGCCGCGGTTGGCCCAGTCCAGCAGGCGGGCGTTCTGGGTCGGCGTGACGTTCTCGCGGGTGCCCAGCAGGATCAGGGTCTGACCCTTGCTCGGCAACTGGTCCAGCACTTCCATGCCGCGGGCGGTGGTGACGCGGATGCCGCGGCCACGCAGGTACATCTCGGCGGCCAGGTAGGGGTTGGCGCGGGCTTCCGGGGAGGCGCCGTGTTCGATGGTCTCGGTGTAGGGCTCGAGGTTGCGGTACAGGTAGTAGCCGATGCCGCCGAGCACCAGCAGGACGAGCAGTGCCAGCAGGGCGAGGTTGCCGCGCTTCATGCCCGCACCTCGTTACCGAACAGGTGACGCCATTCGCCGCACAGTTGCTGCTTGAGTTCGGCCTGCGGCGTGCGGTGCCCGTAGGCGAGCGCCTGCCACTGCTGGGTCAGGCTGCGGGCGAAATTGTCCAGCGGCGGGTCGTTGAGGTCGGCCACGCGTACAAGGACTTCACCTTCGGTGGTGGACTCGCGCAGCGGCACGCGAAAATCGTGCAGCAGGCGGCTGAGCAGGGCGCGATAGAGCAGGCCAAGGGCGGCGCGCGGTTGCTCGTCCCACAGGCGCTCGGCCTCGCTGGCGACGTCACTGGGCAGGGTTTCCGGCGCCAGGTCCAGCCCGAACAGCACGCTGGGGGCTTCGCGGCGCGGCTTCTGCGGCAGGCCGATACGCCCGACGAACAATCGCAGCCATTGCCGATAACGCCAGATGACCAGGGCGATGACGGTGAACAGCAGGCCCCAGAGCAGTACCTCGATGCCTTGCGCGGCGAACTTGAAGGCTTTCCAGTTCTCCAGTGCCTCGAAGAAGCTCTTCAGGCGTTTGGCGTCATTGGGGTCTGCCGGCTTTTCCTCTTTCTTGTCTTCGCTCAGGCGCCAGCCGGTGACCTTCTCGCTGTTCTTGAAGGGCGGCGCCGCGAGGATCCGTTCCGCGGCGCTGCGCGAGTCCTCGCTGTTGAGTTTCTGCTGGGTCAGCCGCGCACCCTGCGGGCCGTCGGGGTTCTGGTCGGGCAACGGGCAACTCTGGCTGGCCTTGCCGCCGGCTTCCGCGCCGGCCGCCAGCGCGTCATGGGCCGGCAGTAGCGCGAAGGCGCCGGCCACCACCAGCAGCAGGGCATAGGCGCTGCCGATCAGGCGCTGGCGCAGGCGACGGAACACCAGCTCGATGTCCCAGGCTTCCAGTTCGGTGCGGCGGTTGAGGTAAAGGGTGAAGCCGCAGGCGACGTACACCGGTTCCCAGACAATCAGCAGCAGGGCGTAGACCAGGTTGCTGATGTGCTCGAGCCACACCCAGTCGCCTTCGGCGGCGCTGATCAGCGATTTCCACTCCCAGTCTTCCACCCACTGGTTCGGCAGCATCAGGTACATCAGCGTGGTCAGGCCCAGCCACAGCGCCAGTTCGAAATGCATGCCGACGATGGTCAGCCAGGTGGCCCCGCCCGCATTGCGCTGGCCGAGCACCACCAGGCGCTGGCTGCGTGCCTGGCCCTTGAGGCCTTCGAGCTGCAGCACCGGCAGGTCGAAACTGCGGGTCGGGCTCAGCCGTCGCCAGAGCAGGCTGGGCAGCAGCTGTGACTTGAGCAGGCCGGGGAAGGCCCTGAGCGCTTCCTTGAGCGTCGGCGTGTCGCCGAACAGCGAGCGCGAGAGGATGTACAGCGGCAGGCGTTCGAAGGCGGGCTTGAGCCACCAGAAGATCAGTATTGCCCAGCTGGAGTAGTTCCACAGCAGCACGGAGAGCAGCACGAACACCGGCAGGGTGACGATGGCCCAACTGGCTATCAGCACACCGGCGTGGCGGCGCGCCAGGAGAATGCCCAGGTCCAGTGCCTCCCAGGCGCTGCGCGGGCGAATGGCGACGCTGGCGTCAGTCAGGCGCATGACGCCTCCGTCCGGCAAGGAGGAAGTAGCTGCCCACCAGCAGCCACAGGCAGGCGCCGACGATGTACTTCACGGTGGCGGAGAAATGCGTGACGGAGGACCAGTAGCCCTCGACGAAAGCGGCGATCAGCAGCATCAGGATCACCCCGCCGATCAACTGCACGGCGCGGGCGGCGGCCTGGCGCAGAGCTTCCAGGCGGCTCAGGCGGCCGGGGGCGAGCAGCGCCCAGCCGAGCTTGAGGCCGGCACCGCCGGCGAAGGTGATGGCGGTCAGTTCGAAGGCGCCGTGGCCAATGACGAAGGACCAGAACGTCTCGATGTAGCCGACCTGGGTCAGGTGGCCGGCCACCGTGCCGATGATCAGGCCGTTGAACAGCAGGAAGAACAGGCTGCCGACGCAGAACAGCAGGCCGCTGGCAAAGGTCTGAAAGGCGATGCCGATGTTGTTCATGATGTTGTGGCCGAACATTTTCCAGTCATCGCCGGCGTCGCGCGTGCTCATGGGGCCCAGGCGCGTGGTATCCGGCGAGTACATCGACTCCATCTCGGCCACTCGCTCCGGTGCCATGACGCTGTAGACCAGGTCGGGGAAGTGGTAGACCAGCACGCCCATCAGCAGCAGGCTGCCGTAGAACAGCAGGCTGGCGATGGCGATGCAGCGCCACTCCTCGCGCACCAGGCGCGGGAAGCCAGCGACCAGGAAACCGAGGATGCGCGCGCCCAGATGGCTGCGGTGCCGATAGAACTGCTGGTGGCCACGCATGGCGAGCTGCTGCAACTGGTCGATCAGGTGGCTGCTGTAGCCGCGCTCCTGGGCCAGGGCGAGCTGCTGGCAGATGCGCCGGTAATCGGCGGCGAACTCTTCGGGCTTCTCGCTCGGTTCCTGGCGCTTGCCGCTTTCCAGTTGTTCCAGGCGCTTGGCGAAGCGTTTCCAGCTGCCCTGGTGGCGTTGTTCGAAGAAGGCCTGCTTCATGGGTGGCCCGTCCCGTTACCGAGCAGGCCGCTGGCGATGCGATTCAGGCGGGCCTCCGCCTGTTCCGGGGCGATACCCAGCGGTTGCGCCAGAATGCCGGCCAGTTCTTCGCGGCGGGCGGCGGAGAGTTGCGTGCCGCGCTCGGCAAAGCTCATCAGTGCGCGTTGCTCTTCCAGCTTCAGCGGCCAGGGCGCCAGCTCGGGCGCAGCCTCCGAAACCTGCGGGCGGCTTGGCGGCGGGTCGCGGTAGATCACCAGGGTGCCGGCGGCGAGATCGCCCAGGCGCTTGAAGGCCGAGTTGGACAGGCAACTGAGCAGCCCGAGCGTGTAGGCGAACGGCAGGATATCGGCGAAGCGCAGCAGGTTGCGCAGCAGCGAGGCGGACCAGCCGATAGGCGTGCCGTCGTCGTGTACCACGCGCAGGCCCATCATCTGCTTGCCGGGCGAGCGGCCCTGGTTGAGCACTTCGAACAGCACCATGTACCACCAGGTCATGACGAAGGTGAGGATCAGCCCAAGGCCGGTGCCCAGTTCGCCGAGGAAGGCCAGCAGCATGAACAGCGCCAGCATCAGCAGGATGCGGATACCCAGGTCGATCAGGTAGGCGAGGGCGCGGGGGACGACACCGGCGGGACGCAGCAGCAGATCGATGCCTTCCGGAGTCTCCACGTGGTAGCGGGTGTCCAGGACGGGGGCGTGGGAAGACGCTTGGGATAAAAGCTCTGCTGGGCTCAAGGGAAACCGCTGTCGATGGCTGAGAGCCAGATGCTAGCCAGCGCGGTGCGGCGAGGCAACCGCGCTGGCAGGCTCAGGCCGAATTGATTACTTGGCCGGTGGCAGCACGCCGAAGATGGTGCGATACAGCACGCCGATGGCGACGATCAGCCATGGCATCACCCAGATCAGCGCGATACCGAGGGTCAGGGTGCTGAGCATGAACAGCAGGCCGAACACCAGCAGCAGGCCGAAGACCTTGAACCAGTGCTGGGTGATGGCCTTGCGCGAAGCTTCCAGCGCTGCCCAGGGCGACAGGCCACGCTCGACCACCAGCGGGATGGCGAGCATGTAGGCGATGCTCAGGTAGATGCCCGGCAGCACGAAGAGGAAGTAGCCGACGCAGATCAGGAGGGTGCTGAGCAGCACGCAGACGACCACCTGGATGGTACGGCCGAAGTGGCTGAAGACTTCGTTGAAGCGCAGCGGCTGGTCGGCGGCGCGGCGGATACCGAGCATGTTCACACCCGCCAGCAGCGGGTAGCACACGGCGGTGGCAACGAAGCTCAGGACGATGGAGCCGATGAAGAAGGCCACCAGCGCACCGACCGCCATGCCGCCGGCGGCTTCGCTATCGCCGAGCAGGCCCATCCCGGCAATGCCGGCGACGCCGACCACGGTGAGGAACAGGCTGAGCAGGTTGACCAGGGCGAAGATCGCCGCATAGAAGACCACGAAGCCACCGATGATCAGGCCCTTGGTGCCTTTGGTGCGGCGCCAGGATTCGCCCAGCAGTTCGTTGATTCTGAAGTTGTAGCCGCGGCTCAGCGCCTCGGCGACGGAGGGCACGGCGCCCTGGGCTGCGCCCGGTTCGAGGTTGCTCAGTGGAGCGCTGTAGGGATTCTGTGCTGCGAGGTCTTGCATGAGGAAAGTCCTTTCCAGTGGGGTGTCCTTGCGACGGCCATCATAAAGGCGAGGGCTGGCTAGGTGCCAGCGAGGCGTTTTGGAAGTGTGGTCGGCAGCACTGTTAGACTGCGACGCACTCGCTTGCAGGCAAGGAAAAACGATGAACGCCAGCATCTTCTGGTACGACTACGAAACCACCGGCATCGACCCGCGCCGCGACCGTCCGCTGCAGGTGGCCGGCATTCGCACGGACGAGGACCTCAACGAGGTCGGTGAATCGCTGAACCTCTACTGCCGGCCCAGCGATGACATCCTCCCGCATCCGGCCGCCTGCCTGGTCACCGGTATCACCCCGGATCGCCTGGAGGAGCGCGGCCTGGGCGAAGCCGAATTCATGACCCGCCTGTACGCCGAACTGGCGCAGCCGGGCACCTGCGTGGCGGGCTACAACACCCTGCGTTTCGATGACGAGGTCACGCGCTACAGCCTGTACCGCAACTTCTTCGATCCCTACGCCCGCGAGTGGCAGGGCGGCAACAGCCGCTGGGACCTGATCGACATGGTGCGCACCGCCTATGCGCTGCGCCCGGAGGGCATCGTCTGGCCCGAACAGGATGGCGTCGTCAGCCTCAAGCTGGAACGCCTCACCGCGGCCAACGGGATTGACCATGGGCAGGCGCACGATGCGCTGTCCGATGTGCGCGCCACCATTGCCCTGGCCCGGCTGGTGCGCGACCGCCAGCCGAAACTCTATGACTACCTCTATCGCCTGCGCGGCAAGCAGGGCGTGCTGGATCAGGTTCGTGTGCTGCAACCGATGGTGCACATCTCCGGCATGTTCTCCGCGGCGCGGCACTACCTGTCCGTGGTGCTGCCGCTGGGGTGGCATCCACGCAACCGCAACGCGTTGATCGTCTGCGACCTGGGCGTGGATGTTTCGCCGTTGCTGGAGCTCGATGCGGAAACGTTGCGCAAGCGCCTCTATACGCGCCGCGATGAGTTGGCCGAAGGCGAGTTGCCGGTGCCACTGAAACTGCTGCACATCAACCGCTGCCCGGTGGTGGCGCCGTTGTCCGTACTGCGCCCGCAGGATCGCGAGCGCATCGGTGTGGATCTCGATGCCTGCCTGGCCGCTGCGCAAACCCTGACCCAGGCGAAAGCGATCTGGCAGGACAAACTGGCGCCCTTGTATGCCGAGGAAAGTTTCGCCGGCAGCGAAGATCCCGAGCAGCAGTTGTATGACGGTTTTATCGGTGACCGTGATCGCAGATTGTGCGAACAGGTGCGTCAGGCTGATCCTGCGCGGCTGGCGAAAGAACAATGGCCATTCGATGATGCGCGACTTCCCGAACTTCTCTTCCGTTATCGGGCACGCAATTTCCCGGAAACTTTGAGTGCCACGCAACAGCAACAATGGCAGGACTTCTGCCGTGCGCGCCTGAGTCAGGCCGAATACGGCGCACCGAATACTCTGGATAACTTTGCCGCGGCAATGAGCGAGCAGCTGGTCAATGCCACGCCGGCCGGCCGTTTGGTGCTGGAAGAGTGGGAGAAGTATGCGCAGGTGTTGCGCGCGCGCTATCGCCTGTAGCGCCGCGCACTTTTCGGCAGGCAATAAAAAACGCCAGCGCGAAGCTGGCGTTTTTCATCTCCGCAAGGCTCAGCCCAGCAGTGTGGCCCAGCCTTCAACGGCTTCGGCGCCCCACTTGGCTTTCCATTCCTTGAGGGTCTTGTGGTTGCCGCCCTTGGTCTCGATGACTTCACCGGTGTGCGGGTTCTTGTATTGCTTGACCTTGCGAGCGCGCTTGGTCACGGTGGCTTTTGCGGTGCGCGGCGATTTGCTCAGCTTCGCGTCCGGATCGAGCAGGGCGATGACGTCACGCAGGGACTTGCCATAGCTGGCCATCAGCGCGCGAAGTTTCTCTTCGAACTCAAGCTCTTTCTTCAGCTTGTCGTCCTGCTCCAGGGATTTCAGGCGCTCCTGAAGTTCCTTGATGGCTTCTTCGGTAGCGCGGTACTCGTTGATCAGCGACATGTTGGGTACCTTGTTCTGGGTCCAGCGGTGGCGGATAGTTTGTAGCAGACATAATAGTCAGCGAAGTTGTTCAAGTAAATGCTTGTGGAAAGTTTTGTCGTTAATTGTCGACTTATTTAACTAATTCATTCTCTGGTAATTAATCGACGCACTCGCAATGCACCGAACTGGCTCTCGTCGGCGCACTGCGGCAATGGCTGATCTTTTCCCCGGCAGCCGCTAGAATGGCGGCCTTCGCGATGTATCTGGAGTACACCCATGCGCACTTTCCGACTGGTGATCGCCTGCCCCGACGGGGTCGGCATCGTCGCCAAGGTGAGTAATTTCCTGGCCACTTACAACGGCTGGATCACCGAGGCCAGTCACCATTCCGACAACGACAACGGCTGGTTCTTCATGCGGCATGAGATTCGTGCCGACTCCCTGCCGTTCGATATCGACGGTTTCCGCCAGGCCTTCGCCCCCATCGCCCGCGAGTTCTCCATGGAGTGGCGGATCACCGACTCCTCGGTGAAGAAGCGCGTCGTGCTGATGGCCAGCCGCGAATCGCATTGCCTGGCCGACCTGCTGCACCGCTGGCACAGCGGCGAGCTGGACTGCGAGATTCCCTGCGTGATCGCCAACCACGATGACCTGCGCAGCATGGTGGAGTGGCACGGCATTCCTTACTTCCACGTCCCGGTGGACCCGAAGAACAAGCAGCCGGCCTTCGAGCAGGTCTCGCGCCTGATCGACGAACACCAGGCCGATAACGTGGTGCTGGCGCGCTACATGCAGATCCTGCCGCCGGACCTGTGCCAGAAGTACCGCCACCAGGTGATCAACATCCACCACAGCTTCCTGCCGTCCTTCGTCGGCGCCAAGCCGTACCACCAGGCTTCGCTGCGCGGCGTGAAGCTGATCGGCGCGACCTGCCACTACGTCACCGAGGAGCTGGACGCCGGCCCGATCATCGAGCAGGACGTGGTGCGCATCAGCCACCGCGACAACATCGAGGACCTGGTGCGCCTGGGCAAGGACGTCGAGAAGCTGGTGCTGGCCCGCGGCCTGCGCTATCACCTGGAAGACCGCGTGCTGGTGCACGACAACAAGACCGTGGTGTTCGACTGATCCACGCGGTCTCGTTCTAGACTGGGTACTCCGCATGCACTCGCCGTCCACCGACGGCGAGTGCTGCGCCCAACGGAGACGCCGCCATGAGCGACCCGAAGAACCCCGGCACCGCCACCCCACCGCCCACCCTGGGCGAAGGCTGCACCAGCCGCTACGATCCCGACGCGCTGAGTGAAGAGGACGGCACCGAGTTTCCCGGCGCCGCCGAGCTCTGGGATTCGCTCAAGCCTGAGCAGAAGGAAGACAAGCCCGCCAGCGGCTGAGCTTCAGGCGCGTTCGCGCATCCCTATCAGCTTGCGCAGCAGCGGACGCCCCGCCATGAGGGCGAACACCGGCGCGCCCATCACCAGGTAGAAGTAGTAGGTCACCACGCGCCAGATCAGGATGGCCGCCGCCGCCGTGGATTTGCCCACCAGCGGGGCGAGCAACGCGGCGCTGGTCAGCTCGGTACCACCCGCGCCACCGGGCAGCAGCGTGGCCAGGCCTGCCGCCAGCGACAGCAGCTGGATCAGGAAGGCCCAGGCCCAGTGCAGGTCCACGCCCAGCGCCTTGAGGGTGATGTAGAGCACCGAGAAGCGCAGGATCCAGTGGCAGCAGGTGAAGAAGAAGATCAGTGCCAGCCGGCGCTTGGGTTGGCGCAGGCAACTGACCAGGGTGTCGCGGAAGTGCAGCGCCTTGCGCGCCCAGTGCAGGCGCGTGCGCGGCTTCATTCCCAGACGCTGGAACAGCCGGCCGTTGGCCTTGATGACCCGGCGCTGGAAGCGCGCCAGCAGGACCACGCCGAAGAAGATTCCGCCCAGAAGCACGCCGCTGGTGATCAGCGAGGTTTCCAGGTTCGGGCTGACGCTGTGGGACAGCGCCCAGACCAGCACCGCCGCCAGCGCGCAGAGGAAGAACAGCAGGTCGCTCAACTGGTCCACGGCGAAGATCGCGCTGCTGTGGGCCGGGCGCATACCGTGGCGCGCGAGCAATGCCATCAGCGTCAGCGGGCCGCCGGTGCCGCCGGGGGTCGCATAGAAAGCGAACTCCGAGGCCATGATGATGCCCACCGAGCGCACCTTGCCGATCTCCCCGGCACGGCCATTGAGCAGCACGCGGAGCTTCTGCGCGTTGATCAGCCAGCACAGGCAGATCATGCCGAACATGATCAGCAGCTTGTCGAGGGGAAAGGCGAGGACGTGATCAAGCATTTCCCGGCCGCCGAGGGCGAGCGGGATCAGCGAGGCGCCGATCAGGCCGAGCAGCAGCCACCAGGCACGGCTCACGGGCGCACCTTCGGCGGCGGGAGGGGCAGGAGCGAGGCGGAGCGGATAACCAGAGCCTCCTGTCGGAATCGAACTGTCATGCTGAATGGACCGTCAACGGCATGCTGCGTTCGCCAAACTTTACGTGGGCAAGGGCGCCGCGATCAGTCGGCGCCCGTGCCAATCACTCGGCGGATTTTCCGTCGTCGGCGCCTTGTTCCAGCGCCTTGTTCTCCCAGCCTTCCTCGCCGGGGAGGATCAGGTTCAGGAGGATCGCGACGATGGCGCACAGAGCGATGCCCTTCAGGCCGAAGTCGTCCGGGCCGGTGCCGGTGCCGATCAGCACACCGCCGATGCCGAACACCAGGGTGACCGAGACGATGCACAGGTTGCGCGCCTGGGACAGGTCGACCTTGTGGCGGATCAGGGTGTTCATGCCCACCGAGGCGATGGTGCCGAACAGCAGGCAGAGAATGCCGCCCATTACCGGTACCGGGATGCTCTGCAGGATGGCGCCGAACTTGCCAACGAAGGCCAGGCTGATGGCGAACACCGCCGCCCAGGTCATGATCTTCGGGTTGTAGTTCTTGGTCAGCATCACCGCGCCGGTCACTTCCGCGTAGGTCGTGTTCGGCGGGCCGCCGAACAGGCCGGCGGCGGAGGTGGCGATGCCGTCGCCCAGCAGGGTGCGGTGCAGGCCCGGGGTCTTCAGGTAGTTCTTGCCGGTCACGCCGCCCACGGCGATGACGCCGCCGATGTGTTCGATGGCCGGGGCCAGCGCCACCGGAACGATGAACAGGATGGCCTGCCAGTTGAATTCCGGTGCGGTGAACTTCGGCAGTTCCAGCCAGGGTGCGGCGACGATCTTCGCCACGTCGACCACGCCGAAGGCGAAGGATAGGCCATAGCCCACCAGCACGCCGGCGATGATCGGCACCAGGCGCAGCATGCCCTTGCCGAACACCGCGACGATCAGCGTGGTCAGCAGCGCCGGCATGGAGATGAACATGGCGGTCTTGTAGGGGATCAACTCGGTGCCGTCACCCGCCTTGCCCATGGCCATGTTGGCGGCGATCGGCGCCATGGCCAGGCCGATGGAAATGATCACCGGACCGATCACCACCGGTGGCAGCAGGCGGTCGATGAAGCCGGTGCCTTTGACCTTCACCGCGAGGCCCAGGAAGGTGTAGACGAAGCCTGCCGCCACCACGCCGCCCATGGTCGCGGCCAGGCCGAACTGGCCCTTGGCGAGGATGATCGGGGTGATGAAGGCGAAGCTCGACGCCAGGAACACCGGTACCTGGCGGCCAGTGACGATCTGGAACATCAGGGTGCCGAAGCCGGCGGTGAACAGCGCGACGTTCGGATCGAGCCCGGTGATCAGCGGCATCAGCACCAACGCGCCGAAGGCCACGAAGAGCATCTGTGCGCCAGAGATGATCTGGCGCCACAGAGGTTCGTTGAATTCATCGGCCATGAATCAGGTTTCCTTCTGCTTGGTGCCGAAGATCTTGTCACCGGCATCGCCCAGGCCCGGCATGATGTAGCCGTTCTCGTTCAGGCACTGGTCGATGGAGGCGGTATAGATGAGCACGTCCGGATGCGCATCGTTGACTGCCTTGATCCCTTCCGGCGCCGCCACCAGCACCATGGCGCGGATGTCCTTGCTGCCGGCTTTCTTGAGCAGGTTGATGGTGGCAACCATGGAGCCGCCGGTAGCCAGCATCGGGTCGATAATCAGCGAGCGGCGCTCGGCGATGTCCGGCGCGAGCTTTTCCAGGTAGGTGTGCGCTTCGAGGGTTTCCTCGTTGCGCGCGACCCCGACGGCACTGACCTTGGCGCCCGGAATCAGGCTGAGCACGCCGTCGAGCATGCCGATGCCGGCGCGCAGGATCGGCACCACGGTGATCTTCTTGCCGGCGATCTTCTCGACCAGCACCGGGCCGGCCCAGCCTTCGATCTCGTAGTTCTCCAGCGGCAGGTCCTTGGTCGCCTCGTAGGTCAGCAGGGCGCCCACTTCCTGGGCCAGCTCGCGGAAATTCTTGGTACTGATATCGTGACGGCGCATCAGTCCGATCTTGTGGCGGATCAGGGGATGGCGAATCTCGAGTACGGGCATGGACGGGTTCTCCGGACGGGCTGGCAAAAAAATTGCGGTAGCGTAATGCATCCTAGCTACCTTGGGCCACGATTGTCGGCGACATTCGTCCGCTGACCCTTGCTCCGTGGCACGCCGATAGGTACCTTTGCGCACTTTTTCACGGGAGAACCCCCATGTCCGTCGATCTCGCGCACATCCGCCAAGTCATGGCCGAAGCCGACTGCCTGTACACCAACGCCGAGGTAGAGGCCGCCATCGCCCGTGTGGCCGAGGCCATCAACGGCTCGCTGGCCGACACCAACCCGGTGGTGTTCTGCGTGATGAACGGCGGCCTGATCTTCTCCGGCAAGCTGCTCCCGCTGCTGAATTTCCCGCTGGAAGCCTCCTACCTGCATGCGACCCGTTACCGCAACGAGACCACCGGTGGCGAGCTGTTCTGGAAGGCCAAGCCGGAAATCTCCTTCATCGACCGTGAAGTGCTGATCATCGACGACATCCTCGACGAAGGGCACACCCTCTCGGCGATCATGGACTTCTGCAAGCACGCCGGCGCCAAGCGCGTGCACACCGCCGTGCTGATCGACAAGGACCACGACCGCAAGGCCCGCCCGGACCTGAAGGCCGACTACGTGGGCCTGTCCTGCATCGACCGCTACATCTTCGGCTACGGCATGGACTACAAGGGCTACTGGCGCAACGCCGCCGGCATCTTTGCCGTCAAGGGCCTCTGACGATGAGCGGGCCGCGTTTCCTCGACAGTGCGTTGTTCGACGAGGTTGCGGCCCGTGCCGCCGCCAGCCCCCGGCGTCGGCAGAATCACAACTTCCATGAGCAGACCGAGCCCTGTCACCGTCTGCTCAATGCGCTGCAGCCCGACAGCTATATCCCGCCGCATTGCCATCGCCACCCGGACAAGGCCGAAAGCCTGCTGGTGGTGAAGGGCGCGCTGGGCCTGCTGATCTTCTCCAACTCCGGTGAGCTATTGACCACGCGCGAACTGCGCGCGGGCGGTGAGTGCGTCGGCGCAGACCTGCCGCCGGGCACCTTCCACGCCATCGTCGCGCTGGAGCCGGACAGCATCATGTTCGAAGCCAAGGCCGGGCCGTTCGTGCCGCTGGGCGAGGATGAGCGCGGGCAATGGGCACCACGCGAAGGCGAACCGGGCGCCGCCGAGTACCTGGCCTGGATGCGCTCCCACTTCGCCTGAGCCGCCTGCTTTTCGTAGGAGCGAGCTTGCTCGCGAACCGCTGCGCGCCAAATCTTCCCATCGGTGCCGTGATGTTCGCGAGCAAGGACTGGGCGTCCCCCTCGGTCCTGCAGCAAATTGATACATCGCATAGTGTCGATGTATGCATGGTTAAGCAGGCATTTTTGCCGATGAATGCCCCGCCTATCCTGCGACCCTCACAAGACAACCGCCCGAGGTTCGCATGTCCCGTCTCCTTTATATCGATGGCCAATGGCAGGCCGCCGACAGCGGCGCCGTCCTGCGCCCGATCGCTCCCGCTACCCGCGAGGCCCTGCCGGAAGTTGCCTGCGCCGGTGTGTCCGACGTAGAGCGCGCCGTCGCTGCCGCCAAGCGCGCCTTCGCCGACTGGAAGCTGACCAGCGCCGCCCAGCGCGCCGGTTACCTGCGAGCTTTCGCCGAGCAGCTCGAAGCCCGCAGCGAAGCGCTGATCACCCTGCAGATGCAGGCCAGCGGCAAGCCGCGACTGGAAGCGGAAATCGATATCGGCGACGCCATCGCGACCTTCGCCTACTACGCCGAGCTGGCCGAGCAACTGGATGCCCGGCAGAACGCCGAAGTGGCCCTGCCCGACGCTGGCTACCGCTCGCAGACCCGCTTCGAGCCCATCGGCGTGGTCGGCCTGATCGTACCGTGGAACTTCCCGCTGGTGACCAGCGCCTGGAAGGTCGCACCGGCCCTGGCGGCGGGCTGCACCGTGGTGCTCAAGCCCTCGGAAATCACCCCGCTGATCGAGCTGGTGCTGGGCGAGATCGCCGACGCCATCGGCCTGCCGGCCGGCGTGTTGAACCTGGTGCCGGGCCTGGCCGATGCCGGCGCTGCGCTCTGCAGCCATGCGGGCATCGCCAAGCTGTCCTTTACCGGCAGCAACGTCGTCGGCCGCAAGGTCATGGAAGCGGCCGCCGCGCGCACCCTGCCGGTGGGCCTGGAGCTGGGCGGCAAGTCGCCGATCCTGGTGTTCGAGGACTGCGACCTGGACGAAGCCGTGCAGTGGATCATCGCCGGCGTCTACTGGAACGCCGGGCAGATGTGCTCCGCCACCTCGCGCCTGCTGGTGCAGGAATCCATCGCCGCACCGCTGCTGGCGAAGCTGAAGGTCGCGGTGGAAGGCCTGCGCGTTGGCGATTCGCTGCTGGGCGAGACCGACATGGGCCCGATGACCAGCGAAGCGCAGTACCGCAAGGTACTCGACTACTTCGCCGTGGCCCGCGACGAAGGCCTGGCCTGCCTGACCGGTGGCGAAGTGGCCGAGGGCTGGTTCATCCAGCCGACCGTGTACACCGACGTGCCGGCGGACAGCCGCCTGTGGCGTGAGGAAATCTTCGGCCCGGTGCTGTGCGTACGTACCTTCAGCGATGAAGCCGATGCCCTGCGTCAGGCCAACGACAGCGATTTCGCCCTGGCCGCCACCGTGTGCAGCACCGACCTCGAGCGTGCCCAGCGTGTCGCCGAGAACCTGGAGGCCGGCAACGTCTGGCTGAACTCGCCGCAAGTCGTCTTCCCGCAGACTTCCTGGGGCGGCGGCAAGCGCAGCGGCATCGGACGCGAGCTGGGACCGTGGGGCCTGTCGGCATTCTTCGACATCAAGCACATCACCGCGCCGCGCTGATCGGCGTCACCCCGTGCTCCAGGCGCAGGTCTTCGACCAGCGCCTGGAGTGCTTCGTTGTGCCCCGGCTCGTCGCGCACCACCAGGCTGTGGGTGATGCCGTAGCCCAGGCTGTCCGGCAGCAACGCGCGCATCTCGCCCTGTTCGACCCAGCGCTCGGCGTAGTGCGTCGGCAGGTAGCCCAGGTGGGTCCCGGCGCGCACCGCGTGCAGCACCGCTTCCATGTGCTGGGCGAATGCCGTGCTGCGCTGTGGGTCGGCGGGCAGTTGCACGTCCGCCACCGCATAGCCGTGCTGGATCCAGTTGCAGGTTTCCAGTTCGGCGGCGTCGCGCACGTCCTTGTCGAACAGCGGATGCTCGCGCCCGCAGAACACCGCCACGCGCTCGTGGTAAAGCGGCTCATAGCGCAGGTTCGGCAGGCGCCGGCTGAAGCAGGCGATGGCCAGGTGCAGGCGACCGCTGAGTACCAGGCGCTCCAGTTCGCTGGAGGATTCAATGAGGAAGTGCAGGCGCACGTCCTGGTCGCGCCGGTTGAAGCGCGCCAGGGTGTGGTGGATGCGTGCGTCGGGCAGCGTGGCGATATTGTCGGCCAGGCCCAGGTGCAACTCGCCGACCAGGCGCCCGGCCAGTGACTGTACCTGATCACGGAAGTCCCCCAGCGCAGCGAACAGGTTCTGCGCGTAGTCCAGTACTCGCTCGCCTTTCTCGGTCAGTCGGAAGCCGCTCTTGCCACGTTCGCACAGGCGGTAGCCCAGGCGCGTCTCCAGGCTGGCGATGTGCGTGCTGATGGTCGACTGGCCCATGCCCAGTTCGCCCTGCGCGGCAGAGAAGCCGCCGCAGCGCACCACGCAGGCGAAGATGCGCAGTAGGCGCAGGTCGAGGTCGGAGACGTTGTGCAGCATGGCTGTTTCGATCTGTGGCTGGCGATGTATTGAGTTGGTAACTTCGAAGGCTATCAATGTATCAGCGGGCTTGCCATGCGTGCCTGTCGTCCTGCTCGGCGTGCGTGCTAGAGTGCCCGGCCCTGTCCCGCGGAGGTGATGATGTCCGTTCGCATGCCGGGCGCCGTGCTGGCGCTGCTGTTCTGCATTCCCCTCGGCTTTGCTGGTGCAGCCATTGCCGCGCCGATGCACGGCCAATTTCTGCCGCCGGACGATGCCGGCCTGCGCCAGGGCGAGCCGGAGCAGCAACAACTGCTGCAGGTCACCGAATACAGCGTGGTGCTGGGAAACCAGCGCCAGTCCAACCAGCAGCCTATCCCGATCACCACGCCGTCGCTGCTGCGCCTCAAGGGCAAGCCGCTGAACAAGGGCGCGCAGATCAGCCAGGTGGTGATCAGCTTCGATGCCGAGGGCAAGAGCCTGAAGAAGCCGGCCTACGATGAGAAGACTCGCGTGCTCAGCCTGTATTACCCGCAGGCGGCTTATCCACAACTGCTGGACCTGCTGCGCAACGGTACCGTCTACGTGCAGTTCCTCACCTACGGCAACGGCCATATCTGGGCCGACCTGCATACCGGCGCCGTGCGTGCGCGTTGAGCCGCGCCCGGCGCGGGGGTAAACTGCCCGACCCGTGGTGCCCGGCCAGCCGTTGCCGGCCGCGATCCCCGAGACAGCCGTAGAGAGAAGCGAGCGATGCGTAAAGACAAGAAGCAGGTGATTGGCGAAGAGATCGACGACGCCGAGATCAAGCTGTTCCTCGACGTGGAACCGGCCGACGACACCCCGGCGTCCCTGCACAAGCTGGTCAAGGCCTACCGTGGCCTGCGCATCGACGACTTCGAGCGTTTCGTCGGCTTCTTCGTCGAGGCTGGCTACGACCTGTCCGCCAAGGATGCCCAGGGCAAGGACTTCGTCGCCCTGATCCAGGACCAGCGCCAGGCCGAGCCCTACATCGAAGTGATCAAGGCCGCCCGCGGCTGATCGCATCGATGCGCTGAAAAGCCCGCCTTGTGCGGGCTTTTTTGTTCGCGAATCGAGCAGGAAAAACTCCTTGTAGGATGGCGTGGAGCGCAGCGATACCCATCGATCCAATGCCACGGACAGCATGGGTATCGCTGCGCTCCATCCATCCTACGAAGAGGCACGTCGGACACCTCGTCGAATCCCCGCCTAGACTTCCTGTCAGAACGATAACGACAAGGCGAGGACGAAGCCGTGCAAGTACAGCCCTATCTGTTTTTCCATGGTCGCGCCGATGAGGCCATTGCCTTCTACCAGCACGCGGTGGGTGCCCAGCTCGGGGCGCTGATGCGCTTCGAAGATGCGCCGGGACCCTCGCCGGTGCCCGATGGCTGGCTGGACAAGGTGATGCACGCCAGCCTGCAGATCGGCGAAACCGAAGTCTTGCTGTCCGACGGTCGCGGCGAACACAACGCCGCCTTCAATGGCTTTTCCCTGCACCTGACGCTGCGCAGCGTGGTGGCGGCGGAACAGGCGTTTGCCGCCCTGGCGGAGGAGGGGCGGGTGGAGATGCCGCTGGAGAAGACCTTCTGGGCTCAGCGCTTCGGCATGCTCACCGATCGTTTCGGCGTTGGCTGGATGGTCAGCTGCCACGGCTAGGTCACCGACATGAAAAAGCCCGCCAGGAGGCGGGCTTTTTCACGAGTGCAGCACTCAGGACGCAGCGACGATCTGCAGACGGTCGGCGGTCATCTGGTTGACTTCGCGGTACACCGCGGCGTCGGTTTCCAGCTGCTTCTCGCGGGCCGGGAAGATCTCCTTGAGCTTCGCGGTCCACTCAGCCGATTTGTAGCGATCGGGGAAGCAGCGCTCCAGCAGGCCCAGCATGATCGACACGGTGACCGAGGCGCCCGGGGAGGCGCCGAGCAGGGCGGCGATGCTGCCGTCCTGGGCCGCCACCAGTTCGGTACCGAACTGCAGGATGCCGCCTTTCTTCGGGTCCTTCTTGATGATCTGCACGCGCTGGCCGGCGGTTTCGAGGCGCCAGTCGGCCGGGTTCAGCTCCGGGTAGAACTTGCGCAGGGCTTCGATGCGCTGGTCCATGGACTGCATGACTTCCTTCACCAGGTAGCGGGTGAGGTCCATGTTGTCGCGGGCCACGGCGAGCATCGGCAGCAGGTTGCTGGTGCGCACCGAGAGCGGCAGGTCGAGGAACGAGCCATGACGCAGGAACTTGGTGGAGAAACCGGCGTACGGGCCGAACAACAGGGAGGTCTTGCCCTCGACCACGCGGGTGTCCAGGTGCGGCACGGACATCGGCGGGGCGCCCACTTCGGCCTGGCTGTAGACCTTGGCCTGGTGATGCTTGACCACTTCCGGGTTGTCGCAGCGCAGCCACTGGCCGCTCACGGGGAAGCCGCCGAAGCCTTTGCTTTCCGGGATGCCGGACATCTGCAGCAGCGGCAGTGCGCCACCGCCGGCGCCGAGGAAGACGAACTTCGCCCTGACCTTGCGGGCATCGCCGGACTGGGTGTTCTTGATGTCCACCAGCCAGCCGTCGCCGCTGCGCTCAAGGCCGACTACTTTCTGGAAGTAGCGGACTTCGCTGCCTTCGCGGCTGGAGAGGTAGCCCAGCAACTGGTTGGTCAGGGCGCCGAAGTTCACGTCGGTGCCGCTTTCCACGCGGGTCATGGCGACCTGCTCGTCGGCCGGGCGGCCGGGAATGGTCAGCGGGGCCCACTCGGCAATCTTCGCGCGGTCCTCGGTGTATTCCATCGAGGAGAAGGCGTGATGCTGGCTGAGCATCTCGTGGCGCTTCTTCAGGAAGGGAATGTCCTTGCCACGCACGAAACTCATGTGCGGAACGGGGTTGATGAAGTTGCGCGGCGCGCCGAAGGCGTCCTTCCCGGTCAGGTAGGCCCAGAACTGCTTGGACACCTCGAACTGGGCGTTGATGTTCACCGCCTTCTTGATGTCGATCGAGCCGTCGGCCGCCTGCGGGGTGTAGTTCAGCTCGCAGAGGCCGGCGTGACCGGTGCCGGCGTTGTTCCACGGGTTGGAACTCTCGATGGCCCCGGATTCCTGCAGTTCGACGATCTCGAGCCTGACGCCCGGATCGACTTCCTTGAGCAGGACAGCCAGGGTTGCGCTCATGATGCCGGCGCCTACCAGCAGCACGTCCATCGATTCGATTTCGTTCTGCGCCATTAACGCGTCTCCAAAACTATCAGCAGCCAGTTGTGACAGAGGTTTCGCGTCCAGTGCGCAAAACAAATGTCCGAATTCTTCTCAGGTCAATGGACCTATCGCGAATGTCTCGGGCCGGGATCGGAGGAGGGGAAATGCGCACCTTCTCGGCAGTCCACGGCGGACGAGTTCATCCGCAAGTGCATCCGGGTGCGGCGCTTATGCGCGGCTTCCGGTGCCGAAAAAGCGATTCAGTGCTGCGGGGTCAGACGTCAATGGTGCTACCAACGCAAAACTCTTCATTGCTCGCCACACTCTCGTGAAGTAGTGAAAAACCTTCGATCACGCTCTTTTGGAGGCGTGAAGCTCAAAGGGGATCGTCGTCGCGGGCCGGTCCGGTCTCCGTGCGGAGGGGGCGGCTGCATCCTTGCCAAGTTCTGCGCAACGAACGTACAAAGCGCGACGGCCAGTGACCGAGGCGAATGGCGACTCTCTTTGAGGGGTGGCAGAGGCTAGACACGGTGTGTCGGCATCGTGCGGGGCCCGACCAGGAGGCGTCCTTATAATCGGGGGGCGATTATAACGGCGAAACACAAAAAAAAGCTCTGCACCTTAGACTTTTTTCCTAGTGTGCTCCCCTTGATTTGCCATTTGTGCCCCGTCCCGGTGCGTCTTGCCTGCAGCTGGGTCAAGGCGGTCTAACGACGCGTGGCGAGGGAACCCTGAGAACGGCTTCCGCGTCCAATGGCCAAGCGCTATCTGACTGCGCTGCCCGCCGGTATACTGCCGGCCATCGCTTACCCCATGGAGAGATGAGCATGCTGCCTCGCCTGTTGCTCGGCTTTATCGCTGCCGCCAGCCTGACCTTGACCGGCTGCGCCCTCAGCCCGCAACAACTCAACCCGACGCCCGAGTTCAAGGGGCCGGTCGCCGCCGTTGGCCAGGGCCAGCCGGTAGTGGTGAAAGTCGTCGACGGTCGCCCGAGCACCGCGCTGGGCACCCGTGGCGGCCTGTATTCGGAAACCAGCCAGCTCACCGTGCGCAGCGAGGACGTGATTCCCAAGCTGCAGCTGCAGGCTGAAACCGCCGTGCGCCTGCTGGGCTTCACCCCGTCGGCCAACGCCTACAACGCACCGCAACTGACCCTGACCCTGGCCGAGCTGAAGTACCAGTCGCCCAAGGAAGGCATGTACGTGACCGAGGCGGACATCGGCGCCACCTTCCGCGCTGACGTGCAGAGCGGCACCCGTCGCTACAGTGGCCGTTATGGCGCTTCGACCAACCAGCGTTTCGGCATGGCGCCCAATGAGGCGACCAACACCAAGCTGGTGAGCGAAGTGCTCAGCGACGCGCTGACCCGCGTGTTCAAGGACCCGACCATCGGCCAGACGCTGAACCAGCGCTGATCGGGGCGGCAATGAAAAAGCCCGGCAGATGCCGGGCTTTTTCGTGGGCGGCCGATCGACGGATCAGGCGGCCTGGCGGTACGGGTCGACCTCGACCAGACGCATGCGCTCGTCGGCTTCCGGCAGGTCCAGGTGCTCGTGGCCACAGGCCTGGGTGTAGACCAGCCAATGGTCATCCTGGACGTTGAACGAGAGTTCGGTGACGACGGCTTCGATTTCTTCCAGGTGTTCGATCAGGTAGGCGTTTTCGTGGGGGACGATTTCGAGCATGGCGAATCTCCTTGGCGAAAGACTTCGAGTGGCAGAATTCGGTAAAGCCAGCAACGTGCCAATGCGCGGGAGAGGTCTTAGACCATTTCTCGATAATTCTTACGCTCGTCGTAAATAAGCGTTGCGCGCTGGCTGCGAAGCATGGCCAGCGGATAAAATGCGCGACGATTGTTTCTCATCCATGACGGGCCATGCCCGTTCGTCCAGACTGACCCCGCTTTGCTTCGAAGTCGATGGCGTGCAGTTCTGAAGCGGAGGTTGTGATGTCGCTGCAGGCGTTCTGGAGTCTCTTTCAGGCCCATCCCGGTCGTATCGTGAACGACCTGGCCCTGTTCTTCGCCCTGGCCGGAGGCTGGCTGCTGCTGGCAACCCGTCGCCGTGAACGCCTCGCCCTGGCGCGCCTGGCTGCCGAAAGCGAAGTCGCACCGGTCCCCCTGGACAGCGTCGAGCCGACTGCGCGGATGAATCGCTTCTTCTACCGTTTCGGCTTTGCCTGCATGACGCTGGCGCTGGCCGTGAGCTGGTACAGCACGCAGCTCAGCCAGTAACGAGCGAAAGCAAAAAGGCGCCCGAGGGCGCCTTTTTTCATGCCTGCGGCTTGAGCCGGTATTGGTTCAATACCGGGTTGGCGTACTGCAGGATCAGGTGGCCGCGCTGCTCCACGGGGCATTCGCCCAGGCGACGCTCCCATTCGGTGCGCGCCCGCTCTAGTTCCTCGGCCTTGAACAGGGTCTCGGCGCGCGGGACCTCCAGCGCGGCATCGCGCAGCTCGGAGGCCTCGTAGGCGAGGTAATGCACCGGGAACAGCCGGTAGTTGCCGAGGATCTGCCGGTCCAGCTCGGCGGCGAGCTGCTTGGCGTCGGCGAAATCGCCGGTGATCTCCTCGCCGAAGTTGATGTGCACCCGTCCCTTGTAGCCGGTGATGCCCTGCACGATGCTGCGGTCGTCCTCGCCCGGCGCCTTCCTGTACTCGCCGGTGGTTGCGCGGGTGTAAAGCTCGCGGGCCTTGGCGGCGTCGCAGGGGTCGTATTCGTAGCTGATGGACACCGGGATCAGGTGCAGCTGGCGGATCACCTCGGCGAACGGCTCGTCCTTGCGGCTCATGTGGAACATCTTGAGGATCGCCGAATCGGTGCGGTCGTCACCGTCCTTGGCGCGGCCTTCGGCCTGGGCGATCCAGATCGACTGGACGTCCTGGCAGATCGAGTGATTGATGTAGGCCGAGAGGTTCTGGTACGCCGCCAGCTTTTCGCGCCGGCCGCTGATGGAGCGGTGCACGATGAAGCTCTTGTTCAGGCGCATCAGGTCGCTGACGAAGGGCTTCTGCAGCAGGTTGTCGCCAATGGCGATGCGCGGCGTTGGCAACTTGGCGTGGAAGATCGCGTAGTTGCAGAAGGCCGGGTCCATCACGATGTCGCGGTGGTTGGCGATGAACAGGTAGGCGCGGCCGGACTTCAGGCGCTCGACGCCCGAATAGGTGACGCCGTCGGTGGCATGCTCGATGGTCCGGTCGACGTAGGGCTCGAACTTGTCCTGCAGCGCGACGACGCTGCGGATACCGGTGACTTCGCGGGCCAGCCGATGGGCTATAAGTGGTCTGAGCAGCCAGCCGAACGGACCGGACAGACGCGGGAAACGGTAACGCGCCAGCGCGCCGAGGAAGGCGTCATCGCTCAGCAGGCGCTGCAGGACAGCCGGGACTTCGGCGTCGTTGTACGGTCGGATGGCTTCGAACTCGCCCATCATGCTCTCTATGAATTCTGGGGGTATCACGGGCCGGGCCGCGAAGTAGACGGTCCGGAAGGGTATGCCGCCGACTCATCGGTCAGGCGGGCACCCAAAAAGACCGCGCGATTATAAACGGAAGTCACGGGGGAACCAGCGATGCTCGAAAGTCAGGCTTATTCCTGCCCTTATTGCGGCGAGCCGGCGGAGGCTGTACTCGACCTCTCCGGGGGCGACCAGAGCTACTATGAAGATTGCCCGGTGTGTTGCCGGCCGATCCTGTTCCAGCTCCACACCGATGGGGTGGAATGGTCCCTGGAAGTCCAGCGCGAGGACGATTGATGCAGCGAATCTACGCACCTGCCGACCTGATCGAAGCCGAACTGCTGGGTGGCATGCTGGCCAACGAGGGCATTTCGTCGCACCTGGGTGGGCGTCACCTGGTCGGCGGCATCGGCGAGCTGCCGGGCATGGGGCTGCTGCACCTCTGGGTCGAGGATGAGATGGCCGAGCAGGCGCGCGAACTGATCGCCGCGTACAATGCCGCGCAACCCCTGCCGGGGCCCGCTGATGATCACGAAGGCGGCCCGGGCGTCCTGCTTTGCTGAATCCCTTCAACGAGTCCCGATGACCAGCCGCTACGCCCTGTTCCGCTGGAACCGCGAGCTGGCCGACAGCGCCGGCTTCCCTGCCGACCTGCAGCCGCAGTGGAGCCTCGCGCCCGGCGCGCGCGTGCTGATGCTGCGCGAGGAGAACGGCACGCGCCATGCCGACCTCGCGCGCTGGGGCCTGACGCCTGCCTGGTTGAAGGACCTGTCGCGCACTCCCGCCCACGCCCGTGTCGAAACCATCGCCGAACAGCCGATGTTCCGCGATGCCTTTGCCCTGCGCCGCTGCCTGCTGCCGGCCAACGGCTTCTACGAGTGGCGTGGCGTGCGCAAGCGGCCGCACTGGGTTTCCGGCGGCGGGCTGATCTGCTTCGCAGGCGTGTGGGAGGCGTATCCGGTGGAGGGCCACACCTATTACAGCGTGGCGATGCTGACCCAGGAAGCGGCCGGCATGCGTCGGCCACTGGTTCTGGATGTCGCCGAGCAGGCGCAGTGGCTGTCGAGCGAGACTGAAACGGCGCGTTTGAAGGAGTTGCTGCTGTTGCCCCAGGCGCGGTTGCGCGAGCAGGCGCTGGCGAACTTCATCAACGACCCCACCTGCAATGGGCCGGAGTGCCTGACGCCGGCCTGACGCTGATCTGTCCCTGCTCCTGCAGGATCAAGAGCTCCTCTCCCTAACCCTCTCCCGCAAGCGGGAGAGTGGACCGTTCGGTGCAGGATGTAACCTAGGTATCAGCCGGCACGGGCAGCTCCCTCTCCCTTCAGGGAGAGGGTTGTGGAGAGGGAATAAGCCCAGCACCAGGGCTTCAGAAAAAGACAGTTGCTCCTACGGTGCCGCGCCGGCGCTGGGGTTTGCCGGAAGCGCGGGGCGCGCACGAGCGAGCCCCTCTAGACCTTGAACTGATTTACCAGCCGGCGCTGTTGCTCGGCCAGCTTGGTCAGCTCGGCGCTGGCCTGGGAGGCTTCGTCGGCGCCGCCGGCCACCTGGTTGGCGACCATGCCGATGTTGCTGACGTTGCGGTTGATGTCCTCGGCCACCGCACTCTGCTCCTCGGCGGCGCTGGCGATCTGGGTATTCATGTCGTTGATCACCGATACCGCCTGGGTGATCGACTCCAGTGCCTGGGCCGCTTCGCCGGCATGCCGCACGCTGTCTTCGGTCTTGTCCTGGCTCTGCTGCATCACCTGCACCACTTCGCGGGTGCCGTTCTGCAACTGCTGGATCATCGACTGGATTTCCTCGGTGGCCTGCTGGGTCTTCTGCGCCAGGTTGCGTACTTCGTCGGCGACCACGGCGAAACCGCGGCCCTGCTCACCGGCGCGGGCGGCCTCGATGGCGGCGTTGAGGGCCAGCAGGTTGGTCTGCTCGGCGATGCCGCGGATGGCCACCAGGATCGCGTTGATGTTCTCGCTGTCGCGGGCCAGCGACTGCACCACTCCTACTGCGCGGCCGATCTCGCTGGCCAGCGCCTGGATCGCCGTGGAGCTGCTCTCGACGATGCGCTTGCCGTGGTGTGCGGCCTGGTCCGCGTGGTTGGCCGCTTCCGCCGCGTGAGTGGCGTTGCGCGCCACGTCCTGGGCGGTGGCGGTCATCTCGTGGACCGCGGTGGCCACCAGTTCGATTTCCGCCAGTTGCTTCTGCACGCCCTGGTTGGTGCGGATGGCGATGTCGGCGGTGTGCTCGGAGGAATCGCTGACGTGCTGCACCGAGGTCACCACCTGGCCGATCATGCCCTGCAGCTTGACCAGGAAAGTGTTGAAGCCCTTGGCGATGGAACCCAGTTCGTCGGCGCGGTCGCTGGTCAGGCGGCGGGTCAGGTCACCTTCGCCCTGGGCGATGTCGTCGAGCATGCCGACCAGTTGGCGCAGCGGGCGGGCGATGCCGTGGCCGACCAGCCAGATCACGGCCAGGCCGATGGCAGCGATCAGCAGGCCGACCAGGGTCATGCCCAGGGTGTCGCTGTCGCGCTGTGCTTTCAGGTCGCTCTGCAGCTGGTTCAGATCGCCCAGCACGGCTTCCTGCGGCAATTGCAGCATCAACGTCCAGCGCGCGCCGGAGTCGGCGATGGTGAAGGGCAGGAACAGCTCGATATGGCCGTGCTCCTTGTCCAGTGAGGTCAGCGGCTGGTCGAGAGTGAGCTTGGCCAGGTTGGCCACTTCGTTGGCGTCCAGCACGCTGCTGGCGGATTCGCCGAGCTTGGCCGGGTCCTTGGTGTAGGCGACCAGGCGACCGTTGGTGGAAATCAGCGCCATCTCGCCGGCGCCGTTGTAGAGCTGGCTGTCGGCGGTCTTGAGCAGGTCCTGGATGAAGTCCAGCGACAGGTCCACACCGACGGTGCCCTTGAACTGGCCCTTGACCATGATCGGTGCGTTGAAGGAGGACATCAGCACCATCTTGCCGCCCATTTCGTAGGGCGCCGGGTCAATGATGCACGGCTGGTGCTTCTCTTTCGGGCACAGGTAGTACTCGCCTTCGCGCACGCCGGTGGGCTGCATCTTCTGGCTTTCCAGGGTGTCGCCCATGGCCTCGACGGTGAGGCCGCCGTCCTTGCGGTACCACCAGGGCATGAAGCGGCCGCTGGCGTCATAGCCGGGCAGGCCCGAGTACTGGCTGTCGTTGCCGGCGAAGGCGTTGGGTTCCCAGCCGGCGAAGGCGTCGAGCAGCTTGGGGTTCTGCGCCACGGTCTGGCGCAGCAGGTTGGACATGCCGGCGCGGCCGATGCCCAGCAGCGGCTGGCCATTGGCGTCGGTCTCGTCGAGCAGGGCGTTGGTGTTGGCCAGGTCGCGGGCGACCGTCAGGGGGTACTCCAGCTCGCGCTGGATCTGGGCGACCTGGCCGCGCGCCAGGGCCACCAGGCGTTCGTTGATCACCTGTTCGAGCAGCGCCTGGGTGCGCTCCTGCACCAGCGCCTGGGTCCGAGAGCCGGCGAACAATGCGTACAGCACCAACGCCGCGACCACTGCCAGAACGCTGGCACCGGCCAGCGCCACCACGGAAAACTGGATCGACTTGAATTTCATACGGGTACCCGGAATGCGCCAGAAGCCTGCGTGTCTATCTGTATCGGCAGGACCGGGGAAATTCCTTAGGCGGCCGTTGTAATGGGTTGTAACGCGGCTGTTCACCGCCTGTCGCAGGATTGTCGGCGCTGGCCGGGAGGTCTAGCATGTGATGTCAAAATGAAATTACTCGGCCGCGCCGAGCGCCCAGGACCTGTACTTGAACGGGTGACAAGGGCGCCGCCGACGGTTGTCCCGTGGTGGCGGCGCGCACCTGCGATGGCCCCTGCCGCGTATGTCACGACAGATGGCTCCAGGTCCCTTCCGATCAGCCGGTCCGGTTTCGTAAGTCACTGCTGCGCCGGCTGTTTCCTGGCAGTTGCCGGGCACCGGGGGTGGGCCTACCATGCGCGCTGTCCGTGGGAGATTGCATTGTTTCGGGAGAGCAACATGCCCAGAGTTTTCCGTATCGCCGGCTTGGCCGCCGCGCTGATGCTTACTGCCTGCCAGCAGGTGAACACCACCAGCGGCGGCGTCGTCGGCGTCGAGCGCAAACAGACCATGTTCAGCATGCTGTCCAGCGCGCAGGTCGACCAGATGTACGCGCAGTCCTACCAGCAGACCCTCAGCGAGGCCTCCAAGGCCGGCAAGCTGGATGCCAGCAGCAGCGACGCCAAGCGCGTGAAGGCCATTGCCGACCGGCTGATTCCGCAGACCGGCGCGTTCCGCCCGGATGCGCCGTCGTGGAAGTGGGAAGTCAACGTGATCCAGAGCGACGAGCTCAACGCCAACTGCGGTCCCGGCGGCAAGATCATCGTCTACACCGGGCTGATCGATAAGCTGAAGCTGACCGACGACGAACTCGCCGCGGTGATGGGCCACGAAATCGCCCACGCCCTGCGCGAGCACGGCCGCGAGGCCATGTCCCGCGCCTACGCCGAACAGGTCGGCCTCGGCCTGGGCGGCCAGTTGCTGGGCCTGGGCCAGACCAGCGTGGACCTCGCCCACCAGGTCGTCGAATACAGCATGACCCTGCCCAACAGTCGGCAGAACGAAAACGAGGCCGACCTGATTGGCCTGGAATTGGCGGCGCGAGCCGGTTATAACCCCAACGCCGCTATCACCTTGTGGCAGAAGATGGGGCAAGCCGGGGGCGACGCCCCGCCGGAAATCCTCAGCACCCACCCGGCGGATAGCACGCGGATGGCCAACCTGCAGGCCGCCATCCCGAAGGTCATGCCGCTCTACGAGCAGGCCAAGACTCGCTGAGCAGTGTTTTTGCAGCAGGGGTTCGTGATTCTCTCGAACGGCCAGGAGCGGCGTAAGGTTGCGCCGCTTTATCCAGTGAACAGGGAGCACCCGTGAAAATCGCTGTACTCGGAGCCACCGGGCTCCTGGGCCACCACGCCGCACGCGCGATCAAGGCGGCCGGCCACCAGCTGGTGCTGATCCATCGACCCTCGTCGCAGATCCAGCGCCTGGCCTACCTGGAGCCTGAGTGCCGGGTAGCCGAACTCTTCGATCACCAGGGCATGGCTCGCGCGCTGAGCGGCCTCGACGCGGTGATCTTCAGCGCCGGCTACTACCCGGTGCGGCCGCGCCGCTGGCAGGAGGAAGTCGCCAGCGCGCTGGACCTGACCAACCATTTCTACGCGGCCTGCCTGCAGGCCAAGGTGCCGCGCATCCTCTACGTCGGCTCGGCGTTCGCCATGCCTTCGCATCCGCAAGGGTTGCCGGGGCACGAAGGGCTGTTCTACGAAGGGCTGCCCACTGGCAAGAGCGCCTACGTGATGTGCAAGTGGGCGCTCGACGAGCAGGCTCGTGAACAGGCTCGCGGCGGGCTGCCGGTGGTGATCGGGATTCCTGGCATGGTGCTGGGCGAGCTGGACATCGGCCCGACCACCGGCCGCCTGATCACCGCCATCGGTCGCGACGAGATGCTGCATTATGTGCCGGGGCGGCGAAATGTCATCGATGCTTCCGAAGCCGGGCGCGGCCTGCTCAAGGCTCTGGAGCGCGGCCGGGTAGGGGAGCGCTACCTGCTCACCGGGCACAACATCGAAATGGCCGAGCTGACCGCGACCATCGCCAGGTTGCTGGGCAAGCCGGCGCCAACGCCGATGCCGCTGCACCGCGCCCGCGCGCTGGCGACCCTGGGGCGCTGGCGCTATCGCCTGACCGGCAAGATGCCGTTGCTCGACGACACCGCCATCGAGGTGATGGCCGGCGGGCAGTTCCTCGACGGCCGCAAGGCGCGCGAAGAGCTGGGCTTCGAGTCGCATGTGCCGCTGCAGGATACGCTGGAGCGGGCCATTTCCTGGTTCCACGCCAACGATTACCTCTGAGCTCGAGGCTCGGGCCCTGTAGGAGCGAGCTTGCTCGCGAACCGCATAACACCGAGCGGTTCCTGTTCGCGAGCTAGCTCGCTCCTACAAGAGCAGCACCGGGAGCGAGGAAGAAAAAAGCCCGGCGGATGCCGGGCTTTTTCTTTGTCAGGGCAGCGCCTTCTCGGCAAACGGCCGGTTGGGCAGCCCCATCTGTGCGCGGAAGCTCTCCATGTCGAACAGCGTGCACAACTCCTGCACCTGGTCCTGGCTGTTGAACACCCAGAAACCCATGGCCGAGATGCTGACAATGCGGTCACTGGCCGGGTAACCCAGCACAGGCCTGACGATGCAGCCCATCAACGTGCTCCAGGTGAAGACCTTGTTGCCCTCGCGAATGCATTCCTCGACGGCTACTTCCAGGTCGTCCATGCCGCCACGGATTTCCTCTACCAGCGCTCGGTAGCCGGCGTTGTCCAGCGGCTGGGCGGTGAAGGCGCTCTTGTAGATGAAGTCCGGGCTGTGCAGTTGTTCCACCAGCGCCAGATGCCCCTTGTTCCAGGCCAGGTCGATGTGATGGCGGGCGACTTTCTTCAGGTCTTTTTCCGGCATGGCGACATCCTTTGTCGTAGGAGGCGGAAACGCCACTGTGTATCGCAGGCGATACACAGGCATTGGCCGGCGCGCCAGCCTCCCCTCGAAAAGCTGTCGGTCAGAACACGCCGCCCAGTTTCAGCGCGTGGTACACGGCGGCCAGGCCGAGGACGGCGAAGGCAGCGGCGGCCAGGCGGCGGATCAGGTTCAGCGGCAGGCGCTCGGCGGCGAAGTTGCCGGCCAGGACCACCGGCACGTTGGCGATCAGCATGCCCAGGGTGGTACCGATCACCACAAGCCAGAAGTGCGGGTACTGCGCGGCCAGCATCACGGTGGCGACCTGGGTCTTGTCGCCCATCTCGGCGAGGAAGAAGGCGATCAGGGTGGTGAGGAAGGGGCCGAATTTCTTCAGCGAACCTTCTTCGTCGTCATCCAGTTTGTCCGGGATCAGAGTCCAGCCGGCAACGGCCAGGAAGGACACGGCCAGCACCCAGCTCAGCGTGGCTTCGGAGAAGAAGCTGGCGACCCAGCTGCCGACAGCGCCGGCGGCGAAGTGGTTGGCCAGGGTGGCGGCGATGATCCCGGCGATGATCGGCCAGGGCTTGCGGAAACGCGCGGCGAGGACGAGCGCGAGCAGTTGCGTCTTGTCGCCGATTTCCGCGAGGGCAACGATCAGGGTGGGGACGAAGAGGGATTCCATCAGGCGTTCCTAAAGGGGGCGGGTCGACTAATCACCATGACACGCGCCACCTGCCCGCCCCGGGTCAGGTTGCTCGTGTCATAGGTCTTGTCAAACCCGGGCCTGAACGCTGCAGGCCTGGATCGTACGCGCCATGGTCTGCGGACCAAGTGTGTTGACGCGTACCGGGCGAGCCGGTTGCTCGCGGGAGACTACTCCCCTAGGACGGGGCGCATTCTGCCCAAGTCCTAGGACTTGGGCAAGCCTGCGTGTCGGATCATTCGCGGGTGGGACGAATGTCCATGTCTTCGTAGCGGATGAAGCGGGTCTTGTTCTTGAAGCGGTAGCCCAGCCAGATGGCGAGGAACAGCGGGATGGTGATGTAGGTGGCGACCAGCCCGGCCCAGTCCACGTGTTCGCCGACGAAGGCCTGGTAGTTCTGCCCCAGGGTGATGACCAGGCAGAGGACGAAGGCGAACAGCGGGCCGAAGGGGAACCACTTGGCGCGGTAGGGCAGGTCGTCGAGGTTGCCGCCCTGCAGCACGAAGCCCTTGCGGAAGCGGTAGTGCGATACGGCGATGCCCAGCCAGACGATGAAGCCGCACATGCCCGAGGCGTTGAGCAGCCAGGTGTAGACGGTCTTGTCGCCGATGAAGCTGGTGAGGAAGCACAGCGCGCCGATCAGCGTGGTGGCGTACAGCGCGTAGCGCGGCACACCGCTCTCGGACACCTGGGTGAACAGGCGCGGCGCCTTGCCCTGGGTGGCCATGGTGTAGAGCATCCGGGTGGAAGCGTACATGCCCGAGTTGCCAGCGGAGAGGATCGCCGAGAGGATCACCGCGTTCATCACCCCGGCCGCGGCGGCGAGGCCCGCCCGCTCGAACAGCAGGGTGAAGGGCGAGGTGCTGATGTCGCTGCTGTCGGTCTTGAGCAGGTTCGGATCGGTGTAGGGAATCAGCATGCCGATGACGAAGATCGACAGGATGTAGAACATCAGGATTCGCCAGAACACCTGGCGGATGGCGATGGGAATGGACTTCTGCGGGTTCTCCGATTCGCCTGCGGCGACGCCGATCAGCTCGGTGCCCTGGAACGAGAACCCGGCGATCATCGCCACCCCGATCATCGCCTGCAGGCCGCCGACGAAGGGCGCGTCACCGGTGGTGAAGTTGCTGAAGCCGGGGCTGTCGATGCCGTGCATGATGCCGATGATGCTCGCCAGGCCGATGCCGATGAAGACCACCACGGCGACCACCTTGATCAGCGCGAACCAGAACTCGCTCTCGCCGAAACCCTTCACCGAGAAGAAGTTGAGCATGAACATGATGCCCAGGAAGCCCGCGCTCCAGTACATGCCGGAGACTTCCGGGAACCAGAACTTCATCACCAGCTGCGCCGCCACCAGCTCGGCGGCAATGGTCACTGCCCAGTTGTACCAGTAGTTCCAGCCCATGGCGAAGCCGAAGCCATCGTCGATGAAACGGCTGCCATAGGTGCAGAACGAGCCGGAGTCGGGAATGTAGGCCGCCAGTTCGCCGAGGCTGGTCATGAGGAAGAACACCATCAGCCCGATCAGCGCGTAGGCCAGCAGTGCGCCGCCGGGGCCTGCGGTGGCGATGGTGCTGCCGGAGGCGACGAACAACCCGGTGCCGATGGAGCCGCCGATGGCGATCATGTTCAGGTGGCGTGGCTTGAGAGAGCGCTTGAGGTGATGCGGCTTCTCTTTGGGCCCCATGGCGAATGTCAGTTCGACGTCATCTTTGATTCTGCGATTCACGGGTGTCCTCGATATTTCAGGGCGAGCGGCGATGCGCCGATCCGGGCAGGCTCGGTGGAGTGTAGTGCGAGCCTGGGATCAGCGCCGGGCGCTGTAGAGTCGGAAGCCGTCGGCCTCGGCCAGGGTACGGCAGGGGCCCAGGTGCTGTTCGATCAGCGGCGGGTATTTCAGGAAGCTGTTGGCCACCAGGCGCAGCTCGCCGCCGGGCGCCAGGTGGCGGGCCGACTGGCGCAGCAGGTGTTCGGTGGCGGCGTAGCTGGTGTGCACGCCCTGGTGGAAGGGCGGGTTGGTGACGATGGCGGCCAACTCGCTTGGCGCGGCGTCGATGCCGTCGCCGGCGATCACGTCGCCTTCCAGTCCGTTGGCAGCCAGGGTCAGGCGGCTGCTTTCGACGGCGAAGGCGTCGACGTCCAGCAGGGTCAGCCGGCTTTGTGGATAACGTCGCTTGAGCGTCGCGCCGAGCACGCCGGCGCCACAGCCGAAGTCCAGCAGGTGGCCGACGGGCAGCTTGTCCAGGTGCTCCAGCAGCAGGGCGCTGCCGCGATCCAGGCGGCCATGGCTGAACACGCCCGGCAGGGTAATGACGTGCAGCGGGCCGTCGGCCAACGGCAGTTCATAGCGTTGCGCGAGGGCATGCAGGTCAGGCGCTGCCGGGGCGCCGTCGATGTGCGTGTGCCACAGCTGGCAGTGGCGAGCGCTGTCGAGCTTGCTGGCGCGGCCGAATTCGCCGAGCTGCTTGCTGGCGCGCTCGACGCCGGCACGCTTCTCACCGACCAGGTACAGCTCGCCGTCCGCCACGCAACTGGCCAGCGCGGCCAGCAGGTAATCGGTCAGTTCGCGGGACTTGGGCAGGAACAGCACAGCGGCGTCGAACTGGCCCTCGGGCGGTGTGGCGCCGAAGTGGCAGCGGTCGGCGTAGCGGGCTTCGAGCTGCCGGGCCTCACCGGCGTGCCAACTCCAGCCTTGCGCCTGCGGCAGGTCGCCAAGCAGGGCGTCGGCAGGCAGGCCGGCGAGCAGGACGCGGCCCTGGAAGCGCTCGATCTGGCGCAGCAGCACTTCACTGGTGGGGGCGTTGGACATGCGGCCTCCTCGAAAAAAGGGCGCGAGTTTAGCAGGGCTGCCGCGGCCGAGCCTAGGCGAGCCGCACCTCGGCGTTCTTCCAGAAGTCCTCGCCACGCAGTTCCAGCGCGCCGGCCGCGACTTGTGCGCGCAGGCGCCAGGCGGCCAGCAGGTCGCTGACGAACAGGCCGTCGACGTAAGCCATGGTCGGCCCGATCAGCGATTGCACCGGGCGCCAGGACTCGCTGGCGCTGTCCAGGAGGATGCGGTCGATATGTGCGTAACCGGTGCCGCTCAACTGGCCATCGAGCCACAGGCGCAACTCGGCGTTTTCAAGCAGCGCACGCTGCCAGTCCGCGCCCAGGCGCTGGCGTTCCGCGGCTTCCAGTTCATGACTGCCGGCCAGGGCGTTGGCCAGTTCCTCGGGTTTGAGCATGGCGATGGCGTGGCGGTCCTCGCTGCGGCACTGGCCGCTGCCGGCGCCAACGCTGCGCAGGGTGACGTGTGCGGGTAGCAGCGCGCAGACGCGCCGCAGCAGCAGTTGCTCGCTGGCGCTGTCGCCGTGCCAGAGGGTGACGGCGGGTACGTCGGGGCTGCGCAGCCAGTTCACTTCGGTGGCCAGTTCGATGGCAATTTCCCTGTCCTGCAGGGCCTCGCCGCCCAGCTCGTGCCAGAACGCGGCGCGTTGCTGGCAGGGTAGGGTGTCGACGTCACCCAGCGGGCCGACGGCCAGGTCGTCCGGCATCACGCGGATTTTCTTCTCGGTCAGCACGCCTGCTTCGACCGCGCGGCGCAGGGCATCGGCGGCGCCGTCGCCGCAAACCAGGTGCAGGCTCATGGCGCCACCACCCGGCGCGGCTCGCCGGCAAAGAAGCCGGTGGCGTTTTCGCTCAACTGGCCGACGATGCGCTGCCGGGCCTCGCGGCTGCCCCAGGCGCTGTGCGGGGTGAGGATGAAGCGCGGGATATCGCCGGCCAGCAGCGGGTTGCCGTCCTTCGGCGGTTCCACGTTGAGCACGTCGAACGCGGCGCCGCCCAGGTGGCCGCGGCGCAGGGTGTCGGCCAGCGCCTGCTCGTCGACCAGCCCGCCGCGGGCGGTGTTGATCAGGAAGGCGTTGGGTTTCATCAGGTCCAGTTCGCGCTGGCCGATCAGGTTGCGCGTGGCGTCGGTCAACGGGCAGTGCAAGGTGAGGGCATCCACCTGCGGTAGCAGCTCGTCGAGCGCCAGGCGATCGGCGCGCGGCGGGCGGCCGGGCAGGGCGCCGAGCAGCACGCGCATGCCGAAGGCTTCGGCCAGCTTCGCCACCGCGCCGCCCAGTTCGCCGTGGCCGAGCAGGCCGAGGGTCTTGCCCTCCAGTTCGACGATGGGGAAGTCCAGCAGGCAGAACTGCGGTGCCTTCTGCCAACGGCCTTCGCGAATGGCTGCCTGGTAGTCGGGCAGGCGGGTGGCCAGGGCGAGCAGCAGCATCAGGGTGTGCTGGGCCACCGACGGGGTGCCGTATCCCTGGCAGTTGCTCACGGTCACGCCGTGCTGGCGTGCGGCTTCGAGGTCGACGTTGTTGGTGCCGGTGGCGGCCACCAGTATCAGCTTGAGGTCCGGGCATTGCGTGAACACCTCGGCGCCGATGCGCACCTTGTTGCTGATCGCCACCTGTGCGCCCTGCAGCCGCTCGGCCACCTGCTGCGCGTCGCTGCGCCCGTGCAGGACCAGTTCGCCGAAGGGCGCGCGCAGCGGCTCGAGGTCGAGGTCACCGAGGTCGAGGGAGGCATGGTCGAGGAAGACGGCGCGAGCAGGATTCATGAGCGATGACACCTTGATCGGAAGGGCGGGATGAAGGGGATTCTCGGCACAACCGCCGCCGCGGACAACCCTGGCTTCCCGCGAGCACACGGCTGGGCTGCCTTGCACTGATGGTAGATGTTTGATTGAAAAATCTGACAGGCGTTTCAGTTTTCCCTCATCCGCTATCCGCCAACGGCTTCGTAGATTGCACCGATCGAAATATTGAGGTGCGTCGTGATGATGGGATGGATTCTTTCCAGCCTCACAGCCATTCGGGCAGGGCTGCGCGGTGCTGCGCAGCCACCTGGCCCACGGGCGCGGCGACGCCGGCCGAGCCCCTCGGCTGGTCCCGAGGCCCTGCTGTGCTTCGGCGCACTGATGGCTGCCTGTAATGGGGCGGTTGGTCACTCGCTGGTTCGCGAGCGCTCTGAGGTCGCGGCCGGTTTGGCCAGGGAACTGGGGGAATGCTGGGGCATCGGCGATGCCGGTTCGGCTCGCAGCACCTTGCAGGACATGTTGCTCGAAGCCCATGGCCAGCAACTGGACGGCGACTTTCAGCGCCTGCAGCGCAACGAGTCCAGCGCCTTCGACGGTGAGCAGCGGCTGCGTTGGCTGCGGGCGAAGCAGGCCTGGGGCAAGGCCGGCCTGACGTTGCCGTGCTACGTGTCGATGGCCGCCCATGATTACGAACGAATCGCCTGGCTGGCGCGTCGCTGCCGTGCCTGTGGATACCTCACCGAAGCCGAGGCCTGGCTGACCCTGGCCTGGGTTGCCGACGCGGCGATCCGCACCTTCGCCGACTGGCAGGCCTACGCCGCCTCTTTCGTGCTGGGACGGGCAACCCTGCTGCGCGGCGGGCAACACACATCGCTGGCGATCCGCGCGTTCAGGGAACTCATGGGGGGCAAGCGCGGAGGCGTTGCGGTGGCTGGCCTGTGGTGGGCACATCCGCTGGCGGGCATACAGGTGGCCGAGGTGGTCCTGCACTCGGAACACGCGGTCGAAGGGATTGGCCTTCCTGCGCGACAGGCGCTGCTGGCCTTCGGCGCGCTGATCGCCACCAGCGGCGGCGTGCGTGCCGATGCCCTGGCAATTGCGGACCATGAGCGGGAACTGAACCGGGCCTGGCTCGCCGAACGGTGGAACGCCACCGACCGGAATGGGGTTCTCCAGCGCATGGAGTGGCTGATGGGCCATGGCAGCCGACGGAAGCTGGACCCCTTGCTTGGGCAACCCGGCACCGTGGGCGGTAAGCGGCAATCTGGCGGAGTGGCCCGTGGGGCGCGCTTCGAGCAGGCGCGGCGGGCACTGCTCAAGGCCGGGCACGATCCGGAGTTGATCGAGGGCTGCCAGACCCTGCTGGCCTACGATCTGGAACGTGCAGCCTTCGGTGCACGGCTGGCCTTCAGCGCCGGGTTGCTGGACGAAGAGGCGCTCTGGAATGCCTTGCGCCTCATGGCTCGTCAGGCCCGTGCGGCGTTCGATTGCTGGGAGCAATACCTGATCTCGATGGTGCTCGGCCATGCCCTGGCCAACGAGAATTGGGAGGCCGGCAAGCGCCTCATCCGCAGTGGCATGGAGTTACTCGACGGAATCAGCCCTTTCGCCGACTATCTCTCGCCCTGGCAGGCCTGCCCGCTGCGTCAGCTTCCGCTGCTGCACGGTCTTGGTCACGCCGGCGCGCACTAGCTTCCGCGTGCCCTGCCAGCGGCTTGTCGGTGGCCCGTCGATTCGTATAGAAGATGAGCTTTTCTCGGCGGTTGTTTGGAGGTGCGATGTACTGGGCGGAATTTCTCACGGTGGCGTTCATTCACCTGCTGGCAGTGGCCAGCCCCGGCCCGGATTTCGCCGTGGTGGTACGCGAGAGCGTGACCCACGGCCGCCGCGCCGGCACCTGGACGGCATTGGGCGTGGGCAGCGCGATCTTTCTCCACGTCACCTATTCGCTGCTCGGCATCGGCCTGATCGTGTCGCAGTCGATCGTGCTGTTCAACGCGCTGAAATGGCTGGCGGCAGCCTATCTGCTGTACATCGGCTTCAAGGCGCTGCGGGCGCGCCCGGCTGACCCGGCGGCAGAGACTATTGCGGCTCCGGTCGCCCGTACGGCTCGCGGTGCCTATGTTGCCGGTTTCGTCACCAACGGCTTGAATCCCAAGGCCACGCTGTTCTTCCTTTCGCTGTTCACCGTGGTGATCAACCCGCATACGCCGCTGCTGGTCCAGGCCGGTTATGGCGTGTACCTGGCCTGCGCCACGGCAGTGTGGTTCTGCCTGGTGGCGCTGCTGTTCAGCCAGCAACGCGTGCGCGCCGGTTTCGCCCGCATGGGCCACTGGTTCGACCGGGTGATGGGCGTGGTACTGATCGGCCTGGGGATCAAGCTGGCCTTCACCGAGTTGCGTTGAACGAGGCTTTTCGTAGGCGCGAGCCTGCTCGCGAACCAAATCCACGTCGAAGCGGTTCGCGAGCAAGCTCGCTTCTACAGGAATGCTTTGTTCCGAATGAAAAAGGGGCGCCTGAGGCGCCCCTTTTTCATGCCTGACGAAGTATCAGACCAGTTCGATCGCCACCGCGGTAGCTTCGCCGCCGCCGATGCACAGCGAGGCGACGCCACGCTTGCCGCCCTTCTTCTGCAGGGCGTTGATCAGGGTGACGATGATCCGCGAGCCGGTGGAACCGACCGGGTGGCCCTGGGCGCAGGCACCACCGTAGACGTTGACCTTGGCGTGGTCCAAGCCGTGTTCGCGCATCGCGAGCATGGTGACCATGGCAAAGGCTTCGTTGATCTCGAACAGGTCGACGTCGTCCTTGCTCCAGCCCGCCTTCTTGAACAGGTTGGTCATGGCGCCGATCGGAGCCAGGGTGAACTCGGCCGGGTCCTGGCTCTGGGTGGCGTGGGCGACGATCTTCGCCAGCGGCTTGAGGCCGCGGCGGGCGGCTTCTTCGGCGGTCATCAGGACCAGCGCGGAGGCGCCATCGGAGATGGAGCTGGCGTTGGCGGCGGTGATGGTGCCGTCCTTGCGGAAGGCCGGGCGCAGGCCGGGGATCTTGTCCAGGTTGGCGGTCAGCGGCTGCTCGTCGTCCTTCACCACGGTCTCGCCCTTGCGGGTGGTGACGGTGACCGGGACGATTTCCGAAGCCAGCGAGCCATCCTTGATAGCAGCCTGGGCGCGCTGCAGGGATTCGATGGCGTAGGCGTCCATTTCCTCGCGGGTGACGTTGTACTGGTCGGCGGTTTCCTGGGCGAAGGAGCCCATCAGGCGGCCGGTGCGGGCGTCTTCCAGGCCGTCGAGGAACATGTGGTCCTTGATCTCGCCATGGCCCATGCGCAGGCCGGTGCGTGCCTTCTCGATCACATAGGGGGCGTTGGACATGCTTTCCATGCCGCCGGCGACCATTACGCTGTTGCTGCCAGCCTTGAGCAGGTCGTGGGCCAGCATGACGGCCTTCATGCCTGAGCCGCAGAGCTTGTTGATGGTGGTGCAACCGGTGGCGGCAGGCAGGCCGGCGTTCAGCGACGCCTGGCGGGCCGGGCCCTGTTTCAGACCGGCGGGCAGCACGTTGCCCATGATCACTTCCTGCACGTCTTCGGGCTGGATGCCGGCACGGGAAATGGCTTCGCGGATGGCGATGGCGCCCAGGTCGACGGCGGAAACGCCGGACAGGCTGCCCTGGAAGCCGCCCATGGGAGTACGGGCGCCGCTGACGATGACGATCTCGGACATGAATAACCTCTTCGCTCTTGTTGTGATGCGCTATCTGGGTACCGGCCGTGAACGGCCGGGCGTCAGGATTCTACCGCGTGACCGGATGTCGCCAAAGAGTCATCGGCAAATCACTCTTTTGACTGATGAATGGCTCGGCGCAGCGCTCTAGAGTCGGTCTCATCCTGATGAGACTCAACTCGAAATCCAGCCTTGAGAGTGCGCACGCCATGCTGAAAACCCGCGTCATCCCTGCTGCCCAGAACGCCTATCAGTATCCGTTGTTGATCAAGAGCCTGCTGCTGTCCGGCAGCCGTTATGAAAAGGGCAGGGAGATCGTCTACCGCGACAGCGTGCGTTACACCTACGCCACGTTCAACGAGCGCGTGGCGCGGCTGGCCAACGTACTGACCGAGGCCGGTGTGAAGGCCGGTGACACCGTGGCGGTGATGGACTGGGACAGTCACCGTTACCTGGAGTGCATGTTCGCCATCCCGATGATCGGTGCGGTGCTGCACACCATCAATATCCGTCTTTCGCCGGACCAGATCCTCTACACCATGAACCACGCCGACGACCGCTTCGTGCTGGTCAACAGCGAGTTCGCCGCGCTCTACCAGGGCATCGCCGGGCAACTGACCACGGTGGAAAAGACCCTGCTGATCACCGACGGCGCGGACAAGACCAGCACGCTGCCCAACTGTGTCGGCGAGTACGAGACCCTGCTGGCTGCCGCCAGCCCGCGCTACGCGTTCCCCGATTTCGACGAGAACTCGGTGGCGACCACCTTCTACACCACCGGCACCACCGGTAACCCCAAGGGTGTGTACTTCACCCACCGCCAACTGGTGCTGCACACCCTGGCCATGGCGGCGACCATCGGCAGCCTGGACAGCATCCGCCTGATGGGCACGGATGATGTGTACATGCCGATCACCCCGATGTTCCACGTCCATGCCTGGGGCGTGCCCTACGTGGCGACCATGCTGGGGGTGAAGCAGGTGTATCCGGGGCGTTACGAGCCGGAGTTGCTGTGCAAGCTGATCCGCGAGGAGAAGGTGACCTTCTCCCACTGCGTGCCGACCATCCTGCAGATGATGCTCAACACCGCCAGCGCCAAGGACCACGACTTCGGCGGACTGAAGATCATCATCGGTGGCAGCGCGCTGAACCATGCGCTGTACGACGCCGCCAAGGCCCGTGGCATCCAGCTCACCGCCGCCTATGGGATGTCCGAGACCTGCCCGCTGATTTCCTGCGGTTACCTCAACCAGGAACTGTGCGCCGGCAGCGAGGATGAGCGCACCACCTACCGCATCAAGGCCGGTGTGCCGGTGCCACTGGTGGAAGCGGCGATCATGGACGAGCACGGCCAGTTGCTCCCGGCCGACGGCGAGTCCCAGGGCGAGCTGGTGCTGCGCGCGCCCTGGCTGACGCAGGGCTACTTCCGTGAGCCGGAGAAGGGCGAAGACCTCTGGGCTGGCGGCTGGATGCATACCGGTGACGTGGCGACCCTCGACGGCATGGGCTTCATCGATATCCGCGACCGTATCAAGGATGTGATCAAGACCGGCGGCGAATGGCTGTCCTCCCTGGAGCTGGAAGACCTCATCAGCCGTCATCCGGCGGTGCGCGAGGTTGCGGTGGTCGGCGTGCCCGATCCGCAGTGGGGCGAGCGCCCGTTCGCCCTGCTGGTGCTGCGCGAGGGGCAGGCGCTGGACGCCAAGGCGCTGCGCGAGCACCTCAAGCCTTTCGTCGAGCAGGGCAACATCAACAAGTGGGCGATTCCCTCGCAGATCGCCATTGTTACTGAAGTTCCCAAGACCAGTGTCGGCAAGCTCGACAAGAAGCGTATCCGGGTAGACATCGCCCAATGGCAGGAGGCCGGCAGCGCCTTCCTCTCCACGGTGTGACCGACGACCGGCAAGTCACGGTTTGTGGGCGGCCGTGCCAAGCAAGCGCTTGGCACGGCGCAGCCCAGTGACCACGCCATCTCGGGCTCTGCGCAAGCGTCTAGTCAGGGCCTTTGTAAGACAAATCACACTTTCGAGCGATCAAGCACCGTAGGACGCTGGATATAGTCGCCGCTACTCATAACAAAAAACACATGGAGTAGCGTCGATGAAAACCATGCAACATATCTGGCGCCTGGCACGGTTGCCGCTGGCAGTCAGCCTGGCTTCTTCACTGGCGGCTCCCGCTTCCGCTGTCAGCTTCAACATCGGGGAAATCGAAGGCTCGTTCGACTCGACGCTGTCCGTGGGGGCTAGTTGGTCGACTGAGAATCCGAACAGCAACCTCATCGGCGTGAACAACGGCGGCAAGGGCCTGTCCCAGACCTCCGACGATGGTCACCTGAACTACAAGGCCGGCAAGACCTTCTCGAAGATCTTCAAGGGCATTCACGACCTCGAACTGAAATACGAAGACACCGGTGTCTTCGTGCGCGGCAAGTACTGGTACGACTTCGAGCAGAAGGACGAGAACACCGAGTTCAAGCCGCTCTCCGACCACAACCGCAAGGAAGCCGCCCAGGCCTCCGGCGCGGAAATCCTCGACGCCTTCATCTACCACAACTACAACATCGCCGACCTGCCGGGCACCGTGCGCTTTGGCAAGCAGGTGGTGAACTGGGGTGAAAGTACCTTCATCCAGAACGGCATCAGCGTGATCAACCCGTTCGACGTCACCGCCTTCCGCCGCCCGGGCTCCGAGATCAAGGAAGCCCTGGTGCCGGTGAACATGTTCTACCTGTCGCAGAACCTCACCGAGAACCTCTCCGCCGAAGGCTTCTACCAGCTGGAGTGGGACCAGACGGTGGTCGACAACTGCGGCACCTTCTTCTCCCAGCCGGACGTGGTGGCGGATGGTTGCACCCAGAACCTGGCGGTGCTGACCAACAACCAGGCCTCGATCAACACCCTGAACTCCCTGCTCGGCCCGAGCCTGGCCCTGACTCCGTCGCCGTGGAACGAAGGTATCGTGGTCAAACGCGGTCCGGACCGCGACGCCCGCGACAGCGGCCAGTACGGTTTCTCGCTGAAGTACTTCGCTGACAGCCTGAACACCGAATTCGGCGGCTACTACATGAACTACCACAGCCGCCTGCCGATCTTCAGCGGCCGTGGCGCCGACACCTCCAAGGTGGCGCAGATCAACCAGCTGATCACCAACATCGCGGCGATCAGCCCGTCCCTGGCGGCCCAGGCCGGCGCGGCGGCGATGGCGGGCAACTCGAGCTACTTCATCGAGTACCCCGAAGACATCCGCCTGTACGGCCTGAGCTTCTCCACCACGCTGCCCACCGGTACCGCCTGGCAGGGGGAGATCAGCTACCGCCCGAACGCACCGGTGCAGCTGAACACCACCGACATCCTGTATTCCGGCCTCGACCCGGTGTCCATCGGCGGCAACCACGTCTACGACAACGCCTCCGTGCTGACCGGCACCGCCGGCCAGGACCTGCATGGCTACCGCCGCAAGGAAGTCACCCAACTGCAGACCACCTTCACCCACTTCTTCGACCAGGTCATGGGCGCCGAGCGTCTGACCCTGGTGGGCGAAGTCGGCTGGACTCACGTCGGTGGCCTGGAAAGCCAGAACAAGGCGCGCTATGGCCGTGACCCGGTCTTCGGCCCCGGCCCGCTGAATGGCACCCTCAATGGCCTGGCGACCTGCGAAGCGCTCAACGCCTCCACCCTGGGCACCGCCAACGCCAACAACGTCAGCCGCAACTGCGAAAGCGACGGCTTCACCACCGCTGACTCCTGGGGCTACCGCGCCCGTGCGATCTGGGACTACAACGACGTGTTCGCCGGTGTGAACCTCAAGCCCAACGTGGCCTGGTCCCACGACGTGGACGGTTACTCCCCCGGCCCCGGCGGCAACTTCGAGGAAGGCCGCAAGGCAGTCAGCCTGGGTATCGACGCCGACTACCTGAACACCTACACCGCCAGCCTGGCCTACACCAACTACTTCGACGGCAAGTACTCCACCGTCGACGATCGCGACTTCGTCAGCCTCAGCTTCGGTGTGACCTTCTAAGCCGGCCGTTCAACCGGCAACCGGCCCGCCCGCGCGGCGGGCCATCCGCGTGGGCGGGGTGACCCGTCCCGCGCGAGCAGCAGACAAGACCCGCGAACCGCGTTTGCAAGCGCGGCCACCGCGGTGGGCAAAGACTCAACGAGGACGATAAACGAATGAGAACAACAAAGATCCTGCTGCACACGGGCGCCCTGGCGCTCAGCCTCATCGCCTCCCAGGTGATGGCGGCCGTCTCTGCCGATGAAGCGGCGAAGCTGGGCACCTCCCTGACTCCGATGGGCGCAGAAAAGGCCGGCAACGCCGACGGCAGCATCCCGGCCTGGACCGGCGGCCTGCCCAAGAACGCCGGCACTGCCGACAGCAAGGGCTTCCTCAGTGATCCGTTCGCCAGCGAGAAGCCGCTGTTCACCATCACCGCGCAGAACATGGACCAGTACAAGGACAAGCTGACCCCCGGCCAGCAGGCCATGTTCAAGCGCTACCCCGATACCTACAAGATGCCGGTGTACACCACGCACCGCACCGCCACCGTGCCGGCCAACGTGCTCGAGGCGACCAAGAAGAACGCCACCAGCACCAAGCTGCTGCAGGGCGGCAACGGCCTGGAGAACTTCCAGGTGGCCAACCCCTTCCCGATTCCGAAGGACGGCCTGGAAGTCATCTGGAACCACATCACCCGCTACCGTGGCGGCCACGTGCGTCGTCTGGTGACCCAGGCCACGCCGCAGGTCAACGGTTCGTACTCGCTGGTGTACTTCCAGGATGAATTCGTCTTCCGCACCGACCTGAAGGACTACGACGCCAGCAAGCCGAGCAACGTGCTCTTCTACTTCAAGCAACGCGTCACCGCTCCCGCGCGCCTGGCCGGTAACGTGCTGCTGGTGCACGAGACCCTCGACCAGGTGAAGGAACCGCGCCTGGCGTGGCTGTACAACGCCGGTCAGCGCCGCGTACGCCGCGCCCCGCAGGTTTCCTACGACGGCCCGGGTACCGCCGCCGACGGCCTGCGTACTTCCGACAACCTGGACATGTACAACGGCGCGCCGGACCGCTACGACTGGAAACTGGTGGGCAAGCAGGAGCTGTACATCCCGTACAACAACTACAAGATGGACGATCCGAAGCTGAAGTATTCGGACATCATCAAGCCCGGCCACCTGAACCAGGACCTGGCCCGCTACGAGCTGCACCGCGTATGGCACGTGACCGCCACCCTGAAGCCGGGCGAGCGCCACATCTACGCCAAGCGTGACTTCTTCATCGACGAGGACACCTGGCAGGCCGTGGAGATCGACCACTACGACGGTCGCGGCACCCTGTGGCGCGTCGCCGAGGCGTTCAACCAGTACTACTACAACTACCAGGTACCGTGGTACACCGCGGAAACCCTGTATGACCTGCTGTCCGGTCGTTACCTGGTGCTGGGCCTGAAGAACGAGGAGAAATCCGCCTACGACTTCAACTACAGCGCCTCGGAAAGCGACTTCACCCCGGCAGCGCTTCGCCAGGAAGGCGTGCGCTGATCCCCCGATCCCCACGGGTGGTTCCGCGGTGAAAAAAGACCGGCCTTCGGGCCGGTTTTTTTATGGGACATCATCTGTCAGATGAATGGAGGCGGGAATGTCGGACGCCTTCCAGTCATCTTGTGAGCAAAGGTAACAAAATCGGCTTCAATTCCCGCCCGCAAGGGGCTAGGCTCCGTCCTCAGTGTGACCTCCGTCGACATAGCGATAAGAGCTAGAGCAAGAGCCAGGCCGATGACCGACTTCTCGACTCTGCCAAGACTGACCGATGTTCCCCCCAGCACGGCCGGCAGCCGCTTCTTCCGGCCGCCGCTGCCGCATGGCCACGTTGCTCGTTCGCGCCTTTGCCAGCGCATGGCCGCAGGGCTGGAGGGACGGCTGATACTGGTGTCTGCGCCGGCGGGGTTCGGCAAGAGCTCCCTCGCCATCGAGTTCTGCCAGACGCTGGAAAGCCAATGGCACAGTCTATGGCTGGGGCTCAGTGCCAGGGACAGCGACCCCGGGCGTTTCCTCGAACGCCTGCTCGAAGGCCTGCGCCTGCATTTCCCCACGCTCGGCGAAGAAGCCCTGGCCCTGCTGAAGATGCGCCAGCGCCACCAGCCCTTTGCCTTCGAAGCCTGGCTCGATGACCTGCTCGATGAACTGGTGGACAGCCTGTCCGTCGAGCGCCCGCTGCTGCTGGTGCTGGACGACTATCACCTGGCCCAGGGCGCAGTGCTCGACCGTTGCCTGCAATTCCTGCTCAACCACCAGCCCCCCGGTCTGGTCGTACTGGTCACCAGCCGTCAACGTCCGGACTGGCACCTGGCGCGCCTGCGCTTGTCGCGGCAATTGCTGGAGTTCACCGAGCAGGACCTGCGCCTGACCGTGGAGGAAACCGCCCAGCTGGTCTCCGCCAACGGCGCGCAGCTTGACGACAACGCCCTGGACAACCTGGTCGAGCGCAGCGAAGGCTGGATCGCCGGCCTGCGCCTGTGGCTGCTGGCCCACGGCGACGAATTGGCGGCCAACGTGCCGGACCTGTCCGTGCATGGCGCCGAGGAGCTGATCCGTGACTACCTGCTGGAAGAGGTGATCGACAAGCAGTCGCCGGAAGTCCAGGTATTCCTGGCCCAGACCGCGCGCTTCGAGCGCTTTTCCGCCGAACTGTGTGATTCCCTCCGGGACTCCCATGACAGCGCCTCCATCCTGCGCCACCTGCAGCAGCATCAGGTGTTCCTGGTGCCGCTGGACGAACAGGGCCAGTGGTTCCGCTATCACCACCTGTTCTCCGACCTGCTGCTGGCGCGCCCGCTGCCCGGTTCCGGGCCGTCCGCAGCCGCGCTGCACCTGCGCGCGTGCCGCTGGTTCAGTGCCCAGGGGCTGTTCGACGATGCGGTGGAGCAGGCCCTGCGCGCCGGCCACCCGGAAGTGGCTGCGAGCCTGGTGCAGAGCCTGTCCGAAGAACAACTGCTGGCCGAACAGAACGTCGCCACGCTGCTGCGCTGGAAGATGGACCTGCCCGACAGCCTGCTGGCCAGCACGCCGCGCCTGATCGTGCTGTACAGCTGGGCGCTGGCGCTGGCCTGCCAGCTGGATGCGGCCGAGGAGCTGGCAGCGCAGCTGTCGCGTTTCCTGCCCGCCGCCGATGCCACTGCCCAGCGCGATCTGCTCGCGCAATGGCAGGCTCTGGCCGGGGTAATTGCCCGTGGCCGCGGCGAGATCGATGCGGCCGAGCGTCACTGCGAAGAGGCCATGCACGGCCTTGGCCCGGAACGCTTCGGCCCGCGCCTGTTGTGCCTGTCCACGCTGAGCAACCTGGCCATCGTGCGCGACGATCTGTGGCGCGCGCGCGGCCTCAATCGAGAAGCGCTGGAGCTGGCGCAGCGCTTCGGCAATCCGCTGTTCGAAGCCATGGTGCATTACGACCGAGCGCGCGTCCTGCAAGCGCGCGGCGAAGTGCTGCGTGCCGAGGACGAAGTGCGCCAGGGGTTGGCGCGGCTTTCCGGTCTGTCCTCGCAGCGGCGCTACGCGGTGCGCGGCCGATTGATGCTCTACCAGGGTTATCTGCGTAGCCTCGCACTGCAACCGGACGAGGCGCGCAAGTGCCTCAAGGCCGGTATCGAGGAAGCCCGCGCCTGCCGCGACATCAGCCTGGTGATCGGCTTCTGCGTGCTGGCCAGCCTGGAAGGGCGGCTGGGCAACTACACCCGTGCCTTCGCTCACCTCGCCGAGGTCGAGCGGATGATGCACGTCTGGGACGTGCCGCCGGTCTACTACCTGTCGGCCATTACCCTGATCAAGTGCGAGCTCTGGCTTGGTCAGGGCCAGGTCGAACTGGCCAGCGCCTGGCTGGAGCGCCTGCGCGACACCTACACCGGCGCCGAGCCGGCCACGCCGCCGGAATGCTCGCCGCAGCTGCCGCGCAATGTGGAAATGCTCCAGGCCCTACTGGAGCGCCGCGAAGGCCGCATGGCCGAGGCCGAAGCACGCCTGCGAGCCGTGGCCAGCGGCGCCCTGCAAGGTGGTGCGCAGTTGCAGGCGCGCTTTGCCCAGGGCCAACTGGTTGCCTTGCTGCTGCAGGATGGCCGCGAGCGCGAGGCGTCCTTCGAGTTGGGCGAGTGCCTGAGCGGCCTGGCCGCCGGCCTGACGATCCCGCTTCAGGAAGTGCTGCAGCAACATCCGGAATGGCTGCGCGAGCAACTGGCCGTGCGGGTCACCTCGCCAGCCATCGAGGCCCTGCGTGAGCGCTTGCCGGCGGCGCCGGAGCGCAGCGCGACGCTCACCGATTGCCTCAGCGGCCGTGAGCTGGCCGTACTGGAACTGATCGCCCAGGGCTGCTCGAACCAGGAGATCAGCGATCGCCTGTTCATTTCCCTGCATACCGTGAAGAGCCACGCCCGGCACATCAACGACAAGCTTGGCGTGGAACGTCGTACCCAGGCGGTGGCGCGAGCGAAGGAGATGGGGTTGCTGCGGTAGGGGAGTTGGTGCAGGTCGTTGATTTCGGCTTGTCGGCTGGCCGCGCTCCCGCTCCCTGGCCTACCCCCGCAAGCGGGAGAGGGGACTGATCCTCTGTCCGCCCTGCCTCCACTGCCTCCCTGATGCTCCCCAGAGTTGCATCAGGGCCGCGATCCTCCCTGTATTTCCGAACAACCCCCTCTCCCTTCAGGGAGAGGGCTGGGGAGAGGGCGCTGAGCCTTGGGCTGCGATGCCAGACTGGGCTTCAGCTCTCCAGGTGCACACTCGCGCCCTGCGGAACTACATCCCTTTCTTGTCTCCCTCCACCGGCGCACTCAGATCCAGCCCTTTCGGCGCCGGCTGGCCCTTGGCCGGTGGTGCCAGTTGCTTCTGCACATCCGCCTGGATCGCCTGCAGCACCGGCAGCAGATCGCGCATGTTCTCGCGCACCTCCGGGTAGGCGTGCTTCTGCGCCAGTTCATCCACGCGCATCAGCAGCTGCACGCGCACTTCCGGCGGCAGGTGGATGAACAGCTCGGGCAGTTGTTTGGCCAGTTCGGCGCTGTAGAGCACCAGGTCCTGGCGATCGAACTGGGCAGTCAGGCCGAGGTAGTCCAGGGCGCTGCTGGTGAGCATCGAGGCGGCGGCCTTGGCTTCCTGCATGCCCTGCAGGCGCACCGGGTTGCGCTGCTCGCTCTGCGCCAGGGTCATCCAGAACTCCACCGTCAGGTTGAACAGGATCGCCTGTTCGCGCAGCGAGTAGCTCATCAGGCCCAACGCCTCGGCGCCATAGGGCTGCTTGGCGGCGCGGAAGTTGAAGTACAGGCGCATCAGCTCCTTGAGCTTGAACAGCACCTCGCGCGCCTCGTTCTGCCGCAGCTCCAGTGGCGCGTAGATGTTCAGCTGCGGGCGGAAATTTTCCTCGCTGACCATGCGCTGGTAGATCGGCCCGGTGAACTCGCCGCTGCGCCGGGGCAGGCCGTTGACCTGGGTCTCGTCGATCTTCTTCAGCGCGTCGATCAGCACCTGGTAGTCGGCGCTGGTCCAGTTGCGCTGGATGTCGGGAATCTTCTGGCCCAGGTAATAGAGGTCGGCGGACAGGGCCGGGCGGCACAGGAGCAGCAACAGCACGGCCAGCGGCCACAGCGAACGGCGAGTCAGGATCGGCACGAACGGGCTTTCCTTGCGCGAGGGCGGGTCGGGCTAGGTTAGCGGGGTGAGCGGGCTGCGTCATCCCGTGACGGGCCTCGACACTACCTAGGTTGGGCGCGGCGACGTGGGCGCTGTGGTGTGATTCGGGCTTGAGAACAACAAGCACGGGAGTCACTCGTCCATGACCGCCACATTGTCTGTGCAACCGCCGCTGGCCGAGGGCCTGGCCCGCTATGGTTTCGGCCCCCTGCCGCTGGCTGCGCTGAAGGCACGCTACGCTTCGCCCGAGTCCGGTTCGAAGTTCATCCACGTCGACGGCTTCGACATCCATTACCGCGACGAAGGCAGCCCCGAAAAACCGGTGCTGGTGATGGTCCACGGCGTGATGGCCTCGCTGCATACCTGGGACGGCTGGGTCGCCGAGTTGTCCGAGCACTTCCGCATCATCCGCCTCGACGTTCCCGGCTTCGGCCTCACTGGTGGCGGCCAGGACCGCGAATACGACGGCGAGCGCCTGGTGAAGGTGTTCGGCCTGTTCCTCGACCGCCTGGACCTCAAGCAGGTGTCCATCGCCGGCAACTCGCTGGGCGGCTACATCGCCTGGAACTACGCGCTGGCCAACGCCCACCGCGTCGAGCGGCTGATCCTTATCGACCCGGCCGGCTACTACATGCAGAAGGTCCCGCTGATGATCGCCAGCGCCGTGCTGCCCGGCGCCGGCATCATGATGCCGATGTGGATGCCGCGCGCCCTGGTGGCCCAGGGCATCAAGGAAGTCTACGGCGATGCGCGCAAGATCAAACCGGGCGTGATCGATCGCTACTACGACATCAGCCGCCGGCCGGGTAACCGCCGCGCGATGATCGACATCTTCCGCGTGCTGGTGAAGGCCAACCGCGAGGAGCTGCCCACCACCCCCAACCGCGTGGCCGCGTTGAAGGTGCCGACCCTGCTGATGTGGGGTGAGCGCGACCGCTGGATCTCGCCGCGCCATGTACCGATGTGGCAGCGCGACGTACCGGGGATCGAGGTGAAGGTCTATCCGGGCGTGGGGCATATCCCGATGGAGGAAATCCCCGAGGAGTCGGCAGCGGACGCGCTGCGCTTCCTGCATGCCTGACTGTTGATTGTTCAATGAAAAGCCCGGCCAAGCGCCGGGCTTTTCGTTCTGCCGAATTGCTTTTCGTAGGATGAATAACGCGTCAGCGTTATCCGCCATGCAACGGCCGGCGGATAACCTGTTCCAGGTTATGCGCCCTACGGTCCTGCCCAAGCGCTTTTCGTAGGATGGTGTGGAGCGAAGCGATACCCATCAGTTCCCGCGCGCCGACAGCATGGGTATCGCTGCGCTCCACCCATCCTGCGGGGAAGTTCGCGGTCAGTACTGGAAACGAAACCGCCCCGACAGGGCGGGGCGGTGTTCGAAGCGAAGGGCGGATCAGCCAGCGTGCGCCAGCGGCTGCGGGTCGTATTCCTTGCGCACCTCGTAGAGCACATCGAGGTTGTTGTGCTGCCACGGGTGGAAGTCGGACTTGAAGAAGTCCAGGTACTCGCGCAGCAGCGGGCGGAACACGCCGTGCTTGCCCCAGGTCCACTTGATGCCGTCGCGCCAGACGCGCCAGTTCCACAGCAGGCCGTCCACCTTGAGCATGTGCACCAGGCCGCGGAAGGTATCCAGCACGAAGAAGAAGGTCGCCATGCGCATCGCCCGGCGCAGCAGCTTGCGGCTGCCGCAGACCTGGTTGTAGACGTCGAAGGCCACCGCCTTGTGCTCGGTTTCTTCCAGGGCATGCCAGCGCCACAGGCGCTGCATCACCGGGTCGGCGCCTTCCATGGTGCGCGGGTCGGTCAGCAGCCCGTTGGCCATGATCGCGGTGATGTGCTCCAGCGCCGCGGTCGCTGCCAACTGGCGCTTGGCAGGGAACTTCTTCTGGGTGAAGCGGATGCGCGCCTGGGCGCGTTTCTCGATGGCGGTGACGTCGTAGCCCAGGTCGCGCAGGCGCTGGCTGTAGGTCAGGTGCTCGCGGCTGTGGTGACCTTCCTGGCCGATGAAGCCGCGGATCTGCTCTTTCAGCACCGGGTCGCTGATCTGGTCGCGGAACTGCCGCACCGAGTCGATGAAGAAGCGCTCGCCGTCGGGGAAGAGCACCGACATGGCGTCGAACAGATGGGACTTGAACGCGTCTCCGCCGTGCCAGTGACGCGGCAGCGGATCGGGCAGATCGAAGTCCATGTGCCGGGGCTTGATCTCCAGTCCTGCGGGGGTGGTGCTGGCCATGGCGGCTCCAGTGTGGTGGTTGTCCATGGTCATTACTCTGGGCTTGTAGCGGAAGCGTCACAAGGTTATTGTCTGCCAACTTTCCGGTCATATCCGGCCAGCGGTCAACATAAGAAGAACGATGAAGCAACCGCTCAATTTCACCGCCGAACTGGTGCCGGTCGCCTATGCGCAGGCGCTCCTGGACCTTGCCGAAGAGCTTGGTGTGCCGCGCGCGCGCCTGTTCGAGCTGGCCCGCGTGCGCCCCGAGGTACTGCAGAGCCCCAACGGTCGGTTGTCCTTCGTCGATTTCCACCAGTTGTCCAGCGCTGCCCTGGCGCACTGCAACGAACCTGCCTTCGGCCTGCTGCTGGGGCAGCGGCTGAACGTCTCCACCCACGGCATCCTTGGCTACGCGGTGCTGTCCAGCGCCAATCTCGAGCGTGCCATCGCCTTCGCCCTGAAGTACTACCGCGTGCTGGGCCTGGCCTACGACCTGGAGATGGTGGAAGACGGCGGCGTGTCCTACCTGCGTGCCAGCGAGTCGATTCCCCTGGGGCCGACGAGCCGCTTCGCCGCCGAAGGCCTGATGACCAGCCTGCACACCATCGCCCGTTTCCTGGTGGGCGAGCCGCTGCAGGGCGTCAGCGTTGGCTTCGCCTACGCCGAACCGGACTACGCCGAGCGCTACGCCGAGGTATTCGGCGGGGAAGTGCTGTTCGACCAGCCGTTCCACTTCATCGGCCTGCCCAGCGAATACCTGGCGCGGCCCATGGCGCTGGCCAACCCGGCCACGGTGCAGATGTGCGAGCAGCAGTGCGAGGCGCTGCTGGCCACGCTGGACGTGCAGGAGGGCCTGCTGACCCGCATCCGCCGCCTGCTGCTGGCGCGGCCCGGCGAGTTTCCCGACCTGGAGGCGGTGGCGGCGGACCTGCACACCAGCGGCCGCAGCCTGCGTCGACATCTTTCGAACCTGGGCACCACCTACCAGGAAGTGCTCGACGACGTGCGCAAGCGCCTGGCCCTGCAATACCTCACCACGACCCACCTGCCGCTCTACGAGATCGCCCTGCTGCTGGGCTTCAACGACCCGTCGAACTTCCGCCGGGCGTTCCGCAAGTGGACCGGCAAGCTGCCCACGGATTACCGCCAGGGCGACTGAACCGTCGACCGGGCCGGCTCGCCAGGGCTGGGGGAATCAGCGAAAATGGGCGTCGTGTACTTCCGCAACCCAGCGAGTCCCCGATGAGCGAACAGCCTGCCCTGATCCGCGAAACCTTCCCTGTCGGCCCCTTGCAGTGCAACTGCACCATCATCGGTGATCCCGTGACGAAGAAGGCCATCGTCGTCGATCCGGGTGGCAACCACGAGCTCATCCTGCAACGCCTCGACGCGCTGGGGCTCAAGGTGGTCAGCATTATCCATACCCATGCGCACCTGGATCACTTCCTCGCCTCCGGGCAGATGAAGGAAAAGACCGGCGCGACCCTGCACCTGCACAAGGACGACCAGTTCCTCTGGGATAACCTGGAAATGCAGTGCCGCATGTTCGGCGTGCCCTATACGCCCGTCCCGTCGCCCGACCAGTGGTTGGCCGATGACGAGGAGCTGGCCTGTGGCTGCGGCGTGGCGCTGCACACACCGGGGCATACGCCGGGTTCGATGAGTTTCTGGTTCCCCAGGGACAAGCTGCTGATCGCCGGCGATACGCTGTTCCGCCGCAGCATCGGCCGCACCGACCTGTGGGGCGGGGATTACGCCACCATCGAGCGTTCGATCCGCGAGCGTCTCTATGCACTGGACGAAGAAGCTACCGTAGTCACAGGCCACGGGCCCGATACCAATCTGGGCGATGAGATGCGGGAAAATCCCTTCATCCGTGCTTAAGGTTGCTCGGGAATTATTTGCACGTCCTAAGCTCTAACTTGCCGCCCGATACCGGGTGTTTCGCTATTCGAGGAGTCATCCGTCATGTTCACCGCACGTAGTCTGTCCATGGTCGCGGCTGCCACCGCCTTTGCTCTCATGGCCGGTTGCGCCTCCCAGAATCCCTATGATCCCAACACCCAGGTGCCCGCCGAGGGCGGCGTCAGCAAGACCGCCAAGTACGGCGGCCTGGGCGCGCTGGCTGGTGCCGTGGCCGGCGCCGCGATCAACCACAACAACCGTGGCAAGGGCGCGCTGATCGGCGCTGCCGCCGTGGGCGCCGCGGCCGCAGGCTACGGCTACTACGCCGACAAGCAGGAAGCCAAGCTGCGCCAGCAGATGCAGGGCACCGGGGTGCAGGTCGAGCGCCAGGGTGACGACATCAAGCTGATCATGCCGGGCAACATCACCTTCGCCACCGACTCGGCGAACATTGCGCCGTCCTTCTATACCCCGCTGAACAACCTGGCCAACTCCTTCAAGGAGTTCAACCAGAACAGCATCGAGATCGTCGGCTACACCGACAGCACCGGCAGCCGCCAGCACAACATGGACCTGTCCCAGCGCCGTGCGCAGTCGGTCGCGAGCTACCTGACCTCCCAGGGCGTCGATGGCTCCCGCGTCAGCACCCGTGGCATGGGCCCGGACCAGCCGGTGGCCTCCAACGCCGACGTCAATGGCCGCGCCCAGAACCGCCGCGTGGAAGTGAACCTGAAGGCCCTGCCGGGGGCACAGACCCAGCAGTACCAGCAGTAAGCACCGCCCATGAAAAAGCCCGCCGATTGGCGGGCTTTTTTGTTCTTGCTCTTCTGTAGGAGCGAGCTTGCTCGCGAACCGGGACCGCTCGGTGCCATGCGGTTCGCGAGCAATAACGATGGCGTTCCCCTCGCTCCTACAAAAAGCGCATCAGGCCTTGGCGGGGAATTCGCGGTGCAACTGGGCCAGCAACTGGTCCTTGCGCTCCCAGAGCTGGTTCACCCACAGCTGGAACTCGGCGCGGTAGCCCTCGTCCTGGTCGTAGCTCTTGCCGATGAACTGGCGCGGAATCTCCAGCTCTTCGAAGCGCACTACCACCGAGCGCAGCTTGCCGGACATCAGGCACCAGAAGGTCGGGCGGCCATCGGGGTAATGGATGGTGACGTTCACCAGGGTCTTGAGCTGCTCGCCCATGGCGTCGAGGACGAAGGCAATGCCGCCGGCCTTGGGCTTGAGCAGGTGCTGGAACGGCGACTGCTGTTCGTCATGCTTGGCCTGGGTGAAGCGGGTGCCTTCGAGGAAGTTGAAGATCGACACCGGGATGCGGCTGAACTTGGCGCACGCCTTGCGGGTGGTCTCCAGGTCCTTGCCTTTCTTCTCCGGGTACTTGGCCAGGTAGGCCTTGGTGTAGCGCTTCATGAAGGGGAAATCGAGCGCCCACCAGCACAGGCCGATGATCGGGACCCAGATCAGCTCCTGCTTGAGGAAGAAGCGCAGCAGCGGCACGCGGCGGTTCAGCTGGTACTGCAGGACGAGAATATCGACCCAGCTCTGGTGGTTGCTGGTGACCAGGTAGGAGTGGTCGTAAACCAGACCTTGCAGGCCCTCGACGTTCCAGTGAGTGCTGCGCACCAGGTTCATCCAGCCCTTGTTGCAGGCGATCCAGCTTTCGGCGATCAAGCTCATGATCTTGCTGCAAGCGCTCTGCGCCGCGGCGAACGGCAGGACGATCTTGACCAGCGTCATGCCGAGCAGCAGCGTGGCCCAGCAAACGGTATTGAGGAACAGCAGCAGGCTCGCGATCACGCCGCGAACGATCGGGGGGAGGAAACTCAACATCGAGGAATGGTCCTTGTACGTAGGCGCCCGGTTGGCCGGGCGCGTGATGCGTTCGTGGGCACATCCCTCGTGCCTTGGGTTATCAGCCGTCCTTGCCGCTGTCCGCCTGGATCGCCGTCAGCGCGATGGTGTAGACGATGTCGTCCACCAGCGCCCCGCGTGACAGGTCGTTCACCGGTTTGCGCAGGCCCTGCAGCATCGGGCCGATGCTGACGCAGTCGGCGCTGCGCTGGACGGCCTTGTAGGTGGTGTTCCCGGTGTTCAGGTCGGGGAACACGAATACATTGGCGCGTCCTGCCACCTGGCTCTCGGGGGCCTTCAGGCGACCCACGCTGGCGATGGCGGCGGCATCATACTGCAAGGGGCCGTCGATCAACAGATCGGGGCGTTTTTCCCGCGCGATGCGTGTTGCTTCGCGCACTTTCTCGACATCTGCGCCCGTTCCCGACTCGCCGGTGGAGTAGCTGATCATCGCCACCCGCGGGGTGATGCCGAAGGATTGCGCCGAGGCGGCACTCTGCAGGGCGATCTCTGCCAGGTCACTGGCCGAAGGATCGGGATTCACCGCACAGTCGCCATAGACCACCACCTGGTCGGGCAGCAGCATGAAGAACACCGAGGACACCAGGTTGTAGCCCGGCGCCGTCTTGATCAGCTGCAGGGCCGGGCGGATGGTGTTGGCGGTGGTGTGGATGGCGCCGGAAACCAGCCCGTCCACCTCGTCCAGGGCGAGCATCATGGTGCCCAGCACGACGTTGTCTTCGAGTTGCTGCTCGGCCATCGGCGCATTCAGGCTTTTGCCCTTGCGCAGCTCGACCATCGGGTCGACGTAACGGCTGCGTACCAGATCCGGGTCGACGATCTCCAGGTCCGCGGGCAGCACGATACCCAGCATCTGCGCCACAGCTTGCACATCGTCGGGCTTGGCCAGCAGCACGCAGCGGGCAATGCCGCGGGCGTGGCAGATGGCGGCGGCCTGCACGGTGCGCGGTTCGCTGCCCTCGGGCAGGACGATGCGCTTGCCCGCGCGATTCGCGCGCCGGGTCAGCTGGTAGCGGAACACCGGCGGCGACAGGCGCAGCTCGTGGGGCGCGCCGCAGCGCTCCTTGAGCCACTCGAAGTCGATGTGTTCGGCAACGAATTCGGTGACACGCTCGGCGCGCTCGCGGTCGTCCACCGGGATTTCCTTGTTCATCCGCGACAGGTCGCCGGCGGTGTCGAAGGAGCCGGTCTTCACCGTCAGCACCGGCAGGCCGCTCTGCAGCGCGCTGCGGCACAGCTCCATGATCCGCGCGTCCGGCGCCAGGCCCGAGCACAGCAGCAGGCCGGCCAGCGGCACGCCGTTCATGGCGGCGAGGCAGGCGGCGAGGATGATGTCGTCGCGGTCGCCCGGCACCACCACCAGCACGCCGGGCTTGAGCAGGTGCACGGTATTCGGCGCGGAGGGTGCGCAGAGGATGATCTTCTGCACGCGGCGTTGTTCATAGTCGCCGGCGTTGAGCACGCTGGCATCCAGCAGGTCGGCGACGTCGCGGGTGCGCGGGGCGTTCATCTCGTCCTGCCAGGGGATGCAGCCGAGCAGGCGGACGTCACCGTCGCGCAGCAGCGGGGAGTGTTCCTTCAGGCGCTCGCCGAACAGCCGCGCGGCGGCCTCGGCATCGCGGGGCATATCGTCGCTCTCGCCGCCGCGCACCTTGTTCACGATCAGGCCGGCCAGGTGCGGGTCGCGCGGGCCGCCGAACAGCTGGGCAAGAATCTCGATGCGGTCGGACAGCTCGCTCACGGTCTCGTTGTCCGGCGCGGAGACGAGGATCACTTCGGCATCCACGCTGCGCGCCAGGTGAGCGTTGATGCGTGCGGCGTAGCTGGCATGCTTGGTCGGCACCATGCCTTCGACGATCATCACGTCCTTGTCCACGGCGGCGTTGTTGTACATGCCGACTATGTCTTCGAGCAGCTCGTCGAGCAGGCCGTCGCCGAGCATGCGCTCGACCTTGGAGAGCGACAGCGGGGTGGGTGCATTGAGGCCGTGGGTGCGTGCGACCAGTTCGCTGGAGCGCTCCGGGCCGTCGTCCCCTGCATGGGGCTGGGCGATGGGCTTGAAGAAGCCGACCTTCAGGCCGGCGCGTTGCAGGGCGCGGATCAGCCCCAGGCTGGTGGACGTCAGGCCAACACCGAAACCGGTCGGTGCGAGGAAGAAGGTGTGCATCCGGGCTCCTTAAGCCGTGCGGAGAGAGGAGGTGCCCTTGTGGGGCGCAACCCGTGGATCTTCAGTCGAGTACGGCCAGGGTGTCGAGAGCGATCTGCCGTTCTTCGTTGGTGGGGATCACCAGTACGCGCGGATGGCCGGCCAGGTGGATCGGCCCGCCGACACCGCGCACGCAGCGGGCGTTGGCTTCGCCGTCGAGTTCGAGGTTGAGCACGTGCAGGTGCTTGACCGTGAGGTTGCGCACCAGCGCGGAGTTCTCGCCGATGCCGCCGGTGAAGATGATGCCGTCCAGGCGCGGCAGCGCACAGGTCAGCGAGGCCAGCGACTTGGCCAATCGGTAACAGAATACTTCGATGGCCAGCGCCGCATTGGCGTGGCCCTGCTCGCGGGCATGCTCCAGGGTGCGCATGTCGTTGGACAGCCCCGACAGGCCGAGCAGGCCGCTGTCGTGGTTGAGCATGTGGTCGATCTTCTCCAGGCTCCAGCCCAGGGTGCGCGCCAGGTGGCTGTGCAGGTTCGGGTCGACGTCGCCCGAGCGGGTCCCCATCATCAGGCCTTCCAGCGGGGTCAGGCCCATGCTGGTGTCGCGGCTCTGGCCGTTGGCGATGGCGCAGGTGGAGCTGCCGTTGCCCAGGTGCGCGGACAGCCAGTAGCTGTCGCCCACCGCCAGCCCGCTCATCTCGGCCGCCTTGTGGCTGACGTAGCGGTGGCTGGTGCCGTGGAAGCCGTAGCGGCGTACGTGCTGCTCGCGGTATAGCGGCTCGGGGATGGCGTAGCGGTAGGCGCGCTCGGGCAGGCTCTGGTGGAAGGCGGTATCGAACACGGCGATGTGCGGCAGGTCCGGGTAGAGCGCCATGGCGGCGTCGATGCCCACCAGGTTGGCCGGGTTGTGCAGCGGCGCCAGGGGCGAGGTCTCGCGGATGGCGCTGAGCACTTCATCGGTCAGGCGCGAAGCCTGGGTGAAGCGCTCGCCGCCGTGTACGACGCGGTGGCCGATGGCGTGCAACTCGCCTTGTGCAGCCTGGGCCACCAGCGGCAGCAGGCGGGCGAGGGCGGCCTTGTGGTCGCCACCGGGCAGCTCCAGGGTCTGCGGCTGCTCGTCGGTCTCGCCCTGCCAGCGCAGGCTGGCGCCGTTGGAGCCAAGGCGCTCGGCCAGGCCGTGGAGGATGAAGTCTTCGCGCCCCTCTCGAACCAGGGCGAACTTGATCGAAGAACTGCCGCAGTTGATCACCAGGATATTGCGAGCCGGCATGCCTACTCCTTGTTGCTGTCGGAATCCTTGGCGCACCAGCCGCAGGGGAACCAGCGGCCGATCTGCGCCTTGCGTTGCTGCGGGTCCAGCACCCAGGGCCGCGACTGCCAGGGCGGCTGGTGGCGCAGGTGCTGGGTGTGGCCGCAGGACAAGACTGCCACCCAGTGGCCGTCTTCGTCCTGATGAAAGTCAAGCAGGCGCGGCGGACCCGCGTTGTCCCGTCCGTCCGTCTTCGGGTCGCATTCGGGGGCGTCGCCGCGTAAACTTACGCGCTCAACTTCTATATCAGATAGGTTTCGAACCATGCAGATCGCGGCCAACAAGGCGGTTTCCATCGACTATACCCTGACCAACGACGCAGGTGAGGTCATCGACAGCTCCGCCGGCGGCGCTCCGCTGGTCTACCTGCACGGTGCCCACAACATCATTGGCGGCCTGGAAAAAGCCCTCGAAGGCAAGCAGGTCGGTGATGAACTGGACGTGACCGTCGAGCCGGCCGATGCCTATGGCGAGTACAGCGCCGAACTGGTCGCCACCCTGACCCGCGAGATGTTCGAAGGCGTGGACGAGCTGGAAGTCGGCATGCAGTTCCACGCCTCCGCTCCGGACGGCGGCATGCAGATCGTCACCATCCGCGACATCGATGGCGACGACGTGACTGTCGACGGCAACCACCCGCTGGCCGGCCAGCGCCTGAACTTCAAGGTGAAAGTGGTCGACATCCGTGACGCTTCGGCTGAAGAAGTCGCCCACGGCCACGTCCACGGCGAAGGTGGTCATCACCATTGATCGCTGCCACCCGGTCGCTCATCGAGATCGGGTGGAGCCATCATTGAGCTGCTAAGCTCAATCGGGAAAGGCGCCTTCGGGCGCCTTTCTCATGCAATCGGCTTCAACTGCAAAGAATGCCAGGGCATTTTTCCCGCATCGACTGGGATTGCGCAGCACGTCGGACACATTGTCCGCCCCTGCGCGGGCACTTCGTGCCTACTTCTTCAAGGAGCAAGCAATGAGCGCTTTTCACGATCTGACGCTGCATGGTCTCGACGGCCAGGATCTGCCGCTGGCCCCGCTCAAGGGCAAGGTCGTGCTGGTGGTCAACGTCGCCTCGAAGTGCGGCCTGACTCCGCAGTACGCCGGTCTGGAGAAGCTCTACCAGCAATACAAGGATCAGGGGTTCGTGGTACTGGGGCTGCCTTGCAACCAGTTCGCCGGGCAGGAGCCGGGCAGCGAATCCGAGATCCAGTCGTTCTGCTCGCTGAACTATGGGGTCAGCTTCCCCATGTCGGGCAAGCTGGACGTCAACGGCTCGGAACGTCATCCGCTGTACCGCCTGCTGGCGGGCGAGGGCGCCGAGTTCCCCGGCGACATCACCTGGAATTTCGAGAAGTTCCTGCTCGGTCCGGACGGCCGCGTGCTGGCGCGCTTCAGCCCGCGCACCGCACCGGATGATCCGGCGCTGATCCAGGCCATCGAGAAGGCGCTGGGCGCCTGACCGTTGCCGGCGGGAGAGGGCGCTTGCGCCAATCCCGCTGGCATTTCTTCCTTTGCGTTGTTTCGCGCAGCGCGCGGCGGCTTAATCGGGCGACCTGCTTCCGGAGCCCGCCATGAGCCGTTTCACCGCCGAGTCCGCCTGCTTGCCCGCCACGCCTGATGCCCTGCGCGCCTTGATCGAGCAGCGTCGTTCGGTTCGTCGCTTCCTCGACGAGCCTGTGCCCGATGCAGTGCTGCGCGATTGCCTGGAGCTGGCGGTGCTCGCTCCCAATGCCTGCAACCTGCAGCCCTGGAGCTTCCAGGTGATCCGCGATGCCCAGCTGCGGCGCCAACTGGTGCCGGTCTGCCTGGGGCAGAATGCAGCGCGCACGGCGCCGGTGCTGATCGCCGTGCTGGCGCGGCCGGATACCTGGCGCGAGTCCTGCGCCGACATCCTCGAGCAATGGCCCGAACCGCAGGTGCCGGAGAAGGTCCGGCGCTTCTATGAGCGCACCGCGCCTTTCCAGTACGACCAGGGTGCATTGGGCTTGCGCGGGTTGTTCAAGCGCGCGCTGTATTCGGTCGTCGGGTTGCGCCGTGCCCTGATGCGGCAGCCCAACAGCCACGCCGAAATGCGCCTGTGGGCGGTGAAATCCACCGCGCTGGCGGCGCAGAACCTGATGCTCGCCCTGCAGAGCCACGGCTTCGCCAGTTGCCCCATGGAAGGCTTCGACGAGGTGCGGCTGCGCAAGGTACTGCAGATTCCCCGTCACGCGGTGCCGATCATGTTGCTGGCAGCAGGGCGGGCTGCGGACAACGGCGTCTACAACCCACGCCTGCGCTTCCCGCTGGAGCAGCGCGTCAGCTGGCACTGACCGCATCGGGGCGTGTCAGCACACCCATGCGCCCGCCGCCGAAGGACCAGTCGTCCGCCTCGCTGGTGGTGATCTGTACCATCACGTCCTCGCTGGCGATTTCCAGGCGTTCGCCCAGCAATGCATTGAGTCGGCGGTAGAACGCCTGCCTGGTCTGCGAGTCGCGCGGGCGGCCGATGGTGATGGCGATGAGCACGAAGTCGTCGCTGCGCGGGCCGCCGAGGTAGTCGCGGTTGTAGACGAATTCCTCCGCTTCATGCTGGTGGATCATCACGAACTGGTCGCCTTCCGGGACGTTGAAAGCCTCGTGCATGGCGTCGTACACGGTGTCGGCCAGTTGGCGCAGGTACTGCGGTTGCTTGCCTTTACGCAGGGAGATGCGGACGGTGGGCATGGTGTCACTCCTCGTCGAGACGGTTGAGAGCGGAAGCGGCCGTCGGCCAGCCGCCGTAGAAGGCCAGGTGGGTGATCAGCTCGACCAGCTCCTCGCGGGTCAGGCCGTTGTCGCGGGCCAGTTCGAAATGGAACGGCAGTTGTTCCTGCCGGCCCTGCACCACCAGCGCGGCGACGGTTGCCAGGCTGCGCTCGCGCGGACTCAGCTGCGGGCGTTGCCAGACATCCCCGAACAGCACCTGCTCGGTGATCTGCGCCAGCTTCGGTGCCTGCTGTTGCAGGGCAGGGGAGACCTGGGGTGGACGAGACATGCTGCCGTTCCTCTTCTGTGGCTTGACGGAATCAGGCTAGCGCGGCAGGTTTGTTCTGAAAATCAGGAAATATTTGACTGATAGTTCGATTAATCAGGATGGTTGCCATGGCCCGCATCAACTTCGATCTCGACGTGCTGCGCACCTTCGTCACCGGCATCGAACTGGGCAGCTTCGCCCGTGCGGCGGACCGCCTGGGGCGCTCCACGTCTGCCGTCAGCGCGCAGCTGAAGAAGCTGGAAGAGCAGGCCGGCACCCCGGTGTTGCGCCGCGAGGGACGCGGCATGGCACTGACCGAGGCGGGTGAGACATTGTTGGCCTACGCCCGCCGCCTGCTGGATTTGAACGACGAGGCGGCCGGCGCCTTGCGTGGCGGCTCGCTGGAGGGCCGGGTGCGCCTCGGCCTGCAGGAGGACTTCGGCGAAACCCTGTTGCCCGCCGTGCTCGCGCGCTTCGCCCGTGCTCACCCCAGGGTGCGCATCGAGGTGCGCACCTCGCGCAATCAGCAACTCATAGAAGGGGTGCGCAGCGGCGAACTGGACCTGGCGCTGGCGTGGGAAACCGGTGAGCGCACGCCCTACATGGAACGCCTGGGGGTGGTGGCGCAGTGCTGGATCGGCGCACCGGATGCGCCCTTGTTTCCCGCGGCCCAAGCGCTGCCGCTGGTCATGCTGGAGGCGCCCTGCCTGCTGCGCAGCGCGGCAACGGCGGCCCTGGACAGGGCCGGCGTGCCTTGGCGCGTGGCCTTCACCAGTGCCGGGCTGTCCGGCATCTGGGCCGCCGTCGGCGCGGGGTTGGGGATCGGCCTGCGTACTCCCATCGGCTTGCCGGCCGGCGTCGAGCGGCTGGATGCCGGGCGCGCCGGGCTGCCGACCATGGAGCCGCTGGGCCTGTGCCTGCATTGCAGCGAAGCCGAACCTGAAGCCGTGGTGGAGCGCCTGCGTGAATTGCTGAAGGAAGGCGTAGCAGAGTTGCTGGAAAGCCCGGCGGTTCGCTGATCCGCTTCTGAAGGAAAATCACTGCGATCAATGGTGCTGGCAAAAGCGAGACGACCGGTCATATTCTTGCCGCCATGAACAGCATCCGACTCGACAAGCGTGACCTGATCCTCGCCAAGGGCTCCCTGGCGATGACCCGCAGCGGCTACCACGGCACCGGCGTGCAGGACATCGTCCAGGCCGCGGGGATTCCCAAGGGCTCCTTCTATCACTACTTCGACAGCAAGGAAGACTTCGCCCTGCAGGCGCTGGAGCACCTGTATGCACCACGCCTGGCGCGCTACGCCGAGGCGCTGGGTAATCCGGCACTGGGGCCGCGCGCACGCATCCTCACCTATTACCGCGAGCTGTTGGCGCACTTCGCCCGTCAGGAGAAGCTGCAGTACCACTGCTTCATCGGCAGCCTGAGCTTCGAGATGGCTGAGCTGTCGCCGCCGATCGCCGAGCGCGTCGACGGCATTCTTCAGCAGTCCATCGATACCCTGCGCGACTGCCTGGCTGACGCCCAGCGCGCCGGGGAATTGCCCGCCTCGGAGAACGTCGAGCAACTGGCCGAGTTCATCGGCAATGCCTGGCAGGGCGTGCTGGCGCGCATGAAAGTCAGCGCTTCGCTCAAGCCGGTGGAACGCTTCATCGAGCGCCTGGAGCACTTGCTACAGGCCTGATCTGCCTGAGTCATCACTCATTTTTCCAGCCCCACTCAAAAACGAGACGACCGGTCGCCTGGCCGTCATGGAGACTTCAATGACTGCATCCGTAGATACCCTGTTCTCGCCCTTCCGCCTGGGCGAACTGGAACTGCCCACGCGCATCGTGATGGCGCCGATGACCCGTAACTTCACGCCGGGCGGCGTACCCCACGCCCAGGTCGTCGAGTACTACCGTCGCCGCGCCGCTGCCGGCGTCGGCCTGATCGTTACCGAAGGCACCACGGTCAACCACAAGGCCGCCAACGGCTACCCGAACGTGCCGCGCTTCCATGGTGAAGACGCCCTGGCAGGCTGGAAGCAGGTGGTCGACGCCGTGCACGCCGAAGGCGGCAAGATCGTCCCGCAACTGTGGCACGTCGGCGCCGTGCGCCGCCTGGGCACCGAGCCGGACGCCAGCGTTCCGGGCTATGGCCCCAGCGGCAAGGAAAAGGATGGCACCGTGCTGGTCCATGAGATGACCAAGGACGACATCCAGGAAGTCATCGCCGCCTTCGCCCAGGCCGCTCGCGACGCCAAGGCCATCGGCATGGATGGTGTGGAAATCCACGGCGCCCACGGCTACCTGATCGACCAGTTCTTCTGGGACGGCAGCAACAAGCGCACCGACGAATACGGCGGCAGCCTGGCCAACCGTTCGCGCTTTGCGATCGAACTGATCCAGGCCGTGCGCGCGGCCGTCGGCCCCGACTACCCGATCATCTTCCGCTTCTCCCAGTGGAAGCAGCAGGACTACAGCGCCCGCCTGGTGCAGACGCCCGAGGAGCTGGAAGCCTTCCTCAAGCCGCTGTCGGATGCCGGCGTGGACATCTTCCATTGCTCCACCCGCCGTTTCTGGATTCCGGAGTTCGAAGGCTCCGACCTCAACCTCGCCGGCTGGACCCGCCAGCTCACCGGCAAGCCGACCATCACCGTCGGCAACGTCGGCCTGGATGGCAGCGAGTTCCTGGCGTTCTTCGGCAACACCGAGGAAGTCGCCCAGCCGTCGGGCATCGACGGCTTGCTGGAGCGTCTGAACAAGGAAGAGTTCGACCTGGTCGCCGTCGGCCGTGCCCTGCTGGTGGACCCGGACTGGGCGCTGAAAGTGCGCGACGGTCGCCTTGCCGACATCAAGCCGTTCAGCCGTGATGCGCTGATGTCGCTGGCCTGATTCGCCCGCGTCTGATCCTCAAAAGCCCCTGGCACCCACGGTGCCAGGGGCTTTCGCATTTCTGTAGGAGCGAGCTTGCTCGCGAACAGAGTCCGCTGCGCAACCGGTTCGCGAGCAAGGACTAGGCCTCCCCCTCGCTCCTACCAGTGATGCCTTGTTTATGGCGGGTTATTGATTGCCTGAATGGTCTGAAAACACCGTCCCAGGCGTTTACAAATCTTTTCCGAGACCCACCTTTCCGCATGCTGACTTCCCAGTCCGAAACGGGCAGAGTATGAACGCGTTCACACAACAATAGGCCGGGAGACGGCCATAGGAGTAAGTCATGCGGATCGGCTTGGTAGTCGATGCAACCTGCGACCTTCCCCCCGAATTCCTTGCTGCCCACAATATTCGCGTCCTCCCCATCGGTATCCGTGTGGGCGAGCGTCGCATCGTCGATGATCGCGATCCCGACACCACCCTGACGTTTTATTCCCAGGACCTGCCCAAGGTTGGCCCCGAGGACGGCAGCGAGCCGCTGACGCCGGCGCAGACTCACGACTGGTTCCTGGAAAAGCTGGTCACCGATTTCGACTACGTGATCTGCCTGACCGTCAGCAGCCAGCGCAGCCCGATCTTCGACAACGCCACCCAGGCCTCCTTCAGCCTCCTGCAGAGCTACAAGGAACGCCGCGCCGCCGCCGGTATCGCCGGGCCCTTCGCGCTGCGGGTGATCGATAGCCAGACCGTGTTCGCCGGCCTGGCCGTGCTGGCCGCCGAAGGCGTGCGCCTGCTCGGCGAAGATCAGCACCCCAACGCCGTGCGCACCCGCCTGGAGCAGCTCAGCCAGCAGATGAACACCTTCCTGGTCGCCAGCGACCTTGGGCACATCCGCCGCCGTGGCTTCCAGAAGGGCGACCGCAGCAGCATCGGCGACCGCCTGCGTGGCGCCTTCCTCGGCCTGGGTTCGATGCTCGACATGAAGCCGGTGCTGAGCCTGGTACAGGGCGAGGACAAGCCCGTGTCGGTGTCGCCGAACTACGAGAAATCCGCCGAGCGCCTGCTCAACTTCGCCCGCGCGCGGGTCGAGGCGGGCGAGTTGCTGGCGCCGCAGATGAGCCTGAGTTACGCCGGCGATCCTTCCGCGCTGCGTGACCTGCCAGGCTTCGCCGCGCTGGAAGCGGCCTGCCAGGCCAAGGGCGTGCAGGTGCACCTGGCGATGCTCAGCCCCACCGGCGGCATCAACCTCGGCGCCGGCGCCATGAGCCTGTCCTTTGCCGCCGAGCCCAAGCCCTTCGCCTGATCGCTACTTGTGGGTTTCAGGGTGGCCCAGGCCGCCGGGGTTCTTCCCCGGCAGGCCCGCGCGGCAGGCTTCCTGCAGATAGCCCTCGAAGCGCTCGACCACCGTGTCCCACGCCTGGTGGATGGCGTGGTGACGAGCGTTGAGGCGCACCCGGCGCAAACGCTCCGGGTCCTCCAGCAGCCAGCTCGCCGCTTCGAAGAAGCTCTGGCTCTCGCCCGGAACGCCAAGCACGCCGTTGTGCCCGTGGCGGATGTGCTGGCCGGCGGCCGCCTGGTCGAAGGCGACCACCGCCAGCCCTGAGGCCAGCGCCTCCAGCACCACATTGCCAAAGGTTTCCGACAGGCTGGGGAACAGGAACAGGTCGCCGCTGGCATAGTGCCGGGCCAGTTCCTCGCCACGCTGCAGGCCGCAGAACAGCGCTTCGGGCAGTTCCTTCTGCAGGTGCGCGCGCTGCGGGCCGTCACCGACTATCACCAGGCGCAGTTTCAGCTGCGGGTGTTCCGCGCACAGGGCGCGGAAGCTGCTGCCCAGCAGCGACAGGTTTTTCTCCGCTGCCAGCCGGCCGACATGCAGCACGGCGATATCCCGTTCGCCCAGGCCCCATTCGCGACGCAGCGCTTCGTCGCGGCGGACGGGGTTGAACAGTTGGCTGTCGACGCCGCGCGAGAGCTGCGCCAGGCGCTCGAAGCCGCGCCGTTGCAGCTCCATGGACTGGCTGGCGCTGGGCACCAGGGTCTGCTGGGTGCGATTGTGGAACCAGCGCAGGTACAGGGTCACCAGGCGCATCAGCGGGCCAAAGCCGTAGTGCGCGCTGTACTGCTGGAAATTGGTGTGGAAGCCGCTGATCACCGGGATCCGCAGGCGCCGGGCGGCGCGCAGGGCGGCGAGGCCGAGGGGGCCTTCGGTGGCGATGTAGAGCACATCCGGGCGGGTGCGTTTCCAGTGGCGCATCAGCTTGTGCAGGCACGACTGGCCCCATTGCAGGCCGGGGTAGCCGGGCAGCGGCCAACCACGGGTCAGCACCAGCTGGCCATCGCTGTGTCGGCCTTCGTCGCTCTGCTGGCGCGGGCGGACGACCTGGATCTGGTGCCCGAGATGCAACAGCCCTGAGGCCAGCCGGCCGAGGGTGTTGGCCACGCCGTTGATTTCCGGCGGAAAGGTTTCGCTGATCAGCGCGATGCGCAGGGGAATCGTGGTCATGCTCGCAGTGTCCCGGCGCGCGGTGGCGCGCCGATGACAATGCGATGATCGATAGGTGACAGCCGCTCAGGCGCGGCGGCGGGTTACTGCACCAGCGCCTTTTCACCACCCTCGCGCACCCAGAACAGCACGGCGCCGGCCACGGCGGCGGGCATGGCGACCAGGTTGACCACTGGGATCAGCAGCGCGAGGTAGGTGATGCCACCGAAGCCCATGCAGGCCCAGCGCTTGCTGCGCAGCCAGGCGAGCATCTCGTTCCAGCCCAGCTTGTGGTTGTCCGCCGGGTAGTCGATGTACTGCACCGCCATCATCCACACGCCGAAGATCAGCCACAGCGGTGCAGCGATCAGGTTCAGGCCGGGGATCAGGCTGAGGATGAACAGCGCGATGGCGCGCGGCAGGAAGTAGCCGAGCTTGCGCAGCTCGCGGCCGATGGTCCGCGGCACCATGGCCATCAGCTCGCCCCAGCTGAATTCGGGAAAGTCGTCGGTGCCGCGCACCACGACTTCAACCTTCTCCGCCAGGAAGCCGTTGAAGGGCGCAGCGATGATGTTGGCGATCATGGTGAAGGTGAAGAACACGATCAGCAGGACCAGCGCGACGAACAGCGGCCAGAGGATGAACTGCAGGAAGCTCAGCCAGTCCGGCAGGGTCGGCATCAGCCAGTCGACCCAGTGGCTGAACTGGTTGATGGCGAAGCCGATCAGGCCGACGAACAGCAGGATGTTGATGCTCAGGGGCAGCAGGACGAACAGCCGCAGGCCGGGGCGCATCATCAGTTTCAGGCCTTCGCTGAGGTATTGCGGGCCGCTCAGGGTGGACATCGGACTCTCCAGGGTTGAACCGTAGGCGACCTTAGCAGACCCGGCGAAGGCCCGGCGAGCCGTCTGTTTTGCCGGGTATGTGCATCGCAGCCGCGCGCTCAGGCGAGCGTGTAGCGATAACAGCGGTTGCGTTCCTGCTTGGCCTGGTACATGGCGATGTCGGCGGCGCGGGTCAGGGCGTCGGCATCGGCGGCGTCCTGCGGGTAGAAGGCGATGCCGATGCTGGGGGTGACGAAGTCGATGACCTGGCCGCCCAGGCGGTACTCGGCGCCGAGTACGCCCAGCAGGCGCATGCCCAGGGCTTCGGCCTGATCCGGCTGGGCATTTTCCAGTAGCACGGCGAATTCGTCGCCGCCCAGGCGGAAGGCCTGGTCCGGCTGGCGCAGGCTGCCGCGCATGCGCTCGCCGACGGTGCTGAGCAGCGCATCGCCGATGGCATGGCCGAAGCGGTCATTGACCTGCTTGAAGCGGTCCAGGTCGATGTACAGCAGGGCCACCCGATTGCTGTGCACGATGGCGCGCTGCAATTGCTCGTTGAAGGCCTTGCGGTTGCCCAGTGCGGTCAGCGTGTCTCGGTACGCGAGGTCGATCAGTTGTTTCTGGTAGGCCACCTGGTCGCTGATGTCGCGCAGGATGCCGCGGAAGCCCTGGAATTCACCCTGGCCGTCACGGATCGCCGAGAGCCGTGTTTCGCAGCTCACCAGCCGACCATCGCGGCGCTTGAACGGGGCGGAGAAGGTGGTTTCCTGCTCGTCGTCGCGGACTTTGTCGTACAGGCTCTGGGCGCGGTGATAGTCCTCCTCCTGCAGGAGGATGCCGAAGTGCTGGCCGCTGAGCTGGTCGGCGGCGTAGTCGAGCATTCGGCACAGTGCGGGGTTGACGGTGCGGATGATGCCCCGGGTGTCCATCTCGAAGTAGCCATCGCGAATGGCATCGAGGATGGCCCGATCGCGCGCTTCGCTCTGCGCCAGGCGATCGAGGGTACGGTTCATCTCGTTGGCCAGCTGGCCCAGTTCGTCCGTCCCCTGTGGGCTCAGGCGCAAGGCGGTGCGGTCCTGCCCGATGACTGCTACCTCGCGGTTCATGCTGCTGACCCGGCGAATGATGCGCAGCTCCAGGGCCACGTAGGCGAGCAGGATGGCGCCGCCGAGCAGGGCCAGGGTCAGGTAGAGGAACAGGCTGACCGACTGCTGGCCTTGCTGGTACAGCGGCCGGGGACTGGTCAGTTCCAGGCGCAGTTGCGGTCGGCCGCGGGAGTCGAGATAGAGCAGCGACATCTGCTGGCTGTTCTCGTCCAGCAGATGCCGCGAGCTGAGCAGGGTGGCGCCGCGCCCGGTGGGGATGTTCAGGGTACGCCAGTCCTTGCCCTGTACCGGGTCCCGGGCCAGGCGCAGGCTCGCGCCCATTTGGGTCTGCAGGTTGTACATGCGCGCGCTGTCGAGCAGCACGCCGGCGATGACCACGCCGGCCGGCTCGGCGGTGCCCGCGGTATTGCTGATGGGATAGCTGAGCAGCAGCTGCGGCACGCCTTCGATCTGCAGCAGCTGGTCGAGGCTGTGGCGCGGGTCGCCATCGATATCCAGGGCGCCCAGCTCCAGTGCGGTGCGCAGGATGCCGTCGCGCAGCCGGGCGGCTTCGGGCACCTGCTGGCCGGGGAAACGCTGGGCCAGTTCGTCGAGTTTCCATTGCTGGGCGAGGATGTGCCCGTCGCGGTCGACGAACAGCACATAGTCGAAGCCGAGGATGCCCAGCAGGTCCTGGTCCAGGTTGTCCTCGATGAAGCGCGCCTGCGGCAGGCGCATGAACTGGTAGCTGGCATCCCACCAGGCGTAGCTGTGGACGATGTCGAGGTTGCGCTGTTTTTCGTAAGCGACGCGGTTGTGGACGATGCGTACCTCGTCGGCCAGGTGCTGGCGGTCCCCGCGGTCGAAGCGGTCGAGCAGGATCATGTCCGACAGCAGCCAGACCCCTGTGAGGCTCGCGACGAACAGGGGCAGGCACAGCCAAAGCAGGCGGGCGCGAAGGTTCATGGTGGTCCGGGTGACCTCTGGTTTGCTTGAGTCTAGACACAGGTGCAGTGGCTGCCCGCTACATAGGGGCAGCCTATGGGGGGCATTGAGATTGGGCATTTCAGCAGGACGCGGCGGCGGCGGTAAGCTGCGCGCCATCTGGTATCGAACGAGTTCGAGGGTCGATCCGACACTCCCTGACTTATCTCAAGGAGCGCAGGACGACCGCGGAAATCCCTGACTTATCTCAAGGGTTTTCCGGAGTTCTGCGGGACAATGCGATCCGTGACTCAGGTCACACCGCATTGTCCTCAGTCTCCGGGCCGTGCGGTCCGCGCAAGAAACCTTTCAGTGGAGCTGCCGCCCTCCCAACCTTCCCCCTGGTGCTTTGGCAGCTCCCTTTTCTTTTGCACCCCGCTCTTCACCCGAGCACTGGAGGCTGTCATGTCCGATCGTCACGCGCGCGTCATCATTCTGGGTTCGGGGCCTGCGGGTTACAGCGCTGCGGTCTACGCCGCCCGCGCCAACCTCAAGCCGCTGCTGATCACCGGCATGCAGGCCGGCGGCCAACTGACCACCACCACCGAAGTCGACAACTGGCCGGGTGACCCCCATGGCCTGACCGGCCCGGCGCTGATGCAGCGCATGCAGGAACACGCTGAGCGCTTCGAGACCGAGATCGTCTTCGACCACATCCATGGCGTCGACCTGGCCGGCAAGCCGTTCGTGCTCAAGGGCGACAGCGGCACCTACACCGCGGATGCCCTGATCATCGCCACCGGCGCCAGTGCGCGTTATCTCGGCCTGCCGTCGGAAGAGGCGTTCATGGGCAAGGGCGTGTCCGCCTGCGCCACCTGCGACGGCTTCTTCTACCGCAACCGCGAAGTGGCGGTGGTGGGCGGCGGCAATACTGCCGTGGAAGAGGCGCTGTACCTGGCCAATATCGCCAGCAAGGTGACCCTGGTGCACCGCCGCGACAGCTTCCGTTCCGAGAAGATCCTGCAGGACAAGCTGCGTGCCCGCGTCGCCGAGGGCAAGATCGAACTGCGCCTGAATGCCCAGGTGGAAGAGGTGCTGGGCGATGCCATGGGCGTCACCGGCGTGCGCCTGCGCCATAACGATGGCGAGGCTTCGGAACTGAAGGTGGACGGCCTGTTCGTCGCCATCGGCCACACGCCGAACACCTCGTTGTTCGAGGGCCAGCTTGAGCTGAAGGACGGCTACCTGGTGGTCAGCGGCGGCCGCGAAGGCAATGCCACGGCGACCAGCATCCCCGGCGTGTTCGCCGCTGGCGACGTGGCCGACCATGTCTACCGCCAGGCGATCACGTCCGCCGGCGCCGGCTGCATGGCCGCGCTGGACGTCGAGCGCTACCTGGATTCCCTGTAACGGCCCGAAGAGCCGGCGTGCAGGAAGGGGCCCCGCTTGGCGGGGCCTTTTTCTTTGTCGGGCTCAGAGGCATTCGAACAGCGCTGCTGCACCCTGCCCGCCGCCAATGCACATGCTGACCACGACGTAGCGCGCGTTGCGCCGACGACCTTCGAGCAGCGCGTGACCTACCAGGCGTGTGCCGCTCATGCCGTAGGGATGGCCGAGGGCGATGGCGCCGCCGTTGACGTTCAGTCGCTCGGCCGGGATGCCCAGGGTCTGCGCGCAGTACACAACCTGCGAGGCGAAGGCTTCGTTGATTTCCCACAGGTCGATGTCGTCGATCGTCAGCCGGCAGCGCTGCAACAGCTTGCGGATTGCCGGCACCGGGCCGATGCCCATCTCATCGGGCGCGCAGCCTTCCACCACGCAACTGACCAGGCGCCCCAGCGGTTGCAGGCCGTGGCGCTGCAGCTGCGCTTCAGAGACCACCAGGCAGGCGGCAGAGCCATCGGACAGCGGGCAGGCGTTACCGGCGCTGACCGAGCCCCGGGCAAACACCGGCGACAGCGCCGCCAGGCCTTCGGCGCTGGTGGTAGGGCGCGGGCATTCGTCGCGGGCCATGTCGATCTCGACGAAGGACTGTTCGCCACTGTTGCGATCTTCGATGCGCTGAACGGTGCGGACCGCTGCGATCTCCGCTTCGAACAGACCCTGGGCCTGCGCCATGGCGGCGCGTCGCTGGCTCTCCAGCGCGTAGGCGTCCTGTGCCTCGCGGCTGACGCCGTAGCGCGTGGCGACCACTTCGGCGGTCTCAACCATGGGCATGTAGGCGGCGGGCAAGTAGTCCGCCAACTGACGATCCTGGCGCCGGTAGGTATTCATGTGCGAGGTCTGCACCAAGCTGATGGACTCCACGCCGCCGGCGAGGATCAGTTCGGCATCGCCGGCGTGGATGCGCTGGCTGGCGATGGCCACCGACATCAGGCCGGAGGCGCACTGGCGGTCCACGGTCATGCCGGGGGTGCGCACCGGCAGCCGTGCCGCCAACGCCGCCATGCGGCCAATGTTGTAGTACTGCGAGCCCTCGGGCAGGGCGCAGCCGAGGATCACATCGTCGATGGCGTGTGGGTCGAGGTCGTGCCGTTGCAGGACGGCCCGCAAGGCGAAGGCGGCCAGGGTCGGCGCATCGGTGTCGTTGAACGCGCCGCGGTAGGCCCGGCCGATGGGCGTGCGGGCGTAACCGGCGATGTACGCCGGGGAGGCAGTCGAAGTCATGGTGGTAGTCCGGGTCAGTGGCGGGCGTCGCGGAAGGGCGCGGTGATCGCTTGCAGTTGGGCCAGGCTCAGGTCGCCGAGGATTTCCCGCAGCAGCAGGCCTTCGTCGTCGATGTCGAATACTGCGTGTTCGGTGATGATCCGCGTCACGCAGCGGCGCGCGGTGAGCGGCAGCTCGCAGTGTTCGACGATCTTGGCGCGGCCGTCCTTGTCGCAGTGCGGCATGGTGACGATCACCTGGCGGGCCTTCTGCGCCAGTTCCGCGCCGCCGCCGATGCCGGCGACGATCTTGCCCGGCACCAGCCAGTTGGCCAGGTCGCCGTGCTGGGAAACCTGCAGAGCGCCGAGAAAGGTGATGTCGAGCAGGCCGCGGCGGATGATGCCGAAGGAGGTGGCGCTGTCGACGATGGCGCCGCCCGGCACCACGGTGACGTAGCCGCCGCCGGCGTCAATCAGCTCGGCGTCGAGGTTGTGCGCGCCAGCCTGCGGGCCGACGCCGACGATGCCGTTCTCCGAGTGGATCCACACCTGGATGTGCTCCGGCACGTAGCCGGGAATCAGGGTCGGCAGGCCGATGCCGAGGTTCACCAGCTGGCCGTCGCGGATTTCCCGCGCGGCCCGGCGGGCGATGATTTCCCGCGGGTCAGCGAGGGATGGGCTGGTACTCATGGGAGCTCCTTGTGACGGCGACCAGGTGGTGCACGAAGATGCCGGGGGTGTGGATGCTGTCGGCCGCCAATGCCTGCTCGCTGAGGTCGTAGACCTCGGCGATCACGCGGTCGGCGGCCATCGCCATCAGCGGGCCGAAGTTGCGCGCGCTGCCGTGGTATTGCAGGTTGCCGGCGTGGTCGGCACGGTGCCCGGCAATGAAGGCGTAGTCGGCGCGCAGCGCGGTTTCGACGTACAGCTGGCGGCCTTCGAGCGTCACCGTCTGGCGCTGCTCGCCGAGCTCCTCGGGAATCTCGATGTCGCTGAGGAAAGCCGGCAGGCCGACGCCGGCGCAGCGGATGCGCTCGGCGAACAGGCCCTGGGAAACGAACTCCACTTCCAGTTGCCCGGCGGTGTAGGCCTTGCGCGCGGCGCCACTCAGGCCGAGGTGGGTGGTGACCATCTTGCGAATGGCGCCGGCCTCGATCAGCCGCGACACGCCGTAACCGTCCTGGTTGGCGTCATTCTTGATGATGGTCAGGTCACGCTTGCCCTGCCGCGTGAGTTCTTCCAGCAGGGAAAACGGCGTGCCGGGCGAGCCGAAGCCGCCGACCATGATGCTGCTGCCGTCGGCGATGCCGGCGACGGCCTGCTCCAGCGTGCACTGTTTGTTCATCGGCCGGCCTGCTGCGCCTGGAAGGCGTCGAAGGTGGCGCCGAGCAGTTCGACGATTTCGTCGCACTGTTCGCGGGTAGTGATCAGCGGCGGCGAGATCAGCGTGTGGTCGCCCTGTTCACCCATCAGCGAACGGCGCGGGTAGATGATCAGGCCGCGCTCGCGGGCCAGCCGGGTGATGCTGTCGCTGACGTTGGCGGCCAGCGGGAAGGGTGTCTTGCTGTCGCGGTCGGCGACGTATTCGATGGCCTGCAGGTAGCCGCGGCCGCGCACGTCACCGATGAATTCGTAGCGCGCGCCAAGAGCCTTGAGGCGATCCAGCAGGTAGGCGCCGTTTTCGGCGACCTTGCTCACCAGGTTCTCATCCTCGATGGCCTGGATCACCGCCAGTGCGGTGGCGCTGGCCAGCGGATTGCCGGCGTAGGTGTAACCATGCTGGAAGCCGCCGGAGGAGAGGATCGGGTCGGTCAGTTCGGCGCGGGTCAGTACCGCCGACACCGGGTAGTAGCCGGCACCCAGGCCCTTGGCCAGGCAGAGGATGTCGGCCTGCACGTCCCAGTGTTCGTAGCCGAACCAGCGGCCGGTGCGGCCGATGCCGGTCATCACTTCGTCGAGGATCAGCAGGATGCCGTGGCGCTTGCAGATCGCCTGGATACGCGGGAAGTAAGCGTCGTGCGGCACTTCCGCGCCGGTACTGGCGCCGCCGATGGGTTCGGCGATGAAGGCGGCGACGTTCTGCGCGCCGATTTCCAGGATGGCCGCTTCCAGTTCGTCGGCGCAGACAATCGCGTGGGCCTCGGCGCTCAGGCCGGCGGGTACGCGGTACTGGGTCGGCGAAGCGATCTTCGGGTAGTGCTGGAACATCGGCTCGAAGGGTTGGGTCAGCGGCGTGTAGCTGGTCATCGCCAGTGCGCCCATGGTCGAGCCGTGGTAGGCCGGCTTGCGGCTGATGAACACCCGGCGCTGCGCTTCGCCCTTGGCATACCAGTACTGGCGGGCGATCTTCAGGGCCGACTCGACCGACTCGGAGCCGCCCGAGGAGAAGAACACCCGGTCGAAGCGCTGGCCGGTAAGGTTGACCAGGCGCTCGGCGAGGTCCAGCGCCGGCTGGTTCTCGAACTGGGTGCGGTAGGCGAAGGCGACCTTGTCCAGTTGCGCCAGCATCGCCTCGCGCACTGCCGGATGGCCATGGCCGAGCTGCGCGACGATGGCCCCGGAGCAGGCGTCCAGGTAGCGCTGGCCGTGCTCGTCCCAGGCGTAGATACCCTGGGCGTGGGAGACGGTCGGCAGGCGCACCGCGGATTGGTAGAACAGGTAGTCGGACATGCGAATCCCCTGATTGTCGGCGCCCGCCTTGGCGTGCGCGCTGGATTGGGCGTATCAGCCGATGTCGGCGAGGAACGCGCGGGTGCGTTGCTGTTGTGGCGCGCGGAATACTTCCTGCGGGGTGCCCTGCTCGACGATGTTGCCGTCGGCCATGAACACCACGCGATCGGCGACCTTCTCGGCGAAGCGCATTTCGTGGGTGACCACCATCATGGTCATGCCGCTGCGGGCCAGGCTCTCCATCACGTTGAGCACGCCGCCGACCATTTCCGGGTCGAGCGCCGATGTCGGCTCGTCGAACAGCATCGCGTCGGGCTTCAGCGCCAGGGCGCGGGCAATCGCCACGCGTTGCTTCTGACCGCCGGAGAGGTTGCCGGGGTAGACGTCGCGCTTGTCCAGCACGCCGACCTTCTCCAGCAGCTCCTCGGCCTCGGCACGCGCCTGGCGCGGGTCGATGCCCTGCAACTGGGTCGGGGCGATGGTGATGTTCTCCAGCACGGTCAGGTGCGGGAACAGGTTGAAGTGCTGGAACACCATGCCGACCTTCATGCGCAGGCCGTTGAGGTATTTTTCCTGCGCGCGATGGCTGCGTTGGCGGTCGTTGATCAACTGGTCCTGAAAGAGGATTTCGCCGCGCGTCGGCTGTTCGAGCATGTTCACGCAGCGCAGCAGGGTGCTCTTGCCCGAGCCGCTGGGGCCGATCAGCACCATCACCTCGCCCTTGTGCACGTCCAGGTCGATGCCCTTGAGCACCTCCAGCGGGCCGTAGTGCTTGTGGATATCTTTCAGCTGGATTTGTACGTCGGCGCGGCTCATGCCCGTCCTCCCTTGAGCAGCAGGCGCCGCTCGAACAGTTGCAGCAGCAGGCTGGTGATGGTGGTCAGCAGCGCGTAGATCAGCGCGCAGGCGAAATACAGCTCGAACGGCTTGAACGTTGCGCCGACCAGTTGCTGGGTGCGCATGAACAGCTCGGCCAGGGTGATGGTGGACACCAGCGAGGTGTCCTTGATCAGGATGATCAGGTTGTTGCCCAGCGGCGGCACGATCAGCTTGAACGCCTGCGGCAGGATGATCAGCCGCATGGTCCGCGCGGTGCCGAAGCCCAGCGAGCGCGAGGCTTCGACCTGGCCGAGAGGAATCGCCTGGATACCGGCGCGGATGGTCTCGGCGTTGTAGGCGCCGACGTTCAGCGCCAGGCCGATCACGCCCGAGGTGAAGGGCGACAGTTCGAAGCCGAACTGCGGCAGGCCGAAGTAGATGATGAACAACTGGACCAGCAGCGGCGTCGAGCGGATCAGCCAGATGTAGCCGGCGGCGGTCCAGCGCAGGGCGCGGTGCCGGGACAGGCGGGCGAGGGCGGCGAGCAGGCCGATCAGCAGGCCGAAGACGATAGCCAGCAGGGTGAGCTCGACGGTAACGCCGGCTGCCTTGAGCAGCATCGGCAGGTAATGGAGCACAAGGTTGAAGTCGAACATTCTTATTCTCGGGATGGGTGTCGGGAGCCAAACGCGGGGAACGAATGGTGATTCCTACAAATTATTTTAATACCCAGGTGTTCGGTCCAAGACCCCTGTTCTGAAAGGGTTTCGGTTGTTCGAGAACACGTGGCGAGTCTTGCATTGACAAAAAACAGCGTCAATTTATGATCTTTTTTCATCATTTGACCGGCCAGGGTGTTCCCGACCATGCGTACCGAGTTCAGCCTGCGCGACCTGGAAATCTTCCACGCCATCGCCACCACTGGTTCGACGCGCCAGGCGGCGGTGCAGCTGGGGCTTACCCAGTCCGCCGTCAGCCACGCGCTGGCGCGGCTGGAGGAGTCGCTGAAGATTCGCCTGTTCGCCCGTGAGAACCAGCGCCTGCAGATCACTGCCGCAGGGCGCTACATGCTCAACGAGGCGATCCTGTTGATGGGCAACCTGGCGCGTATCGAGGAGGACTTGTTCGTCCTCCAGGACAGCGGCGTGGCGTCGCTGAAACTGGGCTGCGCGCCGGGACTGGGGCATCGCTTCGGGCCGGCCCTGGTGCAGCGTTACCTGCAGGCACACCCGGGGATCGCGGTGTCACTGGATGTGGCGGCCAGCGGCCGGCTGATCGCCGATGTGGAGGCTGGAAGGCTGGACATGGCGCTGGTGTCCTATGAGGTGCACGAGCCCAACCTGCTGTTCGCGCCGATGGTGGCGGCACGCATGCGCGTGCTGATGCCGTCGGCGAGTGCGCTGGCAGAAAAGGTCGAGCTGGAACTGACCGACCTCGACGGGCAGACGCTGATCAAGCCGATCCAGTCGGACCACCTGATCTACCGCGACAATAGCCTGCGCCGCCTGCTGCGCCATGAGTTGCAGTCGAGCCTGTCGAGCATGGGCGCAATGATCGAGATGACCGGCGGGCTGAGCCTGGTCAACGCCATCACCGCCGCGGACCTGTGCGAAAAACCCAAGCTGGTCAGCCGCCCCTTCGCGCTGGAGCAGTGGTTCAACTTCTACCTGGTGTACAAGCAGGAGCTGAAGAGCAACCGGCTGATCGGCGATGTGCGCCTGGCGCTGGCGCAGGTGGTCGAGGCGATGCAGCAGCGCGAGGACTGTGCCGGGGCGTTGCGCCTGCCGGCAGCGTGAGAACTTGTCTACGATCTGCTGCGCGTCGACATAATTGCGTTGAAATCGGTCTCGGGATGCTCATTTACTGCAAGTAAACTCCGCTCCCTCAACCGATTTCGCCTTGTTCTGCTCTAGCTCGCGAGATCGTAAACAGGGTCTGAAGCGGGCGGCCGGGGCCGCCCGCTGCGGCCTCACGCAGTGCGCCGGGGCGCGAGGAAGCCGTTGAAAAACTGCTCGGCGTTCTCCTGCAGGCTCTCCAGGTGGTAGCCGCCTTCCTGCACGATCAGCGTGGGCAGGCCCAGTTCGCCGATGGCCTGGCCGAGACGATTGAAGCCCTCGCTGGTCACCGCGACCTGGGACTGCGGGTCGAGCTCGTAGATATCGAAGCCCAGTGACAGCACCAGTACCTCGGGCTCGAACCGGCGCAGGGCCGCGATGGCCTCGCGCAGCCGCTCGAAGAACACCGACTCGGGCGAGCCGTGGGGCATGCTCAGGTTGACGTTGTAGCCGTGGCCGGCTCCGGTGCCGCGCTCGTCCTCGTAGCCGGCGACCACCGGGTAGAAGTTGGTCGGGTCGCCATGGATCGACACGTACAGCACGTCGTCCCGCTCGTAGAAGATTTCCTGGATGCCCTGTCCGTGGTGCATGTCGGTATCCAGCACGGCGACGCGCGCATGGCCCTTGCGCAATTCCTGGGCGGCGATGGCGGCGTTGTTCAGGTAGCAGAAGCCACCAGCGGCATCGCGGCGTGCATGGTGTCCCGGTGGACGACACACTGCATAGGCCTCGGGCTGGCCGTCGAGCAGGGCGCGTGCGCCAGCCACTGCGCTTTGCGCCGACCAGTAGGCGCCGCGCCAGGTCTGCTCGCCGACCGGGCAACTGCCATCGGCCAGGTAGCGCGCGGCTTTGGCGAGAATCCCGCGCAGCGGGTTGGGCTCGCGGACGAAGACGTTGGAGATCACTTCGTCGCCCCAGTCCTGGCCGGTAGCCTTCCACTCGCTGTGGGCTTCTTCGAGGAAGCGCAGGTACTCCGGGCTGTGCACGGCGCTCAGCGGTTGCATGCCGTGGTCATCCGGCTGGCGCAGCTCGAAGCCGAGCCGTTCCACGGCCTGCAGCAGGCGCCGCGGGCGCTCGGGGATTTCCTGCGGTACGCGCATCTGCCCACGGGACAGGTAGGTGCGGGGGTGGTGCAGGTACTGGTCGGGGTGGAAGTAAGTCAACATTGCGCGATGTCCTTCAACGGATGTCGGTGCCCAGCCATTTCTCGCTGATGCCCTTGTAGCTGCCGTCCTTGTCGAGATCGGCGAGTGCCGCGTTGATCGCCGCCTTCAGCTCCGGGTTGTCCTTGCGTACGGCGATGCCCATCTTTTCAGGGTAGAGCAGCTCGCCGGCCGGCCGGGCGTTGAGGTTGCGATCGCGGATGGTCAGCAGGCCGGCGATCTTGTCGGTGACGAAGCCGTCGATGCGCTTGTTCTGCAGGTCCAGGAGGATGTCCGGCAGGCCCTTGTAGGTTTTCAGCGTGACGTTGGGCTTGTGCTCGCGCAGCCAGCTTTCGTAGGTCTCGCCCAGGGTAATGCCGATGACCTTGCCGTCCATCTCGTCGATGCTCTGCAGCGGGCTGTCCTTGCGCACGAACAACTGCGCGCCGGAGAGGTAGTAGGGCTCGGAGAAGTCGACGGCCTTCAGGCGTTCGTCGGTAATCGCCAGGCTGCCGATGATGGCGTCGTACTTGCCGGCGAGCAGGCCGCCGACAATGCCGTCCCAGGCGGTGGTCACCGGTTTGGCCGTCACGCCCAGGCGCCGGGCGATGCCATCGCCGATGTCGACGTCGAAGCCCTGCAGCTTGCCGTCGATGTCGATGAAGCTGAAGGGCGGGTATTTGCCGGTGAGGGCGAAGCTGAGTTCGCCTTTCTGCTTGATGCCATCGAGGTCGCCGGCCTGGGCGGCAAGCGGGGTGAGACAGGCGGATGCCAGCAGCAGGCAACCGGCCAGGGCGCGCATTGTTCTTGTCATTGGCGGAGCTCCCGGTAGTCAAGTGAAGTCGCCGGGGAGTGTTCCAATCGCCTGTTTTCGCGTCAATCTATGTTGTTTTTCAATCACATGAGTCGTTTGGCTAAGCACCCGCGGCGTTGAGCCGCTGCGTTCTTCCCGGCCAAGAAAAAGCCCCGCATCGGCGGGGCTTTTTCATCGAGCCAGTCGCCTCAGCCGCGGCGCGACAGCGGCTGGCGCTCGAAGTTGACGCCGGCCAGGCCAGTCACCTGCAGGGCGCGGATGTTGGCGTGATCGGTGCCTTCGGGGTGCTCGCGCACGGCGCGGTAGTGCTCGCCGAACGCCAGCAGGCTCTCTTCCTGGCTCAGGCCTTCGAGAATGGCGAAGCCCAGGGTCTTGCAGGAGCCCTCGTTCTGCCCGGCGGGGTTTTCCACGCTGCCGTTGGTGAAGGCGCTGGGGCTGTAGCTGTAGTGCTCGGCGATGTACGCCAGGGTGTCGGTGAACAGGTGCTGCTCGCTGCGCAGGCGCACGCGAAAATCGGTGAGGGTCATCAAGGCAAACTCTTAGTGTTTCTTCGCGTTATCGAAGGCCGTCTGCTGGGCAGGGGTCGCTTCCGTCTGGTACTTGGCCTTCCATTCGGCGTAAGGCATGCCGTAGATCTCTTCGCGGGCCTGGTCCGGGCTGACTTCCAGGCCCATGTCGTCGGCCGCTGCCTTGTACCACTTGGACAGGCAGTTGCGACAGAACCCGGCAAGATTCATCAGATCGATGTTCTGCACGTCCTTGCGGGTACGCAGGTGCTGCACCAGGGTGCGGAACGCGGCGGCTTCGAGCGCCGTGCGTTGCTCGTCGGTCAGGTTCATCGGCTCGGTCATGGCAGGTCTCTCAACAAAGGCGCTTCAGAGGCGCATGGCGGGGCTGGCGAGATTCTAAGAGGCGGGCGATCTGCCAGCAACGCCCGTTGGCCGACTGGCACGGGCGTGCAGGTGCTTGGGCGGCCTTCAGCGTTGCGCGGCGAGGGCGATGGACACCGATTCGGCGAAGCGCAGGGCGTGGGGCTTGTCCACTTCCACCTCGGCATAGCGTACTGCCGGGTTGGCCATGACCAGGTCGAGCAGCTCCTGGGTCAGGCGCTCCAGCAGGGCGAAGCGGTTTTCCTCGACGTGGGCGATGATCGCCTTGGTGATGGTGCGGTAGTTCAGCGCGTGGTCGATGTCGTTGACTTGCACCGCGTCGCCGGCTGGATAGAGGATGGTGAGGTTGATCAGCACATCCTGCTTGTTGAGGATTTCCTCTTCCTTGATGCCGATGTAGGTGCGTACGCGCAGGTCCTTGACCCGGATCCGCGCCATGCCCGGCTGCAATTGCGTCATTTCACTTGCTCCGTCCGATCAGTTGCAGGAATTCCTGGCGGGTATTGGTCGATTCGCGGAAGGCGCCGAGCATCACCGAGGTGTTCATCACCGAGTTCTGCTTCTCCACCCCGCGCATCATCATGCACATGTGCTGCGCCTCGATCACCACGGCCACGCCAGCGGCGCTGGTGACCTGCTGGACGGCCTCGGCGATCTGCCGGGTCAGGCTTTCCTGGATCTGCAGGCGACGCGCGAACATGTCGACGATGCGCGCCACTTTCGACAGGCCCAGCACCTTGCCGGTGGGAATGTACGCCACATGGGCCTTGCCGATGAAGGGCAGCAGGTGATGTTCGCACAGCGAGTAGAGTTCGATGTCCTTGACGATGACCATTTCGTCATTGTCCGAGGCGAACAGCGCGCCGTTGACGATCTCGTCCAGCGTCTGCGCGTAGCCGTGGCAGAGGTACTGCATCGCCTTGGCCGCGCGCTTGGGGGTGTCCAGCAGGCCCTCGCGGGTCGGGTCTTCGCCGAGCCCGAGGAGAATCTCACGGTAGTGGTGAGACAGGTCTTCGATCATGGTGGGAGTTCCTCGTGCCCGCACCGGGCGGGTCATTTGAGGTGCCGGCCGCCGTTGACGGTCAGGGTGGTGCCGGTCACGTAGGGGCTGTCGAGCAGGTAGCGCACGCTCTGGTAGATCACATCCGGGCCGGGCTCGATGCCCATGGCGGATTTCGCCAGGGTGCGGGCGCGGTACTCGGCGTCGTCGCCGGGATTGAACATGATCAGTGCCGGCGCGATGCCGTTGACCTTGATGCGCGGTGCGAGGCTGGCGGCGAAGGACAGGGTGAGGTTGTCCAGGCCGGCCTTGCTGGCGCAGTAGGCGATGCGGTTGGCGCTGCCCTTGCGGGCGACGTCGTCGCTGAGGTGAATGATGTCGGCCGGGGCGCCGCGCCCGGCGGCGTCGCGTTCGAGCAGTTCGGCGCAGCGCAGGTTGATCAGGTAGGGCGCGAGCATGTGCACGCGGAACAGCGACTCGAAGGCCTGCGCCTCTTCGCCGGGCTGCTCGGTGATCCACGCCGAGGCGTTGTGGATGATCGCGCGCAGCCGGTCGGTGCGGGATTTCAGCTCGTCGATGAAGGCCAGGATGCCGGCCTCGTCGGCCAGTTCGGCGTGAAGGCAGGTGGCGCCCAGTTCGCGCAGTTCGGCGATGCCGGGTTTTTCCTGGCGATAGGTCGCGATGACCGGCTGGCCGTCTTGCAGCAGGCGTTTCGCGCAATGCAGGCCGATGCGCTGGCTGGCGCCGGTGATCAGGATGGGGGCTGGGGTCTGGCCCATGCACGCCTCGCGAAAATCCACAGGGGAAGCGCCGCGATGGACAATGTCCGAGCGGCCGGGTAGGGCAAAACTATACCAGCCCCGGCGCGGTGCGGCACGGATGGGGCATAATGGGCGGCCTTGTATTGCCTTGTGGGAGTGAACATGAAAGTCGCCATCCTGTCCGGATCGGTCTACGGCACCGCCGAAGAAGTCGCCCGTCACGCCAAGCGCCTGCTCGAGGCCGCCGGCTTCGAGGCCTGGTTCGACCCGCGCGCCACCCTGGATGCGGTGATCGATTTTTCTCCCGAGGCCTTCCTGGTGGTGACTTCCACCACTGGCATGGGCGATCTGCCGGACAGCTTCCAGCCGCTGTTCCATGCCATCCGTGATCGCCTGCCCGCGCAATGGCGCGGTTGCCCCGGCGGCGTGCTGGCGCTGGGCGATTCCAGCTATGGCGACACCTACTGCGGGGGTGGCGAGCAGGTGCGTGAACTGTTCGTCGAGCTGGGCGTACGGGAAGTGGTGCCGATGCTGCGCCTGGACGGCAGCGAGACGGTGGATCAGGAGACCGACTCCGAGCCATGGCTGGGCGAATTCATCGCCGCGCTGAAGGCCTGATGCATCCCCGCGCCCGCCAGCTGATCGACACGTTGCAGCTCGCCCCGCACCCCGAGGGTGGCTTCTACCGGCGTGTGTTCGAGTCGCGGCTGAAGGGCGCCGATGGCCGGCCGCAATCGTCGGCCATCCTGTTCCTCCTGCCGGCGGGAACCGTCAGCCGCTGGCACCGCGTGGATGCCGACGAGCTCTGGCACTTCCACGAGGGTTCGCCGCTGGAGTTGCTGATCGCCGATGCTCCGGAGTCTGCCGTGCGCATCGAAACCCTCGGCCCGGTGGGCGAGGGCAGCCTGCCGCAACGCGCCGTGCCCGCCCATGCCTGGCAGGCGGCGCGCTGCCTGGGAGACTACGTGCTGGTGGGGTGTACCGTGTCGCCGGCATTCGAGTTCGCCGGGTTCCAGCTGCTGGCCGATGATGAGCAGGCGCAGCGGGAATGGCCGAAGCTGGCCGGCGAGTTTCCGCAGCTGCTCTGAAGCGCTTCGCGAGCAAGCTCGCTCCGACAGGTATGTGCCGCGCGCTCTTCGTAGGAGCGAGCTTGCTCGCGAACCGGTTTCACTCCGGATGCAACGGCATCTCGACCATCAACGCCAACCAGGCCTTCGCCGCATTCGACAGGTAGGCGTCGCGCCGCCAGATGAAACTGATGTCCCAGCGCAGGTCCGGCTGGCTCAGCAGCACGCGCACCAGGCCCGGCCGCTCCAGGTCCTTCGCTACCACGCGGGGCAGCAGCACCGCGCCCTGGCCGGCAGCGACCAATGCGCCGAGGAAGTCAGCCTGTCCGCTGCGCCCGCCCTCCTTGGGTTCGAAGCCGGCTTCGCGGCAGGCGCGCAGCAGGCGGTCATTGAGGGTGAAGCTCTGCTGGTAGAGCAGGAAAGGCGTATCGGACAGCTCCACCAGTTCCAGGCTTCCCCGCGATGCCAGCGGATGATCGGCCGGCAACAGGACGTCCAGCGGCTCGTTGCAGAACGGCTGCCAGTCGAAGCCAGGCTCGTCCGGTGTGAGGCCGCCGCCCAGTTCCAGTTCGCCGCTGCGGACCATTTCCTCCATGGTCTTGCTGCCGCCCTCGATCAGGTGCACGTCGATGTTCGGGTAGCGCCGCCGGTACTCGGCGAAGCGCCCGGCAAACAGCGCGTCGGCGCCCAGTAGCGGTAAGCCAAGGCGCAGTTCGCCGCGGTGCAGATGGGTGAGGTCGTCCAGTTCGGTATGCAACTCGCGGCGCAGACGCAACATGTCTTCGGCGCGGCGCAGTACCACTTCGCCGGCGGCCGTCAGGCGGATGTGCGGGCCGCTGCGCTCCAGCAGCTGTACGCGCAGGCTCTGCTCCAGCTGCGCAACCTGCTTGCTCACCGCGGACTGGCTGGCGTTCAGGTGTACCGCCGCCTGGGTGAAACTGCCGTGGCGCACCACTTCGGCGAAGGTGCGCAGTTGCTTGAATTCCATTCTGGAATGGCTCCGATTCGATCTATTCGCTTTGGGGATGATAGGCGCGGGAGTAGGCTTTGCGCCATTCCCAACCGATTTATTCACCCACTCAACGCATCGAGATCGCCGCCATGTTTCGCCGCGCCGCCCGCCTGATTTTTGAACTCGCCGTCCTGGTCGCCTTTTGGTGGATCGGCGGCTGGGTTGCCACGCTCACCGGGCTGCCGCTGCCCGGCGGGGTGATCGGCCTGGCACTGCTGCTGGTGCTGTTCGCCTGCGGGGCGATCCGCCCGGCGCTGTTGCAAGGCGGCGCTGGCCTGTTGCTGGCGGAGATGCTGCTGTTCTTCATCCCCGCACTGATGAGCCTGCTGGACTACGGCCCGCTGCTGCGCAGCGAAGGCTGGAAGATTCTGCTGGTGATCACCGCCAGTACCGTGATGGTGATGCTCTCCACCGCCTTGGCGGTGGAATGGATGTGCAACAGGAGTTCGCGCCATGAGCCTCGATAAGCAAGCGCTGTTCTGGTTGGCCGTGACCCTGGGCGGCTATCTGCTCAGCCGTACCCTTTACCGCCGTTTCCAGCAGTACTGGCTGTCGCCCATCGTCTTCGTGCCGGTGCTGCTGTTCGCCCTGGCGATCCCGATGCAGGCCCGTTACGCCGACTACGCCCGCGACACCAGCTGGCTGGTGGCGCTGCTCGGCCCGGCTACCGTGGCCTTCGCCATTCCGATCTGGCAGCAGCGCGCCTTGCTTGCGCGCCACTGGCCGGCGCTGCTGACCGGCATGCTGGCCGGCTCGACCATGGCCATCGGCAGTTCCTGGGCCCTGGCCCATGCGCTGGCGCTGGATGGCCAGGTGACCCTGTCGCTGATTCCGCGCTCGATCACCACGCCCTTTGCCATGGAGATGTCCCACGACCTGGGCGGCGTGCCGGCGCTCACGGCGGCCTTCGTAATGATCACCGGGGTATTTGGCGCATTGATCGGCGGCGTGCTGATGAAAATGCTGCACCTGCGCTCCGCCCTGGCCCGTGGCGCGCTGCTGGGCGTTGGCGCCCACGGCGCGGGTACCAGTCGGGCTTATGAGTTCGGCGGTGAGGAAGGTTCGGCTGCGGGGCTGCTGATGGTGCTGACCGGGCTGTTCAACCTGCTGATGGCCCCGGTCCTGGCCTGGTGCCTGTAAGGCTCAGCTGAGCTCGTAGGCATCGAGCATGCGCGAGGTGTCGGCGGGGGAGTTGAACATCATCACGTCGATGATCGACAGGCCGGCCTCGAAGGTCGGCCGCTTCTGCTCGTAGGGCACCAGCTTGGGCTCCTGGAAGCGCAGCGTCAGCCCGGCAGCGTCGTACTTGCGGCGGTCGAAGAAGCTCTGGCCGCCCGGCGGGTTCCAGTATTCCTCCACGCTGCCCAGTGCCTTGCAGATGTTCAGCGCCCATTCGTCCGGCGCTTTCGGGCGCTCCATCGGCAGGTCCATGCGCGAAAGCACCGGCATCTGCCGGGGGAAGCCCAGGTAGGCGCAGGTTGCCTCCAGGGTGGTCTTGTTCAGCGAGACGATGTCCTCGAACGGATGGTCCAGGGAGGCGGCGATCATCTCCCGTACGTCGCGGTAGTAAGGGGCCACCTTGCGGTACACGTCGAGCTGCGAGAACAGGCTGCGCCGCCAGTCCTGGCGGTTGTCCAGGCGCACGTCCTTGATCAGCGTCTCGCGGTGGTGCTTGATCCGTGGCACGCGGATGTACAGCCAGCCGTCCTGCTGCTTGAGGATGCGGTTGCGCTCGATCCAGCCGTGATGGATGTACTGCACGGTATCGAACAGGACGAACAGGTCGGTGTGCTTGATCAGGCTGAAGTAGCCCAGGTAAGGAAAGAAGTAGGGCTGCATGATGGCGGTTCGTTTCACGTCGGCTGCCTCGTTGGCCGAACTGGAGTCTCCTCCCGACTCCCAGGTACTACTGCGGAATGGTGCCAAAGATATTGCGAAATGTTTCCAGGTGGACCGAAAGCGCCGGATCAGGCGTCGGGGGCAGGGCGGCAAACGGGCACGCTTCCGCCAGCCCGGACCTGCGATCTGGCTGCCGCGCTGTCTGGATAGCGCCTTTGGAAGGAGTTGCCGGCGCGCCGGGTCCCGCTGGCGCCGCTCAGTGCAACTTCGCCCACTATAGGTGGTGAGACTCGCCGCGCAAGGCGGCTCATCGGTCCGCGCTTATGGGGGAACATTCGCCAGACAGTGACAGAGCCAACTGTCAGTTCCGTGACAGTCGCTTCGCCGCGCTGCTGACTAGACTGCGCCATCGAACAACAACAACGAAGAGGCTACCGACCATGCACGCCGCTCATCCGCTGCCCACCGTGAACGTCAAGGACCAGGTCTCCGCCGCCGAATGGCAGACCCGCGTGGACCTCGCCGCCTGCTACCGCCTGATCGCCCTGCAGGGCTGGGACGACCTGATCTTCACCCATATCTCGGCCAAGGTCCCCGGCACCGAGGATTTCCTGATCAACCCCTACGGCATGATGTTCCACGAGATCACCGCGTCGAGCCTGGTGAAAGTGGATGCCTCGGGCAAGAAGCTGATGGACAGCCCCTACGACATCAACCCCGCCGGCTACACCATCCACAGCGCCATCCATGATGTACGTCACGACGTCGCCTGTGTCCTGCACACCCACACAGCCGCCGGCATCGCCGTCTCGGCGCAGAAGCAGGGCCTGCTGCCGATTTCCCAGCAGTCGCTGTTCGTCCTTTCCAGCCTGGCCTACCACGGCTACGAAGGTGTTGCGCTGAACCATGACGAGAAGGCGCGGCTGCAGGCCGACCTGGGCGAAGCCAACTTCATGATCCTGCCCAACCATGGCCTGCTGACCTGCTCCGCGACCATCGCCGACACCTTCTTGATGATGTTCACCCTGCAGCGCGCCTGCGAGATCCAGGTGCTGGCCCAGGGCGGCGGCGCCGAGCTGATCATGATCCCGCAGCAGATCCTCGATGGCGCCCGCGCCATGGCAGCAGCCGTCACCAAGAGCAAGCAGGGCATGGGCGGCGCGCTGGCCTGGCCGGCACTGCTGCGCAAGCTGGACCTGCAGAACCCCGGCTACCGCGACTGATGGCGCTGGCCGGCATCACCCTGCGCGACTGGCGCGCGCAGGGCTGCGACTTCACCTTCCGTGGCCACCCGATTAGGTACTGGAGCGCCGGCAGCGGTGCTCCGCTGCTGTTGATCCACGGATTTCCCACGGCATCCTGGGACTGGCACTTCCTCTGGCAGCCACTGGCCGAGCGCTACCGGGTTATCGCCTGCGACATGCTCGGCTTCGGCGACTCCGCCAAACCCACGGGGCACGACTACCGCATCCTCGAACAGGCCGACCTGCAGCAGTCGCTGCTGGAACACCTGGGTGTGCAGGAACCGGTGCACCTGCTGGTGCACGACTACGGCAACAGCGTCGGCCAGGAGCTGCTGGCGCGTCACGAAGAGGGGGCTTTCAAGCTGGCTTCGCTGGCCTTCCTCAATGGCGGGCTGTTCCCGGAGACCCATCGCGCCGTGCTGTCGCAGAAACTCCTGCTCAGCCCGCTGGGTGGCTTCTTCGGCAAACTCTTCGATCGCCGGCGACTGGCGCAGAACTTCGCCAAGGTGTTCGGCCCAGGTACGCAACCGTCCGAAGCGGAGCTGGATACCTTCTGGGAACTGATCCGCCACAACGACGGGCCGAAGGTCATGCACCGGCTCATCCACTACATCCTCGACCGTCGCGAACATCGTGAGCGTTGGGTCGGGGCGATGCAGCGCACCCACGTGCCGCTGCGGCTGATCGACGGACCGGAGGACCCGATCTCCGGCGCGCACATGGTGGTGCGCTATCGCGAACTGATACCGCATCCCGATACGGTGGAGTTGCCCGGGATCGGCCATTACCCGCAGGTCGAGGCGCCGGAGCAGGTACTGCAGCACTATCTGGCCTTCCGACAGGATCGTGCCGAGCAGGTACGGACTGATCCGCCCGTAGATTAGGAACTGGCTGATAGGCACACTCTGAGTGGCAGCGGTAGCTTCCCCGGCTTTGTTCCGCCGGAGGCCGCTGACATGCCACTCAGATCCGTCATTCCCGTCCGCCAGCCGCAAGGCTCGCTGCGCTACCGGGTGTTGTTGCACATGCGCCAGGACTTCGTCTGGATCGCCATTCCGCTGCTGTTGTTGCTGCTGGCGGCCAGCGCGGCCGGTTGTTACTACGCCTGGCTCCTGCAGCACTGGGCGCCTGCCGCTGGCGCTGCGTTGGCGATGCTTGCGGCGGTGGGGCTGGTGCTGTTCTGGAGCGAGTACGACTGGTGGCTGTTCAAGCTCGGCCCGCGTGGCAACCTGAACATGCCCATGCGCTGACGGATCATCCCCTGGCCTTATCGGGCACCATTCAGCCGCGGTCGTCTTGGTTGTGACCGGATCGTGACTGCCGGACACTTGATGAAAAACCATCCTGTCTGGAGCCCCAATCATGAGTGATGCCCTGCACTTCGACGGAAAAGTCGTGATCGTTACCGGAGCCGGTGGCGGCATCGGCCGTGCCCACGCCCTGCTGTTCGCCAAGTACGGCGCCAAGGTGGTGGTGAACGACCTGGGCGGCAGCACCCATGGCGAAGGCGCCAATGCCTCGGCCGCCGACCGCGTGGTCGCCGAAATCCGCGAAGCCGGTGGCATCGCCATCGCCAACCACGACTCGGTGACCGACGGCGAGAAGATCGTTCGCCAGGCCGTCGAGGAATTCGGCCGTATCGACGTGGTGGTGAACAACGCGGGCATCCTGCGCGACAAGACCTTCCACAAGATGGAAGACGCCGACTGGGACCTGGTCTACAAGGTCCATGTCGAGGGCGCCTACAAGGTGACCCGTGCCGCCTGGCCGTTCATGCGCGAGCAGGGCTATGGCCGCGTGATCTTCACCTCGTCGACCTCCGGCATCTACGGCAACTTCGGCCAGAGCAACTACGGCATGGCCAAGCTCGGTCTCTACGGCCTGACTCGCAACCTGGCCATCGAAGGCCGCAAGAACAACATCTTCGTCAACGCCATCGCCCCCACAGGCGGCACCCGCATGACCGAAGGCCTGATCCCGCCGCAGGTATTCGAGCAGCTCAAGCCCGAGCTGGTCAGCCCGCTGGTGGTGTACCTGGGCAGCGAGGCCTGCCAGGAAACCTCCGGCCTGTTCGAAGTGGGTGGCGGCTGGATCGGCAAGGTGCGTTGGGAGCGCAGCCTGGGCGTGGGCTTCGACCCGCGCAAGGGCTTCAGCGTCGAGGACGTGGCGGCCAACTTCGCGCAGATCTGCGACTTCGAGAATGCCGCGCATCCGAAGGACAACGTCGAGGCGCTGCGCGAAATGATGGCGAACCTGCAGAAATACGTCAGCTGATCCGGTCAGCCTGACCGGCGGAACCGCCAGCGGGGCTGTTCCGGGGCGGTGAACGCAGTAAGGTGAAAGGGCCGGCTGAATGCCGGCCCTTCGCTTTTCCGCTTCCAGGCTCGAGGAGTTCGCCATGAGCGTGATAATCCAGAAGAACGGCCCGGTGACCACCCTGGTCATCGCCCGCCCTGCGGTGCGTAACGCTGTGGACCTGCCCACTGCCCAGGCGTTGGCCGATGCCCTGCGCGAGTTCGAGCAGGACGAGGAAGCCCGCGTCGCCGTGCTCACCGGTGCCGGCGGAACATTCTGCGCAGGTGCCGACCTTGGGGCGCTGGCGGAGGATGGCGAGCGGCGCAACCGACTGGAAACCGAAGGCGACGCTCCCATGGGGCCGAGCCGGATGCAGCTGTCCAAGCCATTGATTGCCGCCATCGAGGGCTACGCCGTGGCTGGCGGCCTGGAGCTGGCGCTGCTGGCGGACTTGCGGGTGATGGCCGAGGACGCCGTTTGCGGTGTGTTCTGCCGGCGCTTCGGCGTGCCGCTGATCGATGGCGGCACTGTGCGTTTGCCACGGATCGTCGGCCAGGGCAGGGCGTTGGACCTGATTCTCACCGGCCGCCCGGTGGGCGCCCAGGAAGCCTTCGCCATGGGCCTGGCCAACCGCGTGGTGGCCAGCGGCACGGCGCTGGAGGCGGCGGAAGAGCTGGCGCGGGAGATCGCCGACTTTCCGCAGCGTTGCATGCTGGCCGATCGGGCGAGCGTGTTCGCGCAATGGGAGCTGTCGTTCGACGTGGCGTTGGCCAACGAATTCCAGGGTGGAATGGCGGTGATCGAAAGCGGCGAGACGGTGGACGGGGCGAAGCGCTTTGCCGGCGGAGCGGGGCGGCACGGGGAGTTCGGATAGGGATTCTGACGGTAGGAGCGAGCTTGCTCGCGAACCCGATCAGTTGTGGTGCTGCCGGTAAATCCGTTCGCGAGCAAGCTCGCTCCTACAGATACCGGCTGATACCGCGTTGCGCATTGATCCGGGCAGTTGGGGCGAGGGAAAGCCCGTGCACCGGCCCTCCCATCGCACCAACAGGCCGATCAGTCGCGCTCGATGATCACGTAGGTCTTGCGCGTGGTTTCCTGGATGTCCCAGATACCGAGGCTGTTCTGCGGCAGCAGGAAGGCGTCGCCGGCCTGGAAGGCGATCGGCTCGCCGCCGTCCGGGGTGAAGGTGCCGCGGCCGGAGATGAAGTGGCAGAACTCCTGCTCGACGATCTGGCGGCGCCAGCGGCCGGGGGTGCATTCCCAGATGCCGGTTTCCACGCCGTCCGGACGCTCGATGGACTCCACGCGGGTCTCGGAAATCGGCTCGCCCAGGGGCACGGCGACCGGGTTCGCCTCACCGAGTTGAGCGTGCAGGGTGTCTTTCAGGTGGGTCAGTTTCATACGGGGCTCCAGTGGGGGCTTTCTATCCAGGGGTGGGGCCGGCGGATCAGCCGACCTTCCAGGTCATCAGGTTTTCCATGGTCGCGGCGACCTTCTCCGCCAGCCGGCGGCGCCAGGGCGCGCTGTTCGGGTTGGCCAGCACGTCATCCTCGTGCACGAAGCTGCGGATGATGGCGTTGTAGCCCAGCCAGCGGCAGGGTTCCGGCTCCCAGCCGCGCAAGCCGTCCTGCACGCTGCGGTCGTTGATGACCCAGGGCTGGCGGGTGAGGGCGCTGTCCTGGCCGAGGATCAGGTCGGCCAGCGTGCGGCCGCCCAGGTTGGTGGCGCCGACGCCTTCACCGCCGTAGCCGCCGGCGAGGGCGATGCCGTTGCGGCGGTCGATCAGCATATGCGGGTGGAAGCGCCGCGACATGCCCAGGTTGCCGCCCCAGGTGTGGGTGATGCGCACGTCCTTCAATTGCGGGAACAGTTCGCTGAACAGGTAGCGGCGCAGCTCCACTTCATCATTGGTCAGGCTGAAGTCGTTGCGCAGCTTGCCGCCGAAGCGGTAGCCGCCACGGGCGCCAAAGGCCAGGCGGTTGTCCGGGGTGCGCTGGCCGTAGGTGACCTGGCGGCTGAACTCGCTGAAGGCCTGGCCCTTGTCGAGGCCGATCTCCGCCCAGACCGATTCGGGCAGCGGCTCGGTGGCCACCAGCAGGCTCTGCACCGGTAGCTGGTAGTTGCCCAGCGGGGGCAGGTCGGCAGCGTAGCCTTCGATGGCCGGCACCACCCATTGCGCTTTCAGTTCACCCTGCTCGGTGCGCAGCAGGCCGGGTGCCCAATGCGTGACGCGGCTCTTCTCGAAAATCTGCGTACCCTGGCGTTCAACCGCGCGGGCCAGGCCACGCACCAGCTTGGCCGGGTCGATGGTGGCGCAGTGCGGGGTGTGGATGGCGCCCAGCGCGCTGGGAATGCGCAGCTGTTCGGCCAGCTCGCTCTTGCTCAGCCAGCGGTAGTCGTCCTCGGTCAGGCCTTCGCTGTGCAGATGCTTGAGGTAGTCGCGCAGGCGGGTTTCCTGCTCCGGGTAGCGCGCGGCGGTGTAGAGCACACCAGCCTTGCGGTAGTCGCAGTCGATGCCTTCGCGGTCGAGGACGCGGGCCACTTCATCGGGGATGTCGTGCAGCAGGTCGTAGGACGCGCGGCGCTGCTCGGGCGACAGGCCGGCGAGCAGGCGGTCTTCGCCGAGCATGTTGCCCATCAGCCAGCCGCCATTACGACCGGATGCGCCGAAGCCGGCGGTCTCGGCCTCGACGATGGCGATCTTCAGCTGCGGCGCGCGCAGCTTCAGGTAATAGGCGGTCCACAAACCGGTGTAGCCGGCGCCGGCGATGGCCACATCGACGTCCAGGGTGCCCTGCAGGGATGGCCGCGGGACGAGATCATCGTCCAGCTGGTTCATCCACAGACTGATATGACGCCATGCCGACATAGACGACTCCAAAAGGAAGAAGGGGGGAATGTCGGCAAGCCTAGATTTGGCGCGGGGTTCTGTCGTGCGCGCGGGTACGCGAGGATTGCTCGCGTACCCGCCGGCAGGGGCGCATCAGGCCTCTGCCTGTTCCTCGCGCAGGCGTTTGAGGTACTCGCGGGGGGACTGGCCGGTCTGCTGGCGGAAGCAGCGATAGAAGGCCGAGAGCGAGTTGAAACCGGCGGAGAAGGCCAGTTCGTCGATGCGCGAAGGCAGCGGCGGGCGCAACTGGCTGAGCAGGTGGGTCAGGCGGGTCTGGTTGACGTACTGGTAGAAGCTCAGCCCCATCACCTGGTTGAGCAGGTAGGAAATCTGGTTGCGCGTGTAGCCGGTGGCCGTGGCCACCTGGGTCAGGTCCAGGTCCGGTGCCAGGTAAGGCTGGCTCTTGCTGAAGTAATCCTCCAGGTCGCTGGCCAACTGGCTGAGCTGGCGCGGCGAGAGGCCCAGGCGGCTGGTGGCCGGACGCGGGTCGATGGCCTGTGGACGGCTTTCGCCGCCTTCGCGCACGACCGAAGCATATTCGTTGATGCGCCAGATCAGGCCGTCGCGCACGGTGATCGCTTCGCTGGAGTGGAAGGTCGCCAGGCGGCCGCTCAGGGTGACCGCGATGCGGTACTGGATGAAGGCGGTGTCGCCGTCCACGCGGATGCGGTCGATGTGGTCGAGGAACTCTTCCGGGCGGCTGGGCATGGTGGCCTGCACGTAGTCGCGCAGGTCGGTGTAGCCCAGGGTGCGGTTCTGGAAGAAGTCGTTGTACTGCACCTGCGGGTGATACAGCGCGAGCACCGCTTCGAGGTCGCGGTGCTTCCAGCACTGGTGGTAGCGCAGCACCACCTCGCGGGTCTGCTCGGTGAGGTGGCTGTCGGTCGGGCGTTGGTCGATGGCATGCATAGGGGGCTAAGAATGCCCCAGACGGCGCTTCTCGGGTAGTGGCAAAGCACCTGCCGGGTGCAACGCACTATCCATCGTCTCGATGATCCGTCATCGCCTGCGCCAATATCGCCCGCCAGAGCCCATGGCAGAGGGGGGATTCACTCTTTCGGGCGACACGCCAAATACCACCTTGGAGCGCTTACTCCCCGTCAGGTCGCTCAGTAGGGTAAGGCCACCTAGACACCGTCAGGAGAGCCGCATGACAACAAAAACAAGGCGCGGATTCTTCCAACCGCAACTTCTCGCCACCGCTGTCGCCCTGGGATGCGCCACCCAGGCTCAGGCAATCAACTTCAATATCGGGGAAATCGAGGGTCAGTTCGATTCCAGTCTGTCCGTGGGGGCCAGCTGGAGTACCCAGAGTCCGAAAGAGGATCTGATCGGGGCTGCCAACGGCGGCCACGGCATGACCCAGACCAACGACGATGGCCGGCAGAACTTCCGCAAGGGCCATACCTTCTCGAAGATCTTCAAGGGCATCCACGACCTGGAGCTGAAGTACGGGGACTTCGGCGTCTTCACTCGGGGCAAGTACTGGTATGACTTCCGTCTGAAGGATGAAGGCGTCGCCTTCAAGGACCTTTCGGACGACGGCCGCAAGGAAGGCGCCAAGGCTTCCGGCGCCCAGTTGCTCGACGCCTTCGGCTACTACAACTACGCGATCGCCGATATGCCCGGCACCGTGCGCCTGGGCAAGCAGGTGGTGAGCTGGGGTGAGAGCACCTTCATCGGCAACAGCATCAACACCATCAACCCCATCGACGTCTCCGCCTTCCGCCGTCCCGGTTCGGAAATCAAGGAAGGCCTGATCCCGGTGAACATGCTCTATCTGTCGCAGAGCCTGACCGACAGCCTGTCCGTCGAAGGTTTCTACCAGTTGGAGTGGGACCAGACGGTGCTCGACAACTGCGGCACCTTCTTCTCCACCACCGACGTGGCGGCCGACGGCTGCAAGACCAACTACAACATTCTCGACCCGGCCACGGTCAACTCGCTGAACGCACCGGCGACCAAGGCGCTGCTCAATTCCCTGGGCGTCACCGTCACCCCCGAAGGCCTGATGGTGCCGCGCGGCGCTGACCGCGATGCACGCGACTCCGGCCAATGGGGCCTGGCCCTGCGCTGGCTGGGCAGCGATGTGGAGTACGGCGCCTACGCCATGAACTACCACAGCCGCACGCCCATCGTGAGCATGAAGAACGCCGGCACCGCCGACATCGGCAACGTGCTCCGCGCGCTGTCCGTGCCGGGTGGTGCAGCACTCGCACAACCGCTGCTGCTCGGTCGCGGCAATTACTTCCTCGAGTACCCGGAGGACATCCGCCTCTACGGCCTGAGCTTCTCCACCACCCTGCCCACCGGCACCGCGTGGAACGGCGAGATCAGCTACCGGCCGAACATGCCGCTGCAACTCAACACCACCGACATGACGCCGTTGCTCGCCACTACCGTGGTCGGCGGTTTCACCTCCGGTGGGGCGGCTGGTGCGCTGGCCCAGGCCAACCAGATCAGCCACGGCTATGTGCGCAAGGAAGTGACCCAGGCACAGACCACCTTCACCCACTTCTTTGACCAGACCATGGGCGCGGACCGCGTCACCCTGGTGGGCGAAGTCGGCATGACCTACGTCGGCGGCATGACCGACGAAGTCGGCGAGCGCTACGGTCGCGACTCCGTCTATGGCGTCCCGGAGAACGCCACCGCACGTAACGAGTACGGCAGCGGCGGCTTCTACACCTCGTCCTCCTGGGGTTATCGCGCCCGCGCCATCTGGGACTACAACAACGTCTTCGCCGGGGTGAACCTCAAGCCGAACATCGCCTGGTCCCACGACGTGCACGGTTACGGCCCGGTCTTCAACGAAGGCAGCAAGGCGGCCAGCGTCGGCATCGATGCGGACTACCAGAACACCTACACCGCGAGTCTGAACTACACGAACTTCTTCGGCGGCGATTACAACACCATCGTCGACCGGGACTTCCTGTCGCTCAGCTTCGGCGTGAACTTCTGACCTGCCTGCTCAAGGAATCGACATGAGAACGACAAGAATCCTCCAATGCGGCGCGCTGGCCCTGAGCCTGCTGTCCTGTGGCGTGATGGCGGCGGTGTCCGCCGACGAAGTGGCCAAGCTGGGCACGACCCTGACGCCCATGGGCTCGCAGAAGGAAGGCAACGCCGACGGCAGCATCCCGGCCTGGACCGGCGGCATCTCCCGCACCGCCGGCAAGCTCGACGGCAAGGGCTTCCTTTCCAACCCCTTCGCCGATGAAAAGCCGCTGTTCACCATCACCGCGCAGAACGCCGACCAGTACAAGGACAAGCTTTCCGCCGGCCAGTTGGCGATGTTCAAGCGCTACCCGGATACCTACAAGATCCCGGTATACAAGACCCACCGCACCTTCGCGCTACCCGACGACATCTACGCCGCCATCAAGCGCAGCGCCGAATTCGTCCAGCCGATCAATGACGGCAACGGTCTGGAGAACTTCGAGAAGAGCCGCTACTACGCCTTCCCGCTGCCCAAGAATGGCGTGCAGGCGCTGTGGAACCACCTGACCCGCTACCACGGCGGCAACATCTCCCGCTCGGTGGTTCAGGTCGTGCCGCAGACCAACGGCAGCTATACGCCGATCCGCTTCGAGGAATCGATCGCGGTGCCGCAGAACATGGGTGACCAGGATGTCAGCAAGACCGGCAACATCCTCACCTACTTCAAGCAGCAGGTAACGGCGCCGGCGCGCCTGGCCGGTAACGTCCTGCTGGTGCACGAGACCCTGGACCAGGTGAAGGAGCCGCGCCTGGCGTGGATCTACAACGCCGGCCAGCGCCGCGTTCGCCGCGCCCCGCAGGTTGCGTACGACGGCCCGGGCACCGCCTCGGACGGCCTGCGCACCTCGGACAACTACGACATGTTCTCCGGCGCACCGGACCGTTACGACTGGAAACTGGTGGGCAAGCGCGAGATGTACATTCCGTACAACAGCTACCGCCTGAACTCGCCGGAGCTCAAGTACGACGACATCGTCAAGCCGGGCCACATCAACCAGGACCTGACCCGTTACGAACTGCACCGCGTGTGGGAAGTGGTCGGCACCCTGAAGTCCGGCGAGCGCAACATCTACGGCCAGCGCCACTTCTACCTCGACGAGGACAGCTGGCAGATCGCGGTATCCGAGCTGTACGACGGTCGCGGCCAGCTGTGGCGCGTCGGTGAAGGCCACGAGATGACCTTCTACACCGAGCTCGCCACTGGCTACGCCGCCGAATCGCTGTACGACATCCTCGCCGGTCGCTATGTCACCTTCGGCCTGAACAACGAAGAGAAGCGTGGCTATCAGTTTGGCCAGAAGGCCAGCATGGCCGACTTCACCCCGGCGGCACTGCGTAACACCGGCGTTCGCTGAAGTAACACTCCGCTCCTTGGCCCCGGCATCCCTCGTGGATGCCGGGTTTCTTTTTTTTGTGCTCCGGCCAAGCGGCGCGCCTCTACTTCGGGCCTGAGCGCAGTCTGCGCTATACCGTCCCATGAATCTGGCTGATGGTCCTTTGCCCGCTCTGCCCAGCGGCATAGTCTGGCCTGCAAATGGCCGGAAGAAGCCCATGTCGACAATCGCCCAGCACAGCGCGGCGCTGCCTCGCCTGCCCCGCCAGCACCTGCCCCGCGAACGGCTGCATGCCAGCCTGAGTGCCACCGAGTGCCGCCTGCGCCTGCTGGTGGCGCCGCCCGGTTGCGGCAAGACGGTGCTGATGAGCGAATGTGCACGCCTGGCACCGGCGGGAACTCGCGTGGTCTGGCTGGGGCTTGGGGGCCGGGCGTTGCAGCCGGAGCAGTTCTGCGAGCGGCTGGGCGAGGCACTGGGCGTGCCCTGGGCCGGCGAGGCGGCACTGGCGAGCTGGCTGGAGAACGCCAGCGAGCCGGTCTGGCTGATGCTCGATGACTATCCCCGCGCACCCGATCCCGCTCTCGACGACTGCTTCGACCGCCTGCTTGCTGTCGCTTCTCCGCTGATCGGCTGGTGGCTGGCCAGCCGCCGTCGCCCGGCCTGCAACCTGACCCGCCTGCTGCTCGAAGGCGAGCTGCTGGAGCTGGGGGCCAGCACCCTGGCCCTGACCCAGGGCGAGCTGGACGCCTACCTGCAGACCGCTGGCCTGGAATGGCCCCAGGCCCAGCGCCAGGCGCTGCAGGACGCGACCCATGGCTGGTTCGCCGGCGTGCGCCTTCGCCTGCTCAGCCTGGGCAATGAGCCCATCGCGCCTTGCGCTACCCAGGTCGCCGAGACCGGCAATGGCTTGCTGCAGGATTACCTGCAACGCGAAGTCCTCGCGAGCCTGCCGGCGGAGCTGGCGGAGACGCTTTGTGGCCTCGCGCAGATTGCCCGCTTCAACCGCGAACTCTGCGATTACCTGTTCGATGAGCCCGGCCTTGGCCTGGACGGTCTGCAAGCCTGGGGCGTGCTGATCGAAGCGGTGGACAACACCCAGCACTGGTTCCAGGTGGCGCCCATGCTCGCCACGGCGCTGGCCAGCCTGTCACGCTGGCCGGCGGCGACCCTGCACCGGCGCGCCTGCCAGTGGTTCACCCAGTGCGGGGAGATCCACTCGGCGTTCGAGCACTCCCTGTACGCCGAGCAGCCGGATGTCTCCGCCAGCCTGCTGCAGCGCCTGACCGAAGAGCAGCTCTTGCACGGTCGCAATGTCGAGCGTGTGCTGCAACTGCGTGAGTCGCTGCCCGAGGAGCTGCTGTGCAGCACCCCGCGCCTGCTTATCCTTAATGCGTGGACCCTGTTGTTCGTCGGTCGCCTGGATGATGTGGAAGCGCTGCTGACCGGTTTCGATCGTTTCCTGCCGATGCCCGGCGAGCACCGCCAGCGTGCGCTGATCGCCCAATGGCAAGGGCTCAACGGCATGCTTACCCACGCCCGTGGCCTGCGTGGCTCCCGCGAGCAACTGCGCGAGGCACTGGCGCACCTGCCGGAGGAGGCCTGGGCGCAGACCCTGATCTGCCTCTCCGCGCTGACCCAGCAGGCCCAGGCCGAAGGGCGCCTGGCCGAGGCACGGCTGATCAACCGCGAGGCGCTGCGGCGAGCGCGCCTGCAAGGCAGCACCACGTTCGAAGCGCTGCTGGAACTGGACCGCGCCCAATGGCTGGAGCAACGCGGCGAACTGCAGCGCGCCGATGCGCTGCTGGCGCGGGTGCAGGAATACCTCGACGAGATGCGCATCACCTGCAACGCCATGGCCGGCCGTGTCGCGCTGCGCCGCGGCTGGCTGTGCCTGCGCCAGGGGCGTGACGACGAGGCCCGCGAACTGTTCATTGCCGGGTTGAACGAAACCCGCCGCAGCCAGGACCCGAGCTCGATCTACGGCTTCACCGGCATGGCCTGGCTGGATGCGCTGGACGGCGACACCGACGGCGCCTTCAGTCGCCTGCTCGAGGTCGAGCGGCTGATGCAACTGCAGCATGTGCCGGAACCCATCTACCGCGGCCCGCTGCTGCTCGCCAGCGGCGCGTTGAACCTGCGGCAGAACCGGGCGGGCCCGGCGCGGGAAGTCCTGCAACGCGTGGCCGCGCGCTACCGTACCGACTCCCTCTGCCCGCCAGCGGCGGCGCCGGACCAGATCCTGCGGGTCGAACACCACCTGGCGCTGGCCGAGCTCTACGACGGCGACGTGGATGCCGCGCAGCAGAGGCTGCTGGCAATGCTGCCGGACCTGCTGCGCCAGGGACGCAACACCCTGGCCTGCGACGTCTGGCTGGCGCTGGCCGAAGTCCATTTCATCGCCGGCAGCCTGGACGAGGCGCGCGGCGCGCTGGACGAGGGCGTTGCCCTGGCCCAGCGTTTCGGCCTGCTCTCCACCCTGCGCGACACCCAGCGCCGCCAGCCGGGCCTGTTCGGTCTGCGCCCGCATGCCGGCGAGATGGCCCCGCACAACCTGCTGAGCCTGCGTGAGCTGTCGGTACTGGAATTGATCGCCCGAGGGTGTTCGAACCTGGAAATCGGCGAGCGGCTGTACATCTCCCTGCACACGGTGAAGACCCATGCACGCCGGATCAACGGCAAGCTCGGCGTGGAGCGGCGCACCCAGGCGGTGGCGCGGGCGAAGGAACTGGGGCTGCTGAAGGTCTGAGGCGTCAGTGCAGTGCCTTGGGCGGCACGCTGATGTCGGCCAGACGCTGGGCCAGGCGCATCTGCTCGGCGGCATCGTCGCTGAGCAGCATGGCCCGTTCGAGGTCGTAGCGTTCCGCCTGCGGGCAGTCCAGTACATGGTAGAGGTCGGCGCGCGCGAGGTGGTCGCTGGCGCTGGGTGGCCCCAGTTCCAGCACACGCTGGGCATCCTTCAATGCCGCCAGTGGTTCCCCGGCGGCGAGGTGTAGTTGACGCAGATTGCGTGACAGGCGCTGCAGCATATCGGTAGCGCTGGCCGTGCGCAGGTGCTCGGCGGACAGCTCGACATGGGCGCCCATCTGGCGAGCCAGCAGGTCGCGGCAGTCGCGGGTATAAAGACGGCGGCCGGTGGCCGGGTCGAGCAGGTGGTCGGCGCCAGGCACCCGCAGCAGGAAGCGACCGGGGAAGTTCACGCCGACCAGGGTGATGCCGTTGCGGCGTGCCATCTCCAGGGCGATCAGCGCCAATGACAGCGGTTGGCCGTGGCGGCGTTGCAGAACCTGGGGGAGCAGGGCGGCGCGCGGGTGCAATGGGTACGCGTCATCCTCGGCAAAGCCCAGTTCGCTCAACCGGCGCAGCAGGAACTGCGCGCGTTCCGCATCGCCGGTGCCCTGCGGCAGCGCCACCGCGACCTGGTGCGCGAGCGAGTCGAAGAGCCGCAGCGCATGTTCCGGCGGCAGGTGCGGCTCGTGCTCGGTGGCGATCCACAGGGCTGCTTCGAACAGGGCTGGCGGGTCCTGGGCAAGACAGGCAAGGCAGGCTTGACGCGGGTCCATGGCGTTCTCCGGCTGACCCTGCGGTTGTAACCGGAGCAATGGGCGCTCGTCCAGTGGTGCGGTCGTCGCCCGTGAAGGTGATGTGACAGGCGCTGCCTATACTCAGGAAGGTCCGTCTACGGACCATTGTCCACCCACAGCAAGGGAGCGCCGCCATGTTCGACATGATGGAAGCCACCCGGCTCGAGTCGCTGCATCTCTTCCAGGACCCGGCCACGGGACTCAAGGCCATCATCGCCATCCACAACTCCCGGCTCGGGCCGGCCCTGGGTGGCTGTCGCTACCTGCCCTATCCCAGCCAGGATGCCGCATTGCGTGATGCCGCACGCCTGGCCCAGGGCATGAGCTACAAGGCGGCGCTGGCCGGCCTGCGCCAGGGCGGCGGCAAGGCGGTGATCCTGCGTGCGCCCCACGTCAACAACCGTGGCGAACTCTTCGAAGCGTTCGGCCGCATGATCGACACCCTCGGCGGCGCCTACATCACGGCGGTGGACAGCGGCACTTCCAGCGCCGACATGGACTGCATCGCCCAGTTCACCCGCCATGTCACCAGCACCACCAGCGGTGGTGATCCTTCCCCGCATACCGCACTGGGCGTTTTCGCCGGCATCCGCGCCAGCGCCCAGGCGCGCCTGGGCAGTGATGACCTCGATGGGTTGCGCATAGCGATCCAGGGGCTGGGGAACGTGGGCTTTGCGCTGGCCGAACATCTGTCAGCGGCGGGCGCCGAACTGCTGGTCAGCGATATCGACGCAGGCAAGGTTCAGCTCGCCGTGGAGCAACTGGGGGCGCGCCCGGTGCCTAATGAAGCGTTGCTCACCACCCCTTGCGACATCCTTGCGCCCTGTGGGCTGGGCGGTGTGCTGACGTCGCAGGTGGTCGGCCACCTGCGCTGCGCTGCTGTCGCCGGGGCGGCCAATAATCAGCTGGCGCACCCTGAGGTGTCCGATGAACTGGAGGGCAGGGGCATCCTCTATGCACCGGACTACGTGATCAACTCCGGCGGCTTGATCTATGTGGCCCTGCAGCACCAGGGCGAGTCACTGCCGACCATTACCGCGCACCTGTCTCGTATCGCCGAGCGCCTGACCGAAGTCTATGCCCACGCACAGGCCGATCACCTGTCGCCGGCCCGGGTGGCCGACAAGCTGGCTGAGCGGATTCTCTACGGGGAATATTCGGGGCACTGAGCGTCGTGCCGCCGTGCGTCACTCCTCGGCGGCGCCCTCGCTGAAGATGTCGTTGAGCGCATCGGGCTGGTTCTTGAAGGCCCGGGCGAAGGCGTCGCGATTCTTGGCCATGAAGATGCCGATCTCCTCGAGCTGATCTTCCTTGAGCGAAGGCACCGCCTTCTCCAGTACCTCGGCCAGCGTTTCCGCCAGTTCCAGCATCTTGTCGTGCCGGTCGGCTTCTGCCTTATCCATGAACAGGCGCTCCGGATCGCGGCTGCTGCGGTACACCACTTCGACGGCCATTCATCACCTCTGTGCCTTCTCTTTGATTGGGGGGAGCAAATTTACTGGTTGTTTATACAGTAAAATGATTGCGCAATGCTACTGCTGGTGTGCGAATCGTTGTCAGCAGCGTAGACGCAGGAAGGGGAAGTGCCTGTATCTGGCCACCATCGGTGGGCGGCCCAAAGCGGTGCGCACGCCCTGTTGGCGCGCGCCAGCGAGCCAGGTGACTGGCGCAATGAATCGTCAGTCAGATGGCTCTGAGGGAAGGAATTCTTGCAGAGGGGGATGTCAGGACGCGATCGGCAGGCCGTTATCGCCGCGCGTCATGGCAGCCAGCAGCTGCGGCGCTGTGCCGCCTTGCTCGATGGCGATGCCGAACCGGATGCTCTGGATGAAGCGCTGGAGCTGTTCCGGGTCCTGCAGCTGGGGATTGCGGATCAGGCGGCGCGCGGTCACACCCTCTTCGGTGGAGAGGGTAAGGACGATGCTGCCGTCGGGCCGTTCAACGCTGAAGTTGACGCGGTATTGGTCCTGAAAGGCGTCGGTCAGTGTCTGAAAGGGACTATCCATCACTCGTTCCTGCCTGTTGTGGGGCGTGCCTCTGGATGGACCGGGGCGCAGCCGAAAAAGTTCGCAGTCATATTCGCGCAGTCGATCTGTGCCATGACTGCGCAAGATCAATGGCGTAGCACTTGCAGGCTTCACGCCAACCAAGCCTTGTATTGCGGAGAACCGACGAATGAAACAGAACTGGGCCGAGCGCCTGAGCGAACGGATGCACGGCTGTGCCGAATCCCTGGGCAATCTGCTGGTGGAGGGCTTCCACTACCTGGCGCTGTTCGCCATCGGGGGCACGGTGTTCTGGTCGGCGGCGGTGGCCTTCGGCGAGATGGTCGGCAAGGGCCATGCGAGCATCGACGACATCCTGCTGCTGTTCATTTACCTCGAACTGGGTGCGATGGTCGGCATCTACTTCAAGACCAACCACATGCCGGTGCGCTTCCTGATCTACGTGGCGATGACCGCGCTGACCCGCCTGATGATTGCCGACATCCAGCACAACCACGTGCCCGACGACGGCATCATCCTGGTTTCGGTGGCATTGCTGCTGCTGGCGCTGGCGATCCTCGTGGTGCGCTACGCCTCCTCGCGCTTCCCCTCGCCGAGCTCCTCGCAACGGGGTGGCGGTGAGCGCGATCTGATCAGCGACGACGAGCGCTGATCGCCCGCCGGCTTGATCCAGAGCCGCCGCTCGGGCGGCGGATGCACTACCATCGGTGCATCCGCCGCCTGAGAAGACCACTCCATGAAGGGATGGAAGCTGTTTGCACCCCTGCTGATCCTGGTGATCATCGCCATCACCCTTTACCTGCGCCTGCACACCCAGCCGTTGTTGCTGCAGGGTGAAGCGGACGCCACCAACGTCATTGTCGCCTCCAAGGCCAAGGGGCGGGTCGAAGTACTGCATGTGCGGCGTGGTGACGACGTGAAGCAGGGCCAGGTGCTGATTTCCCTCAGCAGCCCGGAGCTGCAGGCCCAGCTGGATTCCCTGCGCGCTGCGCGCAACCAGGTGCAGGCCAATCTCGACGAATCTCTCCATGGCACCCGCGAGGAAACCCTGCGCGCCCTGCAGGCCAGCCTGTCCCAGGCCCAGGCCGAGCTGCGCAATGCCGAGCTGGAGTACCAGCGCAATGAAGAACTGGCCGGGCGCGGCTTCGTTTCCCAGGCGCAGATGGACCTCTCCCGTCGCGGCCGCGACGTGGCGCGCAACCGCGTCGCCGAGGCCCAGGCCAATCTCGACCAGGGCAACCAGGGCGACCGCGAGGAGCGCCGGCAGGCGCTGGAAGCTGCCGTTCGCCGGGCCGACGCGCAAATCCTCGAACTGCAGGCCCAGACCGACGACCTCAACGTGGTGGCACCGGTGGACGGCGAGGTCGGGCCGATCCCGGCGGAACAGGGCGAGCTGGTCAACGCCTACAGCCCGCTGCTCACGCTGGTGCGCCTGTCCGACAGCTATTTCGTCTTCAACCTGCGGGAAGACATCCTCGCAGATGTGAAGAAAGGCGATGAAGTGGCCATCCAGGTTCCGGCATTGAAGGGCGCCGAGGTGAAGGCCAAGGTCAGCTATATCGCGCCTTTGGGCGACTTCGCGACCAAGCGTGCCACCCGTGCCACCGGTGACTTCGACCTGAAGACCTTCGAGGTCCGCCTTTATCCGGAGCAACCGGTGCCAGGCCTGCGACCCGGGATGAGCGCGCTGTGGCAGTGGAAGCAGTAAGAAGCAACCTGCGGCGCTTCGCCCAGGCCTTCGGTAGCGAGACACGGGTCGCCCTGCGGAGCTGGACCATCCACTGGCTCGGCTGGCTCTGGCCGTTGCTGCTGTTCGTGGTGATCAGCGGCGTGTACCAGGCGGGCACCTTGCTGGACATGCCGGTGGCGGTGGTCGATGCCGACCACAGCAGCCTGTCGCGACGCATCGTCCGTGAGCTGGATGCCGGCTCCCACGCCAAGGTCGAGGTGCTCGGCGGCGGCCTGCAGGAAGGCCTGCGCCGCCTGCGCATGGCCGACGACTATGCGCTGCTGTATATCCCCCGCGACTTCGAGGCGGATGCGCTGTCGGGTCGCCAGCCGGTTGCCGAGCTCTACTACAACTCGCTGTTCTATTCCGCCGGCTTCTACTCGACCCAGGATTTCAGCGGCCTGATGAGCTCGGTCAACGCCGAGTTGCGCCCACGCCTGGCCGTGGGCATGGATCGCAGCATGCCGGCGCTGGCCAGTATCAGCGTGTCCTATGAAAGCCTGTTCAATGCCAGCGGCAACTACATCTACTTCCAGCAGTTCGCCGCCATCGTGCATCTGCTGCAGCTGTTCGTGATCGTCGCCACGGTACATGTGCTGGCCCGGGAGGCACCGGAGCTGCGCGCGTCCTCGCCACACATCCTGCGGGCCAAGGCTCTTGGGGCGCGTCTACTGGGCAAGATGGCGCCCTACACGTTGCTGTTCAGTACGTTGCTGATGGTCGAGCTGTTCCTGCTGGTGGAGATCAATGGCGCGCGGATCAACGGCAATCCGTGGTGGATGCTGGCGATCACCGTCTGCTATGTGGCTGCGGCGCAGAGCGTGGGACTGATGTTGTTCATCTTTACCGCCAACCGATTCAGCGCCTATTCGCTGATCGGCCTGCTGATCGGTGTGGCGCAGACCTATTCCGGCGTATTGCTGCCGGAGCTGGCGATGCCGCAGATCGCCCGCATCATCTCCGAGGCCGAGCCGCTGACCCATACCCTGCACGGCCTGTTCGACCAGTTCCTGCGCAGAGCACCGGCCGAATCCGGGCTCTATACCTGCTGCAAGCTGCTGCTCTACCCGCTGATCGCCTACATGATCGCCAAGATGCGCCTGCGTCGGCGCCTCGACCTGAGCCCGGCGTAAGGAACCGCCATGCAGAACTTCTGGACCGTCTTCCGCCAGTCCCTGGGCAACATGCTCGGCAAGCCGCTGTGGCTGTTGATGGTGTTGTCGGTGACGCTGACCACCCTGCCATACGCCCATCGCACCATGGACGACCTGCCGGTGGCGGTGATCGACATGGATCACAGCTCGGTGTCCCGCGAGCTGATCCGCCAGCTCGACGCCGCGCCGAAGATCGCCGTGCGTGCCTACGACCAATTGCCTGAAGCCCAACGCGATCTCGCCTGGCGCGAACTGTTCGGGATCGTGGTGATTCCCGTGGACTTCGAGAAGCGCGTGCTGCGTGGCGAGGCGGTCACCGTGCCGATCTTCGGCGATGCCACCAACCGCATGGCCAACGGGCAGATCCAGCAGGATATCAGCGCCACCTACACCGAACTGTCGCTGCGCTACAACCGCGAACGGCTGATGCGCGGGGGCTTCTCCGAGCAGCAGTCGAACGTCCTGCTGCAACCGGCCATCGGCCAGCTCACCGACCTGTTCAACCCTGGCACCAGCTTCGCGGCCATTGTGCTGCCGGGGCTGGTGACGCTGATCCTGCAGCACAGCCTGTTGCTTTCCTGCACACGGGTGAATCTCAACCTGCGCGGCGGCACACCGCGTTCGTTACGCCAGCCGGCGTCCACGCGTTTTGGCCGGTACGCCGCCCAGCTGTCGATCTGGACGGTGCTGGCGATGCTCTTCTACGTGATCTGGCCGTGGATGATGGGTTACCGGCAGACCGCGTCGTTCTTCATGCTGATGGGGCTGGTGTTGCCGTTCCTGCTGGCGGTGATCGCCATGAGCGAATTCATCGCCGAGGTGCTGCCCTCGGAAGAGGCGGTCTACCTGACCATGACCTTCATCACCCTGCCGCTGTTCTACATGGCCGGCTTCACCTGGCCGCCCCAGGCCATGCCGCAGTGGGTGCAATTGCTGGCCGACGCGATACCGTCCACCTGGGCGATTCGCGCGGTGGTGGAAATGAACCAGATGAACCTGCCGCTCTCTGCTGTTGCCGACAGGATTCTCATCCTGTTCGCCATGGCGGCGGCCTACGGTTTACTGGGTACACTGGTCTACCAGTACCGCAACTGGCGCTGGGACCAGCTCAAGGGCTGGTAAGCTTTCGCTGTCGAGAAGGAGTTTCGATATGACGATGTGCCGTGCCTGCCTTATGCTCGGTGCCGCTCTGCTCAGCGGTTGCGGTTCCTACCACACCCTGCGCAGCGATGACGTGGTGGACGCCAGCGACCTGAGGCTCAAGGGGACCTACTGCGGCGCCATCCCGCGCATCTACGGTGGCGTGGTCTGGGATGCCTGCCAACTGTACGGCGAGCCCCCGGCCGATACCGGCACTACGCAACCCTCAACACCGGCCAACTACACCTTTGGCCCGCCGATCCTGCCCGTGCTGGACATGGCATTTTCCGGCGTCGTCGACACCCTGGCCCTGCCTTACACCGTCTATCGGCAGAATCGCGATGGCAGCATCGAATTGCGACGTGACTGAGTAAAGGAGTCCAATCATGCTGTTTCGTTTACTTGGCCTGCTGCTTGTTGGATGTGTCGCTGGTTGTGGTTCGGTACGAACGCTTTCCAGTGACAACGTTGTGCAAACGTCCGATCTGAAGCTCAAGGGCACTGGCTGCGGCGATACCTTGCCGCGAGTTTACGGGGGGGTGATCTATAACCTCTGCGTGATGAGTGGCGATGGCCAGCAGCGTGGCGGCGCGCTTTACCGCGCCCAGCCGATGCCGATCTTCGACATGGGCCTGTCAGCGGTGGCCGACACGCTTGCGCTGCCCTATACCCTGTACCGCCAGGATCGCGACGGTGACATTCAATTGCTGCGCGACTGATCCGTCTAGAGTGAGAGTTCCTAACTCTCCGGGAGCTCTGTGATGAATGCATTGAACGGCAAGGTTGCGGTGGTCACCGGCGCAGCCAGTGGCATCGGCAGGCAGATCGCGCTGACGCTGGCACAGGCGGGCGCGGCCGTGGCCATCGCCGACCTGCAGCAGGGCGCCGCCCAGCGTGTGGTGGATGAGATCGGGGCAGCCGGCGGAAAGGCCCTGGCGGTGGTCATGGACGTCACCGACGAGCAGGCGGTCGACAGCGGCATTGATCAGGTGGCCGCCACGTTCGGCGGCATCGACATCCTGGTCTCCAACGCCGGCATCCAGATCGTCAACCCGATCCAGGACTTTGCCTTCACTGACTGGAAGAAGATGCTCGCCATCCACCTGGACGGCGCCTTCCTCACCACCCGCGCCGTGCTGCGCCATATGTACCCGGCCAAGCGTGGTGGCGTGGTGATCTACATGGGCTCGGTGCATTCCCATGAAGCTTCGCCGCTGAAATCCGCCTACGTCACCGCCAAGCACGGCCTGCTCGGGCTGGCCCGTACCCTGGCCAAGGAAGGCGGGCCCCAGGGCGTGCGCTCCCATGTGGTCTGCCCCGGCTTCGTGCGCACGCCGCTGGTGGAGAAGCAGATTCCCGAGCAGGCGAAGGAACTGGGCATCAGCGAGGAAGCGGTGGTCAAGCAGGTGATGCTCGGCGGCACCGTGGATGGCGAGTTCACCACCGTGGAGGATGTGGCGCAGACGGTACTGTTCCTGGCCAGCTTCCCCTCGGCGGCGCTCACCGGGCAGTCGGTGCTGGTCAGCCATGGCTGGGGGATGCGCTGAAGCGCAGGTGTAGCGCCAGAAAAAAGCCCCGGCTCAATCGATAGGCGAGCCAGGGCTTGGGGACAACATCTGCGCCGGCAAGCGCTCCGGTTCTCCTGGAATTTCTGCCTGTTCCGGGGTCGGGGCTGGTTGATTCGGCGCAGCAGTAGATTCCCCTGGATCGGGGCCGAGCGATGTAGTGGGTTTACCGTTCGGTCTGTCAGGCAATTCTCCATCGACTGGCACGTCCGATTTGCCGTCGGGCGATTGCCGCTGGCTAGTCGTCCCCGGTGGCGACAAATGGCACTTCCGTCCCTGCCGATGATCGTCACGACACACATGGTGCTTGCCGTGGCGGGGCCGCCATGGCATCTTTCGCGCAAATGATAAGTTTTCGCATTTGAGGTGCGGTTTCAGCTGCACCTCGATGCCTGGCGTTCGCGCGCAGGGGGCACTCGTGACGTCGTCCACACACCACTCGCAGATCGGCGAACTCTATGCCGGCCATCACTCCTGGCTGCTCGGCTGGCTCTATCGCCGGCTGGAGTGCCGCAACCAGGCGGCCGACCTGGCGCAGGATACCTTCGTGCGTCTGCTCGGGCGCCAGGAACTCAGGGGCCTGCGCGAGCCGCGCGCCTTCCTTGCCGCCGTTGCCCGCGGGTTGATGATCGATCACTTCCGCCGCCAGACCCTGGAACGCGCCTGGCTCGACAGTCTGGCGCAGCAGCCGGAGGCCGAGGCGCCGTCCGCCGAGGAGCGGGCCATCGTGCTGGAAACCCTGATGGAGATCGACCGCCTGCTGGATGGCCTGCGGCCGGTGGTGCGCAGCGCCTTCCTGCTGTCGCAGCTCGATGGCCTGACCTACCCGCAGATCGCCGAGCGCCTGGGCGTTTCCCTCAGCTCGGTGCAGCAATACATGACCCAGGCTTTCGGCCACTGCTACAAGGCGCTTTACTCATGAACCGCGTTGGCGCCCTGGACGCGGCCCAGCGTCTGGATCACTCGGTGGTGGAACAGGCGATTGGCTGGCGTGTACGCCTGGCCTCAGGGCTGGCCGCCGCCGACGAGCTCGCTGCCTGCCAGCAGTGGCGCGCATCCGACCCGGCCCACGAACAGGCCTGGCAACGCCTGGAGTTCTTCGACGGGCGCCTGGGCGGCATGGCGCCGGCCATGGCCAGCCGTTCGCTGCGCCAGGCCGCCGCCGACCCGGCGCGCCGCCGCGCCCTGAAAAGCCTGCTGCTGCTCGCCGGTACCGCGGCGGTGGTGGGCAGCGGCAGCCTGGGCCTGCGCGACTCGCCTTGGCTGGCGCAGCAGCGCACCTCGGTGGGCGAGCGCCGGCGCATCGCCCTGCCGGATGGTGGCTGGCTGCAACTCAACACCGACAGCGCCGTGGATGTAGCCTACGACGCCCACACTCGACGCGTGCGCCTGTACGCCGGCGAGATGCTGGTACAGACCGCTCCGGACAGCGCCGGCCGTTCCTTCTGGGTCGATACGCCGCTGGGGCGTCTGCAGGCGCTGGGCACGCGATTCGCCGTACGCCTGGACGGCAGCGATGCGCGGCTTTCGGTGCAGGAAGGCGCGGTAGCGGTCATGCCCGCGCTGCGCCATGAGTCGGCCGGTGTCATCGAGGCCGGCCGCCAGGCCCGTTTCGACCGCAAGGGGCTGTACGGTGAAACGACGCTGGAGGCAGATTCGCTGGCGTGGAGCGAGGGTTACCTGGTGGCGCGGCAGTGGACGCTCGGCCGCCTGTGTGCCGAACTGGCGCGCTATCGCCCCGGCGTGCTGCGCTGCGATCCGGCGGTCGCCAACCTGGCCATTTCTGGCGTGTTCCCCCTGGACCAGCCCGAGCAGGCCATTGCCGCGCTGCAACGCAGCCTGCCAGTGCGCGCGCAGTACCGTACGCGCTGGTGGGTGACGCTGGTGCCGTTGGCTTGAGGCCAATGTCCAAGGCTCCCGAGGCGTTTTCCGCAGGAGCCTGTTCGTTTGCGCAACGCTCCGCTGGCAATCACACCGCCTTGGGCAGCGGTGCGAAAAGTGCGTCGATATCCGCGTCGTCCAGTTGCCAGTCGGCGCCGGTACCTTCGAGGATGCCGGCGGCCAGCGCGGCCTTGTCGCGCTGCAGCCGCTGGATCTTCTCTTCCACCGTGCCGCGGGCGATCAGCTTGTAGACGAATACCGGCTTGTCCTGGCCGATGCGGTAGGCACGGTCGCTGGCCTGGTTTTCCGCGGCCGGGTTCCACCAGGGGTCGTAGTGGATCACGGTATCGGCGGCGGTAAGGTTCAGGCCTACACCACCGGCCTTCAGGCTGATCAGGAACAGCGGCACGCGGCCTTCCTGGAAATCCTTCACCGGCGCGCGGCGGTCGCGGGTGTCGCCGGTGAGCAGGGCGTATTCCAGATTGCGTTCGGCCAGCGCCTCGCCGATCAACGCGAGCATCGAGGTGAACTGCGAGAACACCAGTACGCGGCGGCCTTCGGCGAGCAGCTCTTCGAGCATGTCCAGTAGGTAGACCAGCTTGCCCGAGGTCACCGCGCGGGCGGATTTGCCGGTGGGCGGCGGCGCTTCCTTGTTCACCAGGCGGATGTCGCAGCAGACCTGGCGCAGCTTGAGCAGCGCCTCGAGGATGATGATGCGGCTGCGCGCCAGGCCTCGGCGGGCGATCTCGTCGCGGACCTTGCGGTCCAGCGCCAGGCGCACGGTTTCGTAGAGGTCGCGTTGCGCCTCGCTGAGTTCGATGTGCTGGATGAACTCGCTCTTGGGCGGCAGCTCCGAGGCGACCTGTTCCTTGGTGCGGCGCAGCAGGAACGGGCGGATGCGCGCGGCCAGGTGCGCCAGGCGGCCCTGGTCGCCGTGGCGCTCGATGGGCGTGCGGTAGTCCACGGCGAACTGCCGGGCGTCGCCCAGCCAGCCCGGCAGCAGGAAGTGGAACAGCGACCACAGCTCGCCCAGGTGATTCTCCAGCGGCGTGCCGGTCAGGCACAGGCGATTGCGCGCGCGCAGGTGGCGCGCGGCCTGGGCCGCCTTGGTGGTGGCGTTCTTGATGTTCTGCGCCTCGTCGAGGATCAGCAGGTGATACTCGTGCTGCCCGAGCTTCTCGGCATCGCGCGGCAGCAGGGCATAGGTGGTGAGGATCAGGTCGTGTTCGGCGATCTTCGCGAACGCCTTGCGCCGGCCGGCACCATGCAGCGCGAGTACGCGCAGCTCCGGAGTGAAGCGCTCGGCCTCGTCCAGCCAGTTGGGGATCAGGCTGGTGGGCATGATCACCAGCGCCGGGCTGGTCAGGCGCCCGGCCTGCTTTTCCAGCAGCACGTGGGCGAGGGACTGCAGCGTCTTGCCCAGGCCCATGTCGTCGGCGAGGATGCCGCTGGCGCCGACTTCGCGCAGCGTCTGCATCCAGCTCAGGCCCTCGTGCTGGTAGGCGCGCAGCTCGGCGTTGAGGCCGGCGGGGATCTGCGCCGGTTGCGCGCGGTAGTCGCGCAGGCGATGGGCGATCTCGCGCAATTGCTCGCCGCCCTGCCAGGTCAGCGGCAGTTCTTCCAGTTCGGTCAGGCGCGCGGCGTCCGGCGCGCCCATGCGCAGGCGGCGTACCGGCAGCTGTTCGCCGAGGTAGAACTCGGACAGCGTGCCGAGCATCGGCTTGAGCTTGCCGAAGGGTAGCGAGACGCGCAGCGGTCGGTCGGAGGCGGTCTGCCAGGTGTGGATCGGGTTGCGCCCGGCATCCAGGCGCAGCACCAGTTGTTCATCGTCGGCATGGCGGGCGAGGGCGACCGGGTCGAGCAGTGCCGGCATGCGCCGGATCAGTTCGATCAGCGCCGGCAGCAGGCTGATGCGCCGGCCTTCCACCTCGATGCCCAGTTCCAGGTCGAACCACTGGCGGTCGTCGGTTTCCTCGATCTCGGCGTACCAGTTCTCCACCGGTGTCAGGTCGAAGACGAACTCCGGGCGGATGTCGATTTCCCAGCCCTGCTCGCGCAGGCGGGGCAGGCCCTCGCGCATGAATTCCTGCCAGGCACTGTCGTCGGGCAGTTCGAACATTTCCCCGGCGCTGTCTTCCAGGGCATCGCTGCGGCGCATCGCCGGCTTGAAGCCGAGTTCGCGCAGGTCCAGGCGCCAGGCATGCTCCAGTTCCAGTTCGCGGCTGACACGGACGATCTGGTCATCGCGGAATACCCGGATCTCGCGGCCCGAGCGCGGAGTGACGCTGCCCGAGACCGGCATGTCGCCATACAGGAAGGCCAGCGCGGCGCGGTGCCGGGAGATGTTCTGCATGCGCCCGCTGCGCAGGTCGAAGCCGCTGTGCACGTGGCTGCCCAGGGTCAGCCGTGGCCGGGGCGCGAGTTCGTCGCGCTCCACGGCAGGCAGTGGAGATTCGGCGGGTGGCTTCATCCGAGTGTCCTTCCGGCAGTCCAGCCGAGTACGCAAACGCCCGATGATACCGCGATTTTTCTCGGGCGGGACGCGGAAGGAAACCGGCGGTCAGCGGGCGAAGCGTTTCGCCCCGGCGACGCACAGCACCACGGCGACGGTGGCGCCGGCCATCAGCGGGCTGATCTGCTCGTGCAGCAGCAGGCCGGCCAGCGCCAGGCCGAAGAAGGGTTGCAACAGCTGCAGCTGGCCGACCGCGGCGATGCCGCCGGTGGCCAGGCCGTGGTACCAGAAGAAGAAGCCGATCAGCATGCTGAACAGCGACACGTAGCCCAGGCTCAGCCAGGCCGGCCAACTGGCGCCGCTGAAAGTCTGCGGCTGGGTATACCAGGCCAGCGGCAGCATCAGCGGCAGAGACAGCACCAGCACCCAGCAGATCACCTGCCAACTGCCCAGGTGACGGGCGATGCGGCCACCCTCGGCGTAGCCCAGGCCGCAGACGACGACGGCGGCCAGCATCAGCAGGTCGCCGGTGAAGTTGCCCGCGCCACTCTGCGACAGGGCGAAGCCGGCCACCACGGCGCTGCCCAGCAGCGAGCAGATCCAGAACGCCGGGCGCGGCTGCTCGCCGGCGCGGATCACGCCGAACAGCGCGGTAGCCAGGGGCAGCAGGCCGACGAAGACGATGGCGTGGGCCGAGTTGACGTGCTTGAGCGCGAGCGCGGTGAGCAGCGGGAAACCCACCACCACGCCGCCGGCAACCACCAGCAGGGGAATCAGGTCCTTGCGCGCCGGCAGCTTCTGCCGCAGCAGGATGAGGATCGCCGCCGCCAGCAGGCCGGCGATGCTGGCGCGGGCCAGGGTGAGGAAGGTCGGATCGAAGTCGGCCACCGCTACCCGCGTTGCCGGGAGCGAGCCGCTGAAGATGAGAACGCCGAGGAAGCCACTGAGCCAGCCGCCGAGGTGGCTGTTCGAGGCGGCAGTGTGGGAGTTGTTCATGGGGAGCATCCGGCAGGAGAGCGAGCCTGGAGGATGCGCGCAGAGCCGCCCGGCGGCCAGTGACAGAAAGGTACAATTTGCGCAAACTGTCCGTAAATTATCCCGGTACAAAATCCAGGGGCGGGCGAGGGCGACATGGGCAGGCCAAAGAGCACGCGGGTCGATTCGGTGATGCAGCATGTTCGCGAGCGCCTGGCGGCGCGGGCGCTGGTGCCGGGTGAACGGCTGCCGTCGATTCGCCAGCTGGCCGAGCAGCTGGAGGTGTCCAAGACCACCGTCGTGGAGGCCTACGACCGGCTGGCCGCCGACGGTGTGATCGCTGCGCGGCGTGGCTCCGGTTTCTATGTGGCCGGCCATGCGCCGCCGCTGTCCCTGGCGGACGTCGGCCCGACGCTGGACCGCAGCATCGACCCGCTGTGGATTTCCCGGCAATCCCTGGAGGCCGCGGATACCTCGCTCAAGCCCGGTTGCGGTTGGCTGCCGCCGTCCTGGCTGCCGGAAGAGGAACTGCGCCGCGCGTTGCGGCAGATTGCCCGCGCGCCGCAATCCAGCCTGCTGGAATATGGTCGCCCCTACGGCCACTCCGGCCTGCGCGAACAGCTGGCGCGGCGGCTGGGTGATTACGGCGTGCCGGTGGGCCCGCAGCAGATAGTGCTGACCGACAACGGCACCCAGGCCATCGACCTGATCTGCCGCTTCCTGTTGGAGCCCGGCGACTGTGTGCTGGTGGACGACCCGGGCTACTTCAACTTCCAGGCACTGTTGCGTGCCCATCGGGTGCAGGTCGTCGGTGTGCCCTATACGCCGACCGGGCCGGACGTCGCCGCCATGGCTGGCCTGCTGGAGCAGCACCGCCCGCGCCTGTACATCACCAACTCGGCCTTCCATAACCCCACCGGCGCGGTGCTCTCGCCGCTGGTCGCCCATCGTCTGCTGAAGCTGGCCGAGGCCCATGACCTGCTGATCGTCGAGGACGATATCTTCGGCGACTTCGAGCACGAAAGTGCGCCGCGCCTGTCGGCCTTCGACGGGCTGGAGCGGGTGATCCAGGTCGGCAGCTTCTCCAAGACGCTGTCGGCTTCGGTGCGCTGCGGCTACATCGCCACCCAGCCGGAATGGTGCGAGCGCCTGGTGGACCTGAAGCTGGCGACCAGCTTCGGCAACAGCCCGTTCAGTGCCGAGATGCTCTTCGAACTGCTGCGCAAGGGCAGCTACCGCCGCCACCTGGACAGCTTGCGCGGGCGCCTGGCCGACGCCATGGGCGAGACGCTGCTGCGCTTGCGCGCGCTGGATATCCAGCCCTGGCTGGAGCCGCGCGGCGGGGTGTTCGTCTGGGCCTGCCTGCCGGGACGGCTGGACGCCGCCGAAGTCTCGCGCGCGGCCCTGGCGGACAACCTGGTGCTGGCGCCGGGCAACGTTTTCAGCCTGAGCCAGAGCGCCACCGGTTACTTGCGCTTCAACGTCGCGCAGTGCCTCTCGCCACGCGTTTTCCAGGGGCTGGAAAGAGCCATGGAGCAGGCGCGCGGACGCTGACGGAAAATATTTTCAGATCGGCCTGCAGGTTTCCTTTCGTCGTACGGCCTCTGTGCAGTCCCGCTTCTCTGCACAAGGAATCTTCATGCCTGCCGTTCCCACCGCGCCCCTGCTGCCGCTGGCTCGCGCGTTACGCATCGCCGCTTTCGGCCTAGTCGCCAGCCTGCCGCTGCTGCAGCACTCCACCGCGTTTGCGGCCTCGGCCGCGCAACATTTCAGCGTACCCGCCGGCAGTCTGGAAGATGCTCTCAATGCCTACGCCCGCCAAGCGGGCGTGCTGCTGACCTTCGACCCGGCGCTGACCCGGAATCAGCGCAGCACTGGCCTGAACGGCGACTATTCGGTGAGCGCCGGCTTTGCCGTGCTGCTGTCCGGCAGTGGCCTGGCGGCCGAAGCCAGCGAGGACGGCAGTTATCGCCTGCAGCCCAGCGCTACCGAGGGCGCGCTGGAAATGAAGGCGCAGACCATCACCGGGCAGGCCGGGGAAGATCCCAAGGGCCCGGTGCACGGGTACGTGGCCAGGCGCAGCGTCACCGCGACCAAGACCGATACGCCGATCCACGAGACGCCGCAGTCGATCTCCGTGGTGACCCGCGACCGCATGGAGGCCCAGGGCGTGCAGTCGGTGAACGAGGCGTTGCGCTATACCCCCGGCGTGTCCTCTTACGGCTCGAACAACCGTTCCGACTGGTACACGGTGATCCGTGGCTTCTCGCCGACCACTTACCAGGACGGGCTGCAACTGCCCAGCACCATCAACCTCGCCAGCTGGATGGTCGATCCCTACATGCTCGAACGCGTGGAAGTGCTGCGCGGCCCGGCGGGTGTGCTGTATGGCCAGGGCGACCCGGGCGGGGTGATCAACCAGGTATCGAAGCGGCCGAGCACCGTCGCCAGCCATGAAGTCCAGGTGCAATACGGCAGCGATGCGCGCAAGCAACTGGGCATCGACACGACCGGCCCGCTGGATGATGCCGGCGTGTGGAGCTACCGCGTGGTGATGGTTGGCCACGAGGGCGATATTCGCGACACGCCCTGGGAGGACAAGCGCCTGGCCCTGGCGCCGTCACTGACCTGGCAGCCGGATGAGGACACCCATCTGACCGTCATGGCGAGCTATCTGAAGGACGATACCAACGCCCAGGACAATTTCCTTCCGGCAGACGGGAGCCTTCACCGCAGCGCCTACGGCAAGATCCACCGCAGCTACTTCACCGGCGATGAGCACTTCTCCAAGTACGAGAAGACCCAGTACGGCATCGGCTACGAGTTCGAGACACGCCTGAACGACGTCTGGCAGGTCCGCCAGAACCTGCGCTATGCCCATCTCGATCTCAACGACAACATGGTCTATGGCGCCGGAACCACCGGCTACTGGGGCATGGACGGTGGTGACGACCGCACCTTGCTGCGCTTCGCCGGCATCGAGAATCCCAAGTACGAACGCTGGACCCTGGACAACCAGGCCCAGGCCGACTTCAGCACCGGCTGGCTGCGTCACACCCTGCTGCTTGGCCTGGACTGGCAGCGGCAGAAGACCGAGGACCCGCAGGCCTACATCATGACCACGCCGCTGGACCTGTATGGCGGCCCGTCCTACGGCCCTGTGGACAAGTCCGCCTTCACCGCGGACGACTGGACCTACACCGACCAGACCCAGCGTCAGACCGGCGTGTACCTGCAGGACCAACTGCACTTCGACGAACACTGGGTGCTCTCCCTGGGCGGGCGCTACGACTGGGCCAACTCCAGCACCGATAACAGCAGCACCGCCGGCAGCACCCATGCCAGCCAGAAGGACGAGGCCTTCAGTGGCCGGGTGGGGCTGGTCTACCTCGCCGATAACGGCCTGGCGCCGTACTTCAGCTACAGCGAGGGCTTCACGCCCAACGCCGGCACCGACTACGCAGGCAAGCCCTTCGACCCGACGAAGGCCAAGCAGTACGAAGTGGGCGTGAAGTTCCAGCCCAAGGGCTCGGACAGTTCGCTGACCGCCGCCGTGTTCGAGATCACCCAGCGCGACGTGCTGACCCTCGATCCGGACCCGACCCATCCCAACAGCAGCGTGCAGACCGGCGAAATCCGCTCCCGTGGCCTGGAACTCGAAGGCGTTGCCAGCCTGACCGACGAGTTGAACCTGATCGCCACCTACACCTATCAGGACGTGAAGAACACCAAGGCCAACGACGAGAGCGATGGCAAGACCCCGATCAGCATTCCCACGCCGCGCAACCTGGCTTCGTTGTGGGCCGACTACACCCTGCGTGACGGTGAGCTGAAAGGTTTCGGCTTCGGCGGCGGCGTACGCTACAACGGCCGCAGCCCAGGCGCCCCGGACAACTCGCTGAATGTGCCCAGCTACACCCTGCTCGACGCTGCCGTGCATTACCAGACGGGCCCCTGGCGCTTCGCAGTCAACGCCAACAACCTTACCGATCGCGAGTACATCGCCGGTTGCTACGACGCTACCCGTTGCATCTACGGCAACGGCCGGATCGTCACGGGCTCGGCGACCTACCGCTGGTAAGCCCGTCGCCAGGGAGGGCGATCGCTCCGCGGTGGGCGGAAATGCCTGAGGAAAATTGAACGGTTGTACAGGGGTATCGGAAGGATACGACTTCACAGTCGAAAAGGGCGGGCGAAACCCGGTCGAGGTGAACCTCTAGGATTATCGATTCAGCTTCTCAGGGCGCGGTGAGCATCCCGAGGCGAATCGGTGGATCAGAAGAAGAGGAAATCCTATGGCCGAACCATGCCAGTTGTACCTGAAGGTCTCCATCAGTCGCTCCAGGCTTGAGGAATTCCTTTCCCGGGAAGCAGGCTCTGCGGCCTGTTTCAAGGATCTCGAGCAGTGGCTGGAGGGAAATCGCCAACGACAAGGCGGACTCACCTGGAGCGAACTCTGCGAACTGGGGCAGGGCACCACCGCGGCGGCCTGGGTCGCGGGCTGGAGCCGGCACCTGCGCTCGCCGGCCTGGAACCACTACGACGATGCGACCCAGACCTGGAGCCTGGGCGTGCTGGAGTTCACCGAAAGCCGGGACTGGATCATCGGCGCGATCAACGTGTTGCGCAGAATCGCGGAGTACAAGGACCAGCCGGACACGGACTACCTGCTGATCTACGAATACCTGTTCGGCAAGGGCTCGGTGGTGGCTGCCGTCGAGCTGACCCCCGGCGCTTCCTGGATCCTGCCGGGGCCGCCGCCCCTGCATGTCACGGGCGAAGCCGACCTGATGATGAACAGCCTCTTGCGTGCCATGGATGTGACCGCGACCTATGCCGTTCAGCGAATTTTCGACACAGATACTCACAAACGGCGCTGCTGAGTTCTTTTAATTGAGAACCAATATCATATAATTCCGCTTTTCAATCGCGCGCCCGGGCAGTGTCCGGGTCGCCTCGCAGGATTCACCTCGATGTGCGTTTCCCCGCGCCCGACCCGTTCGAGCATCCAACCATGAGCGCAACCCAGGCCGGCGCCATCGCTGCCCGTATCCTCAGCGCCGTGGTCGGCGGCTATGCCCTGGCCTACACCGCCACGGCCTTCTTCAGCGTCTACCTGCCGATGTCGCGTTCGGACCGCGTGTCGCTGGCCAGCCTGGCCTGCTTCATTGTCTGGGTCGCGGCGATCCTCTACGCCTTCGGCGCGAAAAGCCCGTGGCGGGCGGTGTGGGCACCGGTGGCGCTGAGCGTCGTGCTGGGCCTGGCCGCCTTCCTGCCGACCGCCTACGGGGTGCGCCCATGAGCCTGCGCCAATCCATGTCCGGCCTGCACACCTGGAGTGGGTTGCTGGTCAGCTGGATTCTCTTTGTCGTGCTGTTCTCCGGCACCGTCGCAGTGTTCGACAAGGAACTCACCCGCTGGATGACGCCGCAGCTGCACAAGCTGGATGAAGTTAAAGTCGGTGCCGACCAGGTGCGTGAACTGATCGTCGAGCGCGCGCCCAAGGCCCACGGCTACTGGATGCACCCGCCCACCGAACGCATGCCGTACTGGACGGCTGGCTGGGAGCCGGCGGACTTCAGCGAGTTCCAGTCCTTCCTGGTGGACGCCCAGAGCGGCGAGGTATTGCCCAGGACCGTCGGCGGCAACTTCTTCCTCGAACTGCACTACGAGTTGCATGGCGGGATGATCGGCCTCTACGTGGTCGGCGTGGCCGGTGTGTTCATGCTGGTGGCGCTGGTCAGCGGGGTGATCGTCCACCGGCGCATCTTCAAGGACTTCTTCACCCTGCGCCCGAAGGCGGCGAAGCAGCGCGCCTGGCTGGATGCGCACAACGTGCTGGGCGTGCTTGGCCTGCCGTTCCATCTGCTGATGGCGTACACGGGGCTGGCGATCTTCATCACCTTCTATATGACCGCCGGCATCAAGGTGGCCTACAAGAACGACATGGAGCATTTCTTCCATGACGTGCAGGGCGCCTTCGACCGTGAAGCGCTGGGCAAGCCGGCGAAGGCGACCAAGTCCATCGACAACATGATCCTGAAGGCCCGCGAAGCCTGGGGTGACGACAGCCAGGTCGGCTGGATCAACATCGAGAATCCGGGCGATGCGGCGGCGATGGTGCAGATCCGCAAGGCGGTGGACAAGGGCATGGTCAACGACCAGCGCACCGTGTCCTTCGACTCCGGCAGCGGCGCGCTGCTGCACGTGCAGAAGCCCTACAAGCCGGGCTACAAGACCTACGCCTGGCTGACTGGCCTGCACATGGCGCAGTTCGGCAACGAGCTGCTGCGGGTGATGTATTTCGTTCTCGGCCTGGTGGGCTGCGTGATGGTCTTCGGCGGCCTGCAGGTCTGGGTGAGCAAGCGTGAATCCCGTGGCCACCGGGGCGTGGCGCTGGTGCGTACGCTCAACGGCGCGGTGTGCGGCGGGCTCCCGATCGCGTCGCTTGGCCTGCTCGCAGCTTCGCGGCTATTGCCGGCCGACCTGCTCCAGCGCACTCGCTGGGAGGCCACCGCCTTCGTGGTGATCTGGCTGCTGGCGCTGCTCCACGCGTTGCTGCGCCGCGGCAGCCGGGCGATGGCTCGCGAGCAGTTCGTCGCCCTGGCGGCGCTGGCGTTGCTGTTGCCGGTGCTGAGCCTGTTCGGCCCCGAGCCGGGACGGGTATCGACGCATTTCGCCAATGGCGACTGGATGATGGTCGGCATCGATCTCGGCCTACTGCTGATCGGCGGGTTGTGCGCCTTCCTCGGCTGGCGATTGGGCCAGGAGCGCGCCGAGCCCGCCCGTGCACGTCGTACCCGTAACGAGGAGTTCGCCTGATGCTGCTGGTGTTCGGTCTCAACCTGCTGGCGCTGGCGGCGGCCTGCCTGTCGCTGTCGCGCCATCACCGCGATCTGTTCGGTAATGCGCCCTCCGAGTCCCGTGTGCGTCTGCTGCGTATCGTGGCGCTGGTGGATGGTGCGCTGGCGCTGGCTTATGCGATCCACGTCATCGGCATGGAACTGGGCATCGTCTATTGGGCGTGCCTGTTGATGATCGCGGGGGCTGTGCTGGTCCTGCTGCTGGCCTGGCGGCCGCGCTGGGCGCTGCCGACGGCGGCGGCGATGCCGGTGATTGGTGGTGTGTTGGCCGTACTCGGCTGACGCTTCGGGCTCTTGTAGGAGCGAGCTTGCTCGCGAACAGATTTCCCGATTGATCCGGTGGTGTGCGGTTCGCGAGCAAGCTCGCTCCTACAGGTCGGGTGTTCGCGCAGGATCGGCCAGCGGACTACTCCTCGAACGCCTGCCGATATTCCCCCGGCGTGCCACCCACCACTGACCTGAACCGATTGGCGAAATGGCTGGCGCTGGAGAACCCGCACGCCAGCGCCACCTGGCTCAACGGCTGGCGCGTATCGCGCAGCAGGCGCTGCGCCAGTGCTACGCGGCGGGCCAGCACATACTGGTGCGGCGGCATGCCGAAGCTCTCGCGGAACATCCGCGCGAAGTGGTATTCCGATAGCGCCGTCTGCATCGCCAGCTCGCCCAGCGACAGTGGCTGGTCCAGGCGCTGCTCGATGTATTCGGCAACGCGCCGGCGCATCACCGGTGCCAATCCGCCCTTGAGCTTCAAGCCTTCCCGCAGGCCGACCTGATTGAGCAACAGATGATCGATCAGGTCATGAGCCAGGGTACTGGTGCGGATGCGTTCGCCCGGCTCGTGCCAGTCCAGCTTCACCAGTTGGCGGAAGCGCGCGGCCTGTTGTGGGTCGTCGAGGAAGGTGCGCTCGTGGAGCTGCAGTTCACGCGGTTCGCGGTCGAGCAGGCGGATGCAGCCGAGGGCGAACTGCTCCTGGCCGATGTAGAGGTGGGCCAGGCGGATGTCGCCGTTGACGATCCACGCCGACTCGGCGCCGGCCGGCATCACGCACAACTTGTCCGGCGCACCCTTGCTGCCCGGCGCGCCGCGGCGGAAGGTGCCGGTACCGTCGTTCAGGTAGCACGACAGCGTGTGGTGGCTCGGCGCGTGGTAGTCGCGGGCGTCGTGGCTGTTGCTCCAGATCGCCGCGGACAGCCCGTCGCCCAGCTCCGCGCAACGCTCCAGGCGGGCGTTGGGCGAGGCGTTCATCGACTGGAAGACTTCGAGCTGCGAAATGGCTGACATGGGTGTTCCTCTGCTGCCTTCACTCTACCCGCGCGGGCGCGCCTTGCCAGCCCGGTTGTCGCAATAAGCGCAAGAATCTGCAAGCCGGCCCCGGGGCAGGGCGGGAGACTGTTTCTCCAGTCATCCGGAGATCGCCATGAACCTCTCGCTCTACCTGCTCACGGTGCTCATCTGGGGCACCACCTGGATCGCCATCAAGCTGCAGGTCGGCGCCGTCGCCATTCCCCTGTCCATTGCCTACCGCTTCAGCCTGGCAGCGCTGGTGCTGTTCGCCCTGCTGCTGGTGTCGCGGCGGCTGCAACCGCTGGGCCGGCGCGGGCAGGCGATCTGCTTCGCCCAGGGGTTGTGCCTGTTCTGCGTGAACTTCCTGTGCTTCTACACCGCCAGCCAATGGGTGCCGAGTGGCCTGATCGCCGTGGTGTTCTCCACGGCGACGCTCTGGAATGCGCTGAATGCGCGAATCTTCTTCGGCCAGCGGATCGCGCCCAACGTGCTGGGCGGCGGTGCGTTCGGGCTGGTCGGCCTGGCGCTGTTGTTCTGGCCGGAGTTGTCCGGGCACCAGGCGACGCGGGAGACCTTCTACGGCCTGGGCCTGGCGCTGCTTGGCACCTTGTGTTTCTCGGCGGGCAACCTGCTGTCGAGCCTGCAGCAGAAGGCCGGGCTGCGGCCGCTGTCGACCAATGCCTGGGGCATGCTCTACGGCTCGCTGATCCTGCTGGGCATCTGCCTGGTACGGGGCGTCCCGCTGACCTTCGACAGCAGCCCGCAGTACGTCTGGTCGCTGCTGTACCTGGCGATTCCCGGCTCGGTGATCGGCTTTACCGCCTACCTGACACTGGTCGGGCGCATGGGCCCGGAGCGCGCGGCCTATTGCACCGTGCTGTTCCCGGTGGTGGCGCTGAACGTCTCGGCCTTCGCCGAAGGTTACCAGTGGAGCCTGCCGGCGTTGGCCGGGCTGGGGCTGGTGATGGCCGGCAACGTACTGGTGTTCCGCAAGCCGAGGCCGGTGCTGCAGCCGGCGCGGGCGTGATGGTTCATGATCGTGGCGGGCCCCGTTTGACCGCTAACGGGAAGCGCTGACGTAGGATGGGTGGAGCTTGCGATACCCATCAACGGTGTCCGCACGTTGATCGATGGGTATCGCAAGCTCCACCCATCCTACGAAGAGCTTCGCTGAGTCAGGCCTTCCACGACTGCGGGTTGACCAGGTTCTTCGGTCGCTCGCCACGCAGCGCCGCCTCGAAGTTGTCCAGCGCACATTCGGCCATGGCCTGGCGGGTTTCGTGGGTTGCCGAGCCGATGTGCGGCAGGGTCACGGCGTTGGGCAGGGTGAACAGCGGCGACTCGACCAGCGGTTCCTTCTCGTAGACGTCCAGGCCGGCGGCGAGGATGCGTTTCTCCTGCAGGGCTTCCACCAGCGCGGCTTCGTCGATCACCTGGCCACGGGCGATGTTGACCAGGATGCCGGTGGGCTTCATCAGTTCCAGTTCGCGCTTGCCGATCAGCTTGCGGGTCTTGTCCGATAGCGGCACCACCACGCAGACGAAATCCGCCTCGCCCAGCAGTTCATCGAAGCCGCAGAAGCGGGCGTTGAACTCCTGCTCCAGCGCCGGCTTGCGGCTGTTGCCGTGGTAGAGGATGTCCATGTTGAAGCCGAAGTGGCCGCGGCGGGCGATGGCTGCGCCGATGCGGCCCAGGCCGAGGATGCCGAGCTTCTTGCCGTGCACGTCGACGCCGAAATGCTGGGCGTCCACGGTGCGCTTCCACTGCCCGGCCTTGGTCCAGGCATCCAGTTCGGCGGTGCGCCGGGCGGCGGCCATGATCAGGGCGAAGCCGAGGTCGGCGGTGGTTTCGGTGAGTACGTCCGGGGTGTTGGTCAGCGGGATGCCGCGCTGGTTCAGGTAATCCAGGTCGTAGTTGTCGTAGCCCACCGAGACGCTGGAGATGACTTCCAGCTGCGTGGCCTGGGCCAGTTGCTTCTCGCCCAGCGGCCGACCGACGCCGATCATGCCGTGGGTTTCCGGCAGGGCCGCGGCAAGCTGCGCGTCGACGTCGCCCTGCTTGGGATCGAGCACGGTGACGTTGAATTGGCTGCGCAGGCGGTCGAGGTGTTCCGGGGCGAGGCGGCTGAAGACGAAGACGTTCTTTTTCATGGTGGTCGGACGGCTGGGAAGCGGAAAGGGGCTTTACCCTAACACTGGCGGACCAGAGCGGCGCAAGGCTTGCGTGCGTGATGGGCGGCTATCGAACGAGGCTCTTCGCAGGAGCGAACTTGCTCGCGAATCGCGTACTGCCGAAGCCACCGGGAAATCTGTTCGCGAGCCAGAACTGGGCGTCCCCCTCGCTCCTAGTAGGAGCAGGGCAGGTCGGCACGGGGGAAGAAGATGGGTTCGCGGGCAAGCTCACTGAACACCGGGGTAGGGAGTTACACAGTGAGCTTGCCCGCGAAACACGACGAAAAGGGTGGTCAGGGTCCCACATCGGCGAGGCCGGCGCCATCCGCCTGGAGCACGCCAGGGAGGTTCTCGCGCAGGTAGGCTACCCAGGTCTTGATCTTCGCGTCCAGGTACTGCCGCGACGGATACAGCGCGTAGACGTTGAGGATCTGCAGCTTGTAGTGCGGCAGCACGCGCACCAGCGAGCCATCGCGCAGACCGTCGATCGCCGAGTAGACGGGCAGGGCGCTGATGCCCATGCCGGAGCCGATGGCCTCGGTCATGGCGTCGCCGACATTCACCTGGAAGGGCGAGGGGCCGAGGGTGATCATTTCCTGGCCGTTGGGGCCGTCGAACAGCCATTTGTCCAGCGGCAGTACCGGGCTGATCAGGCGCAGGCAGTCGTGCTCCATCAGTTCGGTGGGTGTCTTCGGCGTGCCGCGCCGGGCCAGGTAGTCGGGCGAGGCGCAGAGGATGCTGTAGGTCTCGCCGATACGTTGGGACACCAGGCCCGAATCGGGCAGTTCCGAGGCGACCACGATGGCCACGTCGAAGCCTTCGTCGAGCAGGTCCGGCACGCGGTTGGCCATGGTCAGCTCGAAGGTCACGTCCGGATGCAACTGGCGATAGTTGGCGATGGCGCGGATCACGTAGTGCTGGCCGATGCCGGTCATCGAATGCACGCGCAGGCGGCCGGCGGGGCGGGCGTGGGCGTCGCTGGCCTCGGCCTCGGCTTCCTCGACGTAGGCGAGGATCTGCTCGCAGCGCAGCAGGTAGCGCTGGCCGGCCTCGGTCAGGGCGATGCGCCGGGTGGTGCGGTTGAGCAGGCGGGTCCGCAGGTGGGACTCCAGATTGGCGACCGCGCGGGATACGTAGGCGGTGGTGGTGTTCAACTGCTGCGCGGCGGCGGTGAAACTGCCGGTTTCCGCGACACAGGCGAACGCACGCATGGTCTGCAGTGTGTCCATTGGGGCCTCGTCAGTGGGGCGTCTGTCCCGGGTGGCGACGTCGATGCAGCGATACGTCGCCGCCGCCGGCATGTCCTTGATGGGTGGCAATGCGCGGAGCAGAGCGGGGGCGGCCTATTGTCACATGGATGACGACACACATTGTTTCATTATCGGTAATAAACAATCACAAAACAGCCGGCTTATCCGTTCCCTTTCCCGTCCCTAGAATTCAATCGCCGCAACTGGCTTTGCCGGCTCTCCACGCTTAAAAGCCCCACGCTGAAAAGCAAGACCACTTCCAGGACCTCCACCGTGTCGCGTCACCTCGTGAAAGGACTGACGTTCGTCGGCTCCTTTGTCATTTTTTCAACAATCGCCGGATGTATCAGCACCAACGGCATCGCCCCGCAGGAACAACGCCTGGGCGACACCGAGCTGGCCACCGACGCCGCCATCGCGCACGCCAACCAGGAAGCTGGCTGGCCCGCCGAGCAGTGGTGGCGCGCCTATGGCGATCCGCAGTTGAATAGCTGGGTGCAGACTGCGCTGGACGGCAGCCCGACCCTGGCCCAGGCCGAGGCGCGGGTGCGCATGGCCATGGCCATGGCTGGCGTCGCCGAGTCCGCCGAGTCGCCGCAGATCAGCGGCGATGCCTCGCTGACCCGCCACCGCTGGCCGACCGACTATTTCTACGGCCCGGGCGAACTGGCCGATACCACCACCTGGAACAACAACGCCGCCCTGGGCCTGAGCTACTCGCTCGACCTCTGGGGCCGCGAGCGCAGCAACACCGAGCGCTACGTCGACATCGCCAAGATGACCGCCGCCGAGGCGCGCGTGGCCCAGCTGGAGCTGGAGAGCAACATCGTCCGCGCCTACATCCAGCTGTCGCTGCAATACGCCGAGCTGGACATCGGCAAGGCCATGCTGGCCCAGCAACAGGGCATCCTCGCCCTGGCCCAGCGCCGCCTCGATGGCGGCATCGGCACGCATTTCGAAGTCAGCCAGGCGGAAGTCCCGCTGCCGGAGACCGAACGCAAGATCGAAGCGGTGGACGAGGAAATCCAGCTGACGCGCAACCAGCTCGCCGCCCTGGCCGGCAAAGGCCCCGGCGCCGGTGCCTCGATCCAGCGCCCGAGCCTCAAGCTCGCCGAAGGCCCCGGCCTGCCCAGCAAGCTGCCGATGGAGCTGCTCGGCCATCGCCCGGACGTGGTCGCCAGCCGCTGGAAAGTCGCTGCCCAGGCCAAGGGCGTGGACGTCGCCCGCGCCGAGTTCTACCCCAACGTCGACCTGGTCGCGAGCATCGGCTACAGCGCGGTCGGCGGCGGCATGCTGGAATTCCTCAATGCCGAGAAATTCACCTACGGCGTCGGCCCGGCCATCTCCCTGCCGATCTTCGACGGCGGTCGCCGCCGCTCGCAGCTGAGCCAGGAATCGGCGGGCTACGACGCCGCCGTGGCGCAGTACAACCAGACGCTGATCAACGCGCTCAAGGGCATCTCCGATCACCTGATCCGCATGCACTCCATGGAGCTGCAGCAAGGGTTCGCCGAGAAGTCCGTGGCGTCGGCCCAGCGCACCTACGACATCGCCACCAAGGCGTACCGTGGCGGCTTGACCGACTACCTCAACGTGCTCAACGCGCAGACCCGCCTGTTCCAGCAGCAACTGGTCGAACAGCAGGTTCGCGCCGCACGCCTGGCCACCCATGCCGGCCTTGTCGTCGCCCTCGGCGGCGGCCTGATGGACAAGCAGGAAGGCCCGAAAGAGCAGAAGATGGTCCCGGAAACCGTCGACGTCCGCGCGGCTCAGGGAGCCGGGCGCTGATATGGCGGCGAACGACTTCAGCGCCCATCCGACACCGCTCGACGCCCTGCGTCGCGCGCTGCTGGAGTGGGGCCGCAGCGACGGCGTCACCTGGGTGTACATCGCCAAGGTGCTGCTCGCCGCGCTGCTGACGCTGTGGCTGGCGATGCGCCTGGAACTGCCGCAGCCAAGCACGGCGACCATCACCGTGTTCATCGTCATGCAGCCGCAAAGCGGCCAGGTGTTCGCCAAGAGCTTCTACCGGATTCTCGGCAGTGTCGTCGGGTTGACCGTGATGGTCGCGCTGATCGCGATCTTCGCCCAGCAGCGCGAGCTGTTCCTGCTGGTCTCGGCGCTGTGGATCGGCCTGTGCACCGTCGGCGCCGCACGCTACCGCGACTTCCGCTCCTACGCCTGCGTGCTCGCCGGCTACACCGCCACGCTGATCGGCCTGCCTGCCACCCTGCACCCGGAAGCCGCGTTCATGTCGGCCATCTGGCGCGTGCTGGAAATCAGCCTGGGGATTCTCTGCTCCATGGTGGTCAGCGCCACGCTGTTCCCGCAGACCTCCAGCACGGCCATGCGCAGCGCGCTGTACCAGCGTTTTGGCGCTTTCGCCGGCTTTGTCCTGGACAACCTTGGCGGTGGTGATCGGAGCAGGTTCGAGGCATCCAACGTCGCCTTCGCTTCCCAGGCCGTGGGCCTGGAGGCGCTGCGCAGCGTTACCCGTTTCGAAGACCCGCACATGCGCCTGCGTTCCGGCCGCCTGTCGCGCCTGAACAACGAGTTCATGGTCCTCACCACCCGCTACCACGCGCTGCACCAGTTGCTGGCGCGGCTGCGGGCACAACAAGCGGATGCGGTGTTGCGCGCCTTGCAGCCGTGCCTGGACGAACTGGCCCAGGTACTCGCCCCGTGGCGCGGCCAGTCGGTCACCGACCGCGACGCCGAGCGCCTCGCCGCGCAGCTGGAAAGCCACCGCACGCGGATGATGCAACGCATCCGTTCCGGCCGCGCGCAGTTGCTGGACGAGCAGGATGATCCTGCCGCGCTGCTGGACTACAACACCGCCGGCGAGCTGCTCTACCGCCTGGCCGACGACCTCTACAACTACGCCCTGACCCACGCCTCCCTGGCCGCGCACAAGCACGAGCGGGAGAACTGGAAGCACGGCTTCTCGCCCAAGGCCAACCTGGTCGCCTCGCTGGTGGCGGGCGGGCGTACCGCGCTGATGGTGCTGGTGTTCGGCCTGTTCTGGATCGAGACCGCCTGGCCCAGCGGCAGCACCTTCGTGCTCAACGCCGCCGCCGTCGCCGCGCTGGTCTCGGCCGCGCCGGACCCGGCGAAGATGGCCATGCAGATGGCCGTGGGTACCTTCTTCGCGGCGATTCTCGGCTTCTCGGAAACCTTCTTCGTGTTCCCGCACCTGGACGGCTTCGCCCTGCTGGCCTTCGCCCTGGCGCCGGTGTTCGCGGCGGGCGCGTTCTTCTCGATCAAGCCCAAGTACGCCGGCTACGGCCTGGGCCTGCTGGTGTTCTTCAGCTTCGGTGCGATCCCGGCGAACCTCACCGTCTACGATCCGGGCCGCATGCTCAACGAGTACATCGCCCTGGTGCTGTCGCAGAGCCTGGCCGCCGTGGTCGCCGCAGTGATCATGCCGCCCACCAGTGCCTGGCTGTGGCGGCGCCTGGAGAAGGACCTGCGCCTGCGCGTGGTGGAAGCCATCAGCGGCAAGCTCGACGGCCTCGTCTCGTCCTTCGAGAGCGGCACCCGCGACCTGCTCAACCAGGCCTACGGCGTGGCCGCGCGCAGCCCGCAGATGCAGCGCCGCCTGCTGCGCTGGACCTTCGTGGTGCTGGAAATCGGCCACTCGATCATCGAACTGCGCGTCGAGCAGGAGAACCTGCCGAGCGAGCCCTGCTATGCCGAATCGACGCCCTGGCGGCAGTCGATCCGCGCCATGGGCCGTGCGCTGATCCGCCTGTTCGTCAAACCCTGCGAGGCCAACCGCGAGCGCGCCCTGGCCGCCGTGGAACAGGCCATCGATTGCGTGAAGACCACCGACGAGCCGCGCGCACCGGACTTCGAAAGCTCGCCGCTGCGCCGCGTACTCAGCTACCTGCACTTCATCCGCAGCAGCCTGCTCGACCCGCAGTCGCCGCTGCGCGATGGCGAAACCACTTCTGGAAGAACCACCCATGTTGCCTGACCTGCCCCGCGAGATCGCGTTCCACGGGGTCTACATGCCGACCCTGACCCTGATGTTCCTCGTTGCCGCAGTGATCTGCTGGGGCATCGACCGCATCCTCGCTTCCGTCGGCCTGTACCGCTACACCTGGCACCCGGCGCTGTTCCGCGTGTGCCTGTTCGCCTGCCTGTTCGGCGGGCTGTCCCTCACTATCTATAAGTAACGAGCGTGCACCCATGACTCTCAAATCCATCATCAGCCTGCTGGCGACCCTGATCATCCTGGCGGTCGCCGCGTTGATCGGCCGCGCCCTCTGGGTGAACTACATGGATACGCCCTGGACCCGCGACGGCCGGGTGCGCGCCGATATCATCAACGTCGCCGCCGACGTCTCCGGCGTGGTGGTCGACGTACCGGTGCGCGACAACCAGCAGGTGAAGAAAGGCGACCTGCTGATGCAGATCGACCCGGACCATTACCAGATCGCCGTGAAGCAGGCCGAAGCCCTGGTCGCCTCGCGCAAGGCCACCCTGCAGATGCGCCAGCTCAACGCCAAGCGCCGCCGCGCCATGGACGAGGAAGTGGTCTCCCGCGAGAGCCTGGACGACGCCAGCAACACCGCCGCCGCCTCCGAGGCCGACTACCAGCAGGCCCTGGCTGCGCTGGACGCGGCCAAGCTGAACCTGGAGCGCACCCAGGTGCGCGCCTCAGTGGACGGCTACGTGACCAACCTCAACGTGCACCGTGGCGACTACGCCCGCGTCGGCGAGGCGAAGATGGCGGTGGTCGACGAGAACTCCTACTGGATCTACGGCTACTTCGAAGAGACCAAGCTGCCGCACATCCGCGTCGGCGACCCTGCCGAGCTGCAACTGATGAGCGGCGAGCGCCTGAAGGGCCACGTCGAAAGCATCGCCCGCGCTATCTACGACCGCGACAACCCGGAAAGCCGCGAGCTGGTGGCCGACGTCAACCCGACCTTCAACTGGGTGCGCCTGGCCCAGCGCGTGCCGGTGCGCATCCACATCGATGACGTGCCGGATGGCGTGCTGCTGGCGGCGGGCATCACCGCCACCGTGATCGTCAACCCGCAGAGCCGCAACGCGGAACATTCCGACGGCGCGGCTGCGCCGGCGCAGTGATCTGATCCAATGAACGACAACGGGAGCTTCGGCTCCCGTTTTCGTTGGCGGCCAGATCGCGGCGCTCATACGGCGGCATGCATGTCGCGTAGGGCAGAGCCCAGGGGCTCTTCGTAGGAGCGAGCTTGCTCGCGAACGCCCCAACTCCGGTGCCATGCGGTTCGCGAGCAAGCTCGCTCCTACAAATGGTTCAGCCCTCGGCGTGCTCGCCCTGGCGGTTCTTGTAGCTGCCACGGATGTTCATGGCTGCCAGGCACAGCTGCAGGAGCACCAGCGCGTAGGCGTGGGCCGGCAGGCCCCAGGCGATCCATAGCGCGTTGCTGGCGAGGAATACCCAGAAGCCCACCTTGCGCCGCTTGCGGTCGCGGGAGCCGACCAGCCAGGCGGCGAGGACGGTGACCAGCATGGCGGGCCATTGCAGCAGGTCGATCAGTTCGTTCATGGCAGGTCGGATTCAGGCCGGTGTCCTGACGTCAGACCAGCCCTGGTGCGGCAAAGTGCGGACGAACTGGGTAGCCATCGAGCAATGCGTTGGTCTTTTCCGGGTCCAGTTCGCCATTGAACGGCACGCCCAGCGCCTGGCGGTGGATGCCGGTGGCGGCAAGCCAGAGGGTGTCGATACGCGCGGCCAGGGCGCCGGGGACGTCGGTCACCAGGGAGTCGCCGACGAACAGGATGTGTTTCGCGCCGCGCGCCTCCAACTGCCGCTGGGCGATGCGGAACGCGGAGGGATCGGGCTTGCCGTACCAGTGAACCTTGCCGCCTTCTTCCGCGAAGGCTTCAGCCAGGCGGCCGGCGCCGAACACCGTCTGGCCGCCGGAGACCACCACACGGTCGGGGTTCGCGCACAGGAACGGTTTTTCGGTGGCGCCACGCAGCGGGGCGAAGCGCTCTTCCAGTTCGTCCTGCGGGAAGCTGCCGACGCCGAGAATCATCGACGCAGCGTGGATGTCATCGCAGAAGCGTTCGCGGATGTCTGCCGGCCAGGTGGTCAGCGCATCGCCTACGCCGACGGTGTAGATGCCGCCGCGCTGGAATTCGCGTTCATGGGTGAAAGCGTCGATGGCCAGTTGGCCGGAGGTGGTGATGCTGGCGAACAGTTCGCGGGAGACACCCAGCCGTACCAGGGTGTCGGCCATCTCCGGGACGCTGCGCGAGGCGTTGCTGAGGAACCACACCGGCTTGCCTTCGGCGGCGCGGCGGGCGAGCCAGGCGAGGGCGCCGGGGAAGACATCGACGCCGTCGATCAGCACGCCCCAGAGGTCGAGCAGGAAGCCGTCGTAGTCGGCGCAGAAGGCATCCAGGCCGGCGTGGTCGATATAGCGGGTGTGGGTGACGGCGCTGAAACGGGAAACGGTCATGGCGAGCCTGTGAAACGGTAAAGGTGCGGATAAGCTACCGCACTCTCGCCGATTCGGTGTGACAGGCCGCCGATCAGTGCGCCGGATGCGGCGACCGCTCCTCGCCGAAGGTGTCCGCCAGCCAGCCCTTGAGCTGGCAGCCAGCAAAGGCCGAGGTGCTGCATTCGCCACTGGCCAGGGCCTGCTGCAACTGGCCGATGTCGGCCTTCTGCACATAGGCGATGGCATCCTGCATGTCATCCTCGGTGCCGAAGCCGCCCAGGGTCATTTCCTTGAGTGCGTCTTCCTTGCTCCAGCCCTGGATCACCGTGCGGTACATGGCCGCGAACAGGCCGGTACGATCGCGCCCGTGCTTGCAGTGCATCAGCACAGGGCCCTTTTGTTCGGCGCTCTGCAGGATACGCAGGACTTTCAGCACGTCGGCGTCATCGACGCGGTCGGCATGGGTCGGGAAGCTCACTGCCTCGATGTTCTGCTGGCCGATCCATTCACGGTCGTCGTCCTTGATGAAGCTCACCACGGTCTTCACCTGCAGGCGCTGCAATTCAGGCAGGTCGGTACTGCTGGGCAATGCGCTGCGGTAGAGCGTCGGCGACATCTGGTAGAGGTTGAACGACTGGTCCACAGGCTTCGCCCAGTCGGCCGGCGTCTCGCCGGCGGCCAGGGCGAGCGGGCCGAAAGTCAGCAGGGCGGCGGCGATGGCGCCACGAAGGGTGCGGGGCAGGGACATAGGGACTCCTCCAAGGTCTGCGTCACCTTAGGCGGGGTCGGGTCGTGCCCGGATGAAATGCAGGTGAAGAAAGCGTGAAGCCCGCTCAGCGTCTGTCGGACGGCAGGAAGCGCACCAGCACGCCGGGGCGGAAGAACCACCAGACGCACAGCGGATAGCACAGGTAATTGAGGAAATAGAGCAGCAGTGCTGCCGGGCTGGGCGTGTTCTTCCATGCCGCCATGCCCACCAGGATGGCGTAGAGCAGGGCCAGGCCGCCGCCATACAGGGCGGTCAGTCGCCAGCGTTCGCCGGTTTCCGCCAGTCGCTTGTGTCGGCGGGCGAACCAGAAGGCCATGGCGGCGGCAATCAGGGCGGCCACCAGCAGTGTCGCCGGCACGCCACCAACCCGCAGCAGGGCGCGCGCAACGACGTTGAGGAAGAAGGCGGCGAGTATGCCGGCGAGGGCGAGGTAGCGAACCTGATAGGCCATCAGAGTTGCCCGTCGAGGCCGAAACGCTTTTTCAGGACCTTGTCCAGCAGGCCGCTGGGCACCCAGCGCGAGAGCAGCGGCAGGGCCCGGCTGCCGTTACCGATGCGGACCAGGCGCGGACGTGGCGAGCGCTGCGCGGCGGCCAGCAGTTCACGGGCGAAATCGACGGCCGGGGTGGGCTTGTCCTGGGACGCGGCGGCGCGCGCCTGGATGAATTGGCGCAGCGGCCACCAGGCGGATTCCTCGCTGACCACCGCGGCCATCTCGCGGCTGGCGTTGGCGCCGAAGTTGGAGGCGATGGCGCCGGGCTGCACTTCCATCACCTCGACGCCGAAGGGCGCAAGCTCCAGGCGCAGTGCGTCATTCAGGGCATGGACGGCAGCTTTCGATGCGCAGTACGCGCCAGCGAAGGGCGTGACCAGCACGCCGGACACGCTGCCGATGTTCACCACCAGCCCGCGCCGGGCGCGCAGGGCGGGGAACAGCGCGCGGGTGACGCCGACCACGGCGAACACGTTGGTCTCGAACTGCCGGCGGATCGCCTGGCTGCCGCCGTCCAGCAACGGGCCCATGGCGCCGTAGCCGGCGTTGTTGATCAATACGTCCAGCCCTCCGACTTCGCGCAGCATCTGCTCGGCAAGGCGCTCCACGGCGGGTTCGTCATTGACGTCCAGGAGCACGCCACGAAAGCCCGCTTGGCCGAGGGCGGCGACGTCTTCATCGCGGCGGGCGGTGGCCCAGACCTGGTACCCGGCGGTCTGGAAGGCATCGGCAAGGGCGCGGCCGATACCGCTGGAGCAACCGGTGATGAGGGCGACGGGCTGGGGCATGGTCTGGCAGTCCTTGGGCTGTGGGCGGGACTACCGTACCGGATTGTGCGGGGCAGGTGAATCAGTTGCCGAAGCGGCCGTTCACCCGCTCGGCGCGGAACTCCAGGGTGCTGGCGCGATAGCCGGGGCGCAGCGGCGGCAGCGGCAGGCAGTCGTTCCAGCTGTCGCCGGCGAGCAGGGCGCCAGGGCCGCGATAGCGGGGAGCTTCGTAAAGGTTTTCGGCGAGGTCGGTGGTGTCGCCGGGGCGGTAGGCAGCGACCTTCCAGCGCAGTTCCAGGAGTGGATGGTTCGAGCCGTTCTTCAGGCTCACGGCCAGGGGGCGATCGGTCGGGCACTGGTCGGGCTGGTAGGCGATGCGCAGTTCCAGGTGCTGCAGTTGGCGGGCTTCGCTGTTGTCCTGCCAGATGGCGAAGGCGATCACACAGGCCAGCCCGACCAGGCCGGCGCCGGAGATCGGCAGGGCGCGGGAAGGGTAGCGGATCAGCAGGATGATCCAGGTGACGATCAGCAGGATGCCGTACAGCATGGAGTGCTCCGCAGGGATATCGAGCATTACCTTAGCAGGGTGTGAGACGACTCGGATTGATGCCGATCGGATCTTCGCAAGGGTGATCGGCCCGCTGCCGGCCGTGGCGAAGGGGGCGCTGCTGCGCCCCGCGCATTTCCCTGCATCAGTCCTGCTGGGTCAGCAGGTCCGGGCTCAGATGCGCTGCAAGCCAGGTACTCGAGGAGTTGTATGCGTTGGCTGCCCGATCACCGGTTTCCACGTTCTGCTGCGCGGCGGTGGAGGCCTGCCAGGGCAGGTCGTCCTGCGCATGCACCAGCACGTCCGCCAGCGATAGTTTCGAGGTGTTGCTGCTGCCGGCATTCACCAACAGAGCGCTGTCGACTTCCTGGGATGGCTGTGGCTCCACGATGGGAGTATCGATGATGGTGATCACAAAGGCAGCGGTTGGTTGGCTGGAATGGCCGTCGGCGTTCGTGGCGACGGCGGTGATGCTGTGGGTGTCCAGCGTCAGCGCTTGTGCGGGGGTGAAGCTCCAGGTGCCGTCGGGC
>NZ_LZDG02000065.1:0-57326 GCF_001672555.2 Pseudomonas sp. AU11447 | reverse complement strand
CGCCAGCCGCTGCGGCATGGGCGCCTGCCAGGGCCGCGTGTGCGGCGCGGCGGCCAAGCAGTTGTTCGGTTGGCAACCGCCAGCGCCGCGCCCGCCCTTCAGCCCGGCGCGGGTGGAAACCCTGCTGCAGCTCGCCGAAGACTGAAGGGACCCGCCATGCCAGGGAATGCTCAGCTCAAGCAGAAGACGCGCAGGCGATGACCATCCGGATCGAGCGCGGTGAAGGTGTAGCCGAAATCCATCTGGGTCGGCGCCTGGATAATCTCGACGCCGTGCTGCTGCCAGTCACGGTGCAGTCGCAATACGTCGGCGTGGCTCTGCGCGGGGATACCCAGCTCGCTGCCACCAGCCTGCCCTACGGCGTTCGGCTGCACGCCAGCGCGAGTCCAGAGGCCGAATTTCAGGCCATTGTCGAAGACGAACAAGGCGAAGGTCGCGCTGTTTTCCACCGGGTCGCGCTGCAGCAGCTCCGCGTAGAAACCGGCGCTGCGCTGGGCATCGTCGACGTAGAAAATGATCATGTTCGGGCTGACCATGGAAAACTCCTTGCTGTTGAATGAACCGGCTTCGTTGCCGGTCATCGCAGGCTATGGCGTACCCGTGTCAGTTTCCGGCAGCAGTCATTCACTGCGCGGGGATGTCGTGCCTCGCGTACCAGTCCTTGAGCAACGCCTGCCGCTGACGCGGGTAGCGCTCCGCCAGGCTGCTGACCTGCTCCATGCGGTCGAGCCGAAAGTGCCGCAGGTCCTGGCGCAGCTCGCACCAGGCCATCACCACGCGCACCTGTTCGAAGTAGCCCAGGCCGAACGGCCAGACCACCCGCTCGGTGAACTGTCCGCCGGCATCCCGGTAGGCGAACTGCAGCTTGCCCTGCCGGCGAATGCTGTCTCGCACCTGGCCCAGCAACCCGTCCGCCACTCGCTCGGGTGGCCGGCTGCCCACCAGCAGCGCATTGCTCTCCAACTCCAGGCGCAGGTTGGCCGGCAGTACCGAGCCGACCTTCGCCAGCACATCCCGCGCCGCCGATACCAGGCCCTGGTCGCCATGCCGGCTCACCCAGCGCATGCCCAGCACCAGCGCCTCGATCTCCTCCAGCGAGAACATCAGTGGCGGCAGCTCGAAACCGGGGCGCAGCACGTAGCCAACGCCAGCCGCACCCTCGATATGGGCGCCCTGCTGCTGCAGGGTGGCGATGTCGCGGTACAGCGTGCGCAGGCTGATGCCCAGCTCATCGGCCAGTTGCCGGCCCGACACCGGAAGACGATGGCGCCGCAGTACCTGCAGAAGGTCGAGCAGCCGCTGGGCTCGGGACATGATGATCACTCGAAGGCTAATGTCGGCCGACTAGTCCAGCACGCCGAGGCCCGGCCAACAACCGCAACGTCGCCCGCTCTCGCCTCGGCCACAGCGACGCCCTTTCCCACAACCTGATTGCCCCGTATCCTCGCGATGTTCCGACAGCCGACTCGCCTCCCGATGCACGACCTGATTCCCCAGGGCGCCCGCGACCTGGACAGCCTGCTGCAGACCCTTGCGCAGATTTCCCCGCTGCTCGATGCCATGCCCGGCGTGGTGTTCTTCATCAAGGACACCGCGGCGCGCTACGTGCTGGTCAACCAGACGCTGGCGCGGCGCTGCGGTGTGAAGGATGCCCGCGAGTTGCTCGGGCGCACCGCCGAGGAGGTCTTCCCGTCGCGCTTCGGCCCGATCTACACCGAGCAGGATCGCCGCGTGCTGGAAACCGGCGGCCAGCTCAGCGATCAGCTGGAGCTGCACCTCTACCCCGGCCGGCTGCCGGGCTGGTGCCTGACCCACAAGCTGGCGTTGCACGATGCGCAAGGCGTTGTGATCGGCATGGCGGGGATTTCCAGCGACCTGCAGGCGGCGCAATCCACGCATCCGGCGTACCAGCGCCTGGCGGCGGTGGACGCCTACATCCGCGAGCACTTCGACAGGCCGATCAACCTTGCCGAGCTGACCGAACTGGCCGGCCTCTCCGTCGCCCAACTGGAGCGCCACTGCAAGCGCATCTTCCAGCTCACGCCACGGCAGATGATCCACAAGGCGCGCCTGGGTGCGGCCACGCGCCTGCTCGGCGAAGACCTGCCGATCACCGAGATCGCCCTGCGCTGCGGTTACACCGATCACAGCGCGTTCAGCCGGCAATTCCGTGCGCTGACCGGCCTGTCGCCGACGCAGTATCGCGAGTCGCAAACCTCGCCCAACTGAACACTTCCCTCCGCGTAGGGTGCATAACGCCTACGGCGTTATCCGCCGCCAGCCAAGGCACGAATGCGCATACGGCGGATAAAGCGTGCCGCTTTATTCGCCCTACGGGATAAACGTCCTGAAAGTTTGTGTGTGGGCGGTTCGCGAGCAAGCTCGCTCCTACGAAGAGCAAGCGCTGCCCTGCCTGTAGGAGCGAGGGGGCGCCCGGTTCTTGCTCGCGAACACTCTTCAGCCCCGATCAGCGTGCGATACGTGAGTGCTCCCATACGGGGCAGCGAAACACGCTCCTGCTTCATTTGGTAACAGCGTTCGGAACCCACCTACAGTTAATCCGGAAGGCTCCCAGCAACGAATCCCCCGCACACCGGGCTTTGCGACCCATGAGTCACGCCCGAGTGGTTTCTGGCACATGCCTTGCTCTAAGAAATATCGTATACGAAATCCATAATACAAAAATCGCTGCACAACACTGACTCAGAGAGGCCCCCATGAAATTCACCCGAATTGCTCTAGCCCTCACCGCTGTGTTTCTCGCCGGCCAGGCCCAGGCCGACAAGCTCGACGACATCATCGAATCCGGCAAGCTGCGCTGCGCCGTGACCCTGGACTTCCCGCCGATGGGTTCGCGCGATGCGCAGAACAACCCGGTCGGCTTCGACGTGGACTACTGCAACGACCTGGCGAAAGTGCTGGGTGTTACCGCCGAAGTCGTCGAGACGCCCTTCCCGGATCGCATCCCGGCGCTGGTCTCCGGCCGCGCCGACGTGATCGTCGCTTCCACCTCCGACACCCTGGAGCGCGCCAAGACGGTCGCCATGACCATCCCCTATTTCGCCTTCCAGATGGTGGTGCTGACCCGCGAGGACACCGGCATCACCAAGTACGAGGACATCAAGGACCGCCCGGTAGGCAACACCAGCGGCACCTATGAAGCCATTGCACTGGAGAAGGACGTGAAGAAATGGGGCGGCAAAGGCTCCTTCCGCGCCTACCAGAGCCAGAACGACACCATCCTCGCCGTTGCCCAGGGCCACATCGACGCCACCGTGGTGACCAACACCGTCGCCGCCTCCACCCTGAAATCCGGCAAGTACAAGGGCCTGAAGGTCGTCGGCAACGCGCCCTACGTGATCGACTACGTGTCGCTGGCCGCCGCGCGCAACGAGTACGGCCTGATCCACTACCTCAACCTCTTCGTCAACCAGCAGGTCCGCACCGGCCGTTATGCCGAGCTGTACGAGAAGTGGGTCGGCGGCACCCCGGTCGACCTCACCGTTCCCCACGTGTACTACTGACGGCGGGCGCAACATGTCTTCGATGCAGGCTTCAAGGGTGCGGGACTCACGCCTAACAGGGCGGGTCCTGATGGGGGGTAGCGCCGAAGGGGCGCTACTCCATGCCGACACCGGGCTGAGCTTCTGGGGAGGCGTCGAGCCTTTCACGGGCGAGGTCATCGACCGCCACCATCCGCTCTCCGGCAGCTTCCTGCCCGGGCGGGTGCTGGCGATTCCCAGCGGACGCGGCTCCTGTACCGGCAGCAGCGTGATGCTGGAAATACTGCTCAACGGCCATGCGCCGGCAGCCCTGCTGCTGGCCGAGCCGGACGAGATCCTCACCCTCGGCGTGCTGGTGGCGCAGGCGTTGTTCGGCCGCTCCATCCCGGTACTGTGCCTGGGCCACGAGGGTTTCGAGCAGTTGTCCACGGGCGGCTGGGCCCGTATCGAAGACGGACAGGTAACACTCACCGCCGAGCGCCCTGCCGATGGCTGGCAGGGCGTGATGGCCAGCGATGCCGGCCCGCTGCCGGAAGGCCTGGTGCTCACCGCCGGCGACCATGAGCTGCTCGACGGCCAGCACGGCAAGGCCGCCCAGGCCGCCATGCAGATCGTCCTGCGCATGGCCGCGCTGCAAGGCGCGAAGGACCTGCTGGACATCGCCCAGGCGCACATCGACGGCTGCATCTATACCGGCCCCGCCAGCCTCCGCTTCGCCCGCCAACTGGCGGACTGGGGCGGCAAGGTGAAGGTGCCGACCACCCTGAATTCCATCTCCGTGGATCACCGCCGCTGGCGCGAACTGGGCGTCGACAAGGCCTTCGGCGAGCCCGCCGCCGCGCTGGGCGATGCCTACATGGAGATGGGCGCGCAGATGAGCTACACCTGCGCGCCCTACCTGCTGGACAGCAAGCCGAGCCTCGGCGAACAGGTCGTGTGGGCCGAGTCCAACGCCGTGGTCTACGCCAACAGCGTGCTCGGCGCGCGCACCCTGAAATACCCGGATTACCTCGACATCTGCATCGCCCTCACCGGCCGCGCGCCGAACGTCGGCAGCCACCGCGACGAAGGCCGGCTGGCCGTGCTGCGGATCGATGTCGAGCTGCCGGCCGAACATGACGAATCGATCTTCCCGCTGCTCGGCTATCACATCGGCGAGCTGTGCGGCACGCGCATCCCGGTGGTCGACGGCCTGCAGCCGCTGGCGCCGGACAGCGATGCGCTGAAAGCCTTCGGCGCAGCCTTCGCCACTACCTCCGCTGCGCCGATGTTCCACATTGCCGGCGTTACCCCGGAAGCGCCGGACGTCGCCACCGCACTGGGCGGCAAAGCCCCGCTGCAACACCTGCGCGTCACCCCGGCGGACCTGATCGCCTCCTGGCGCGAGCTGGACCACGCGGCAGAGCCCAGCGTGCAACTGGTGTCCCTGGGCAACCCGCACTTCTCCGCCAGCGAGTGTGCCGAGCTGGCCAGGCTGGTCGCCGGGCGCCGCAAGCATCCGGGCGTCGCGCTGGTCGTCGCCCTCGGCCGCGCCGTGCAGGAAAAGGCCCGCGCCGCCGGCGACGTGAAGGTGCTGGAAGACTTCGGCGCGCAACTGCTCAACGACACCTGCTGGTGCATGATCGGCGAGCCGGTGATCCCGCCGTCCTGCACCACGCTGATCACCAATTCGGCGAAGTACGCCCACTACGGCCCGGGTCTGGCCGGGCGCCAGGTGCACTTTGGCAGCCTTGCCGCGTGCGTCGAGGCGGCCTGCAGCGGGCGCGGTGACGGTGGCGTCCCGAGCTGGCTGAGCGAGGGGGTGCGCTGATGTTCAACTACAGCTTCCACTGGCGCTCCGCCTTCAAGGCCCTGCCGGACATGCTCGGCGGCGCCTGGGTAACCCTCGAAACCGCCGCGCTGTCGATGATCCTCGGCGTGCTCATCGCGCTGCTGCTGACCGTCATGCGGCAGATGAAGAACCCAATGCTCAAGGGCTTCGCCGACACCTGGGTATCGATCGCGCGCAACACGCCGTCGCTGTTCCAGATCTACATCCTGTACTTCGGCCTGGGCTCCTTCGGCCTGCACGTCAGCTCCTGGGTGGCGCTGCTGGCGGGAATCACCTTCAACAACGCCGGCTACCTCGCGGAGAACTTCCGCGGCGGCCTCAAGGCCGTGCCGGACACCCAGATGCGCGCCGCGCGCTCGCTGGGCATGAGCGCCTTCCAGGCGTACCGGATGATCATCGTTCCGCAGCTGCTGCGCATCGTCTATTACCCGCTGACGAACCAGATGGTCTGGGCGGTGCTGATGACGTCGCTGGGCGTGGTGGTGGGCCTGAACAACGACCTCACCGGCGTGACCCAGGACTTCAACGTGCGCACCTTCCGCACCTTCGAGTACTTCGCCCTGGCCGCGGTGCTCTATTACATCATCGCCAAGGTCATCGTGGCGGTCGCCCGCCTGTTGAGCTGGCGGCTGTTCCGCTACTAGGAGAAGCGCGCATGTTTTCCACGAGCTTCACCGTCAACGACCTGATGTTCCTGCTGCAAGGGGCCTGGGTCACCGTCAAGCTGACCGTCGGCGCCATGCTCATCGGCACCCTCGCTGGCGTCGTGCTGGGCTGGCTGCGCGCCACCCTGCCGCGCGCCACGATGCCGGTCGGCTGGTTCCTCGACATCTTCCGCAGCGTGCCGCTGCTGATCCAGTTCGTGCTGTTCAACTCGCTGAAAAGCATCGTCGGCCTGAACTGGAGCGCCTTCACCGTCGGCTGCCTGGTACTGGGCGTGTACGCGGCGGCGTTCTGCACCGAGATCATCCGCAGCGGCATCCTCGCCGTCGGCCCGAACATCCGCCGCGCCAGCCGCTCGCTGGGCCTCAGCTACTGGCAGGACCTGCGCTACATCGTGCTGCCGCTGGCCGCGCGGGTGGCCTTCCCCGGCTGGCTGAACCTGGTGCTGGGGGTGATGAAGGACACCGCGCTGGTCATGTGGATCGGCATCGTCGAACTGCTCCGCGCCTCGCAGACCATCGTGACGCGCATCCAGGAACCCCTGCTGGTGCTGTGCATCGCCGGGGTCATCTATTACCTCATGAGTTGGGTCGTGGCGCGCCTCGGTGCCCGGCTGGAACAAAGGTGGCAGGAAAATGATTGAAATCGACAACGTGCACAAAGCCTACGGCGATCTGGAAGTGGTCAAGGGCGTCAGCCTGACCGTGAAGAAGGGCGAGGTAGTCTCGATCATCGGCGGCTCGGGTTCGGGCAAGTCCACCCTGCTGATGTGCATCAACGGCCTGGAACCGATCCAGCGCGGCAAGATCCGCGTCGACGGCATCGAGGTCCACGCCAAGACCACCGACCTGAACAAGCTGCGGCAGAAGATCGGCATTGTCTTCCAGCAGTGGAACGCCTTCCCGCACCTGACCGTGCTGGAGAACGTCATGCTCGCCCCGCGCAAGGTGCTCGGCCTGCCCAAGGAAGAAGCCGAGGCGATGGCGGTGAAGCAGCTCAAGCACGTCGGCCTGGGCGACAAGCTCAAGGTGTTCCCGCAGAAGCTCTCGGGCGGGCAGCAGCAGCGCATGGCGATCGCCCGCGCGCTGGCCATGTCGCCGGACTACATGCTGTTCGACGAAGCCACCTCGGCACTCGACCCGCAACTGGTGGGCGAGGTACTCGACACCATGCGCCTGCTCGCCGAAGAGGGCATGACCATGGTCCTGGTGACCCACGAAATCCGCTTCGCCCGCGATGTGTCCGACCGCGTGGCGTTCTTCCGCGAAGGCCTGGTGCACGAGATCGGCACGCCGGACCAGGTGATCGTCAATCCGCAGCGGGCGGAGACGGCGGAGTTTCTGAGGTCGGTGAACTGACAAGAGCCCCTCTCCCTAACCCTCTCCCTGAAGGACGAGGGGACTGGATCGGAGCAGGCTGATGCCTTGGTGTAAGCCGGCACGGTCGCTCCCTCTCCCTTCAGGGAGAGGGCTGGGGAGAGGGAAAAACGGGCCGCGAAAGAACCAGGAGACAGACATGCGTTCGAGCAAGATCATCCACGTCGTCAGTTGCCACGCCGAAGGCGAAGTCGGCGACGTCATCGTCGGCGGCGTCGCCCCGCCGCCGGGCGACACCGTGTGGGCACAGTCGCGCTTCATCGCCAGCGACAACACCCTGCGCAACTTCGTCCTCAACGAACCACGCGGCGGCGTGTTCCGTCACGTGAACCTGCTGGTCCCGCCGAAGGACCCGCGGGCGCAGATGGCCTGGATCATCATGGAGCCGGCGGACGTGCCGCCCATGTCCGGCTCCAACTCGCTGTGCGTCAGCACCGTGCTGCTCGACAGCGGCATCCTGCCGATGCAGGAACCGCAGACACGCCTGACCCTGGAAGCGCCGGGCGGGCTGATCGAGGCCGTGGCCGACTGCAAGGACGGCAAGGTGCAGCGCGTGGAAGTGCGCAACCTGCCCTCCTTCGCCGACAAGCTCGATGCCTGGATCGAAGTGGAAGGCCTCGGTTCGCTGCAGGTGGATACCGCCTACGGCGGCGACAGCTTCGTGCTGGCCGACGCGCACGCGCTGGGCTTCACCCTGCACGCCTCGGAGGCCGCCGACCTGGTTGCCACCGGCCTGAAGATCACCCAGGCGGCAAACCAGCAACTGGGCTTCAAGCACCCGGAAAACCACGACTGGGCGCACATCTCCTTCTGCCAGCTGACCGCGCCGGTAGAACGCATCGACGGCGTGCTGCACGGGCGCAACGCCGTGGTCATCCGCCCCGGCAAGATCGACCGTTCGCCCTGCGGCACCGGCTGCTCGGCACGCATGGCGGTGCTGCATGCCAAGGGCCAGCTGAAGGACGGCGAACGCTTTGTCGGCCACTCGATCATCGATTCCCAGTTCCACTGCCGCATCGACGGCCTCACCAGCGTCGGCGGCAAACCGGCGATCCACCCGTGCATTTCCGGCCGCGCCTGGATCACCGGCACCCACCAGCACCTGCTCGACCCGAGCGATCCCTGGCCCGAAGGCTATCGGCTCTCGGATACCTGGCCCAACGGTTACTGATTTCCCCTTTCAACCCTGATTCGCCGCGTAGCGGCACCCGACGACGAAATGCTGCGGGATTTCCTTCAGACGTTTCGTATACGAAATACGACAATTGGAGAAAAACATGAGCAAGAAGGTCAATTGGAGTGGCGTGTTCCCCGCGGTGACCACTCAGTTCAACGATGATTTCTCGGTCAACCTGGAAGCCACCCACAAGGTGATCTCCAACCTGGTGCGCGACGGCGTCTCGGGCCTGGTGGTGTGCGGCAGCGTGGGCGAGAACACCTCGCTGTCCATCGAGGAAAAGATGGCCGTCACCGAAGTCGCCAAGGACGCCTCCGGCGGCCGCGTGCCGGTGATCTGCGGCATCGCCGAGTTCACCAGCCACGGCGCCTCGCAGGTGGCCAAGGCGGTGCAGAAGGTCGGCGTCGACGGCATCATGGTGATGCCCGCGCTGGTCTACTCCTCCAAGCCGCATGAAACCGCCGCGCACTTCCGCAGCGTGGCCACCAGCACCGACCTGCCGGTGATGGTTTACAACAACCCGCCGATCTACAAGAACGACGTCACCCCGGACATCCTCATCTCCCTGGCCGACTGCGAGAACATCGTCTGCTTCAAGGACAGCTCCGGTGACACCCGCCGCTTCATCGACGTGCGCAACGAAGTGGGCAACCGCTTCATCCTCTTCGCCGGCCTCGACGACGTGGTGCTGGAGAGCATCGCCGTGGGCGCCGAAGGCTGGATCTCGGGGATGTCCAACGTCTTCCCGCAAGAGGGCGAGACCATCTTCCGCCTGTGCAAGGCCGGCCGTTACGAAGAAGCCATGCCGATCTACGAATGGCTGATGCCGATCCTCCACCTCGACGCCCGCCCGGACCTGGTGCAATGCATCAAGCTCTGCGAAGAGATCGCCGGCCGCGGCACCGCCCTCACCCGCCCGCCGCGCCTGGCGCTGCAAGGCGCGGACCGCGAGCACGTGGAGACGATCATGGCCAAGGCGCTGGCGAATCGGCCGAAGCTGCCGGATGTGGGGCTCTGAGCCGAATCGTACCGAGTGCCCGGGGCAACCCTCTCCCCCGCCCTCTCCCTGAAGGGAGAGGGAGTGTCCGAGCAACATGACGCTCCACCGCTCTCCTGACTCAGTGGAATCAGGAGAAGCACTCCGTTGCGCATCACGCCGAACCAGTCCCCTCTCCCTTCAGGGAGAGGGTTAGGGAGAGGGGCCTTTGCTCCCGCACAAATCCCACCGGAGACTATGGAACCCATCCCATGACCGCCCAGAACTTCATCGCCGGCCAACGCATCGGCACCGGCACCATCCGCTTGCAGAGCCTCGACGCCAGCACCGGCGAAGCCCTGCCCCGCGAATTCCTCCAGGCCACCGAAGCCGAAGTCGACGCCGCCGCCCGCGCCGCCGAAGCCGCCTTCCCAACCTACAACGCGCTGCCGGCGGAGCGCCGCGCGCAGTTCCTCGACGCCATCGCCAGCGAACTGGAAGCCCTCGGCGACGACTTCATCGCCATCGTCTGCCGCGAGACGGCCCTGCCCGCCGCGCGCATCCAGGGCGAGCGTGGCCGCACCGCCAACCAGATGCGTCTGTTCGCCAAGGTGCTGCGCCGTGGCGACTTCCTCGGCGCGCGTATCGATCGCGCACTGCCCGAGCGCCAGCCGCTGCCCCGCCCGGACCTGCGCCAGTACCGCACCGGCGTCGGCCCGGTAGCCGTGTTCGGCGCCAGCAACTTTCCGCTGGCCTTCTCCACCGCCGGTGGCGACACCGCTGCCGCGCTGGCCGCTGGCTGCCCGGTCGTGGTGAAAGCCCACAGCGGCCACATGGCGACCGCCGAACTCGTCGGCGAAGCCATCGTCCGCGCAGCCGAATCCACCGGCATGCCCGCTGGCGTGTTCAACATGATCTACGGCGCTGGCGTCGGCGAGCCGCTGGTGAAGCACCCGGCGATCCAGGCGGTCGGTTTCACCGGCTCGCTCAAGGGCGGTCGCGCGCTGTGCGACCTGTCCGCCGCGCGCCCGCAGCCGATCCCGGTATTCGCCGAGATGAGCAGCATCAACCCGGTGCTGGTCCTGCCCGCCGCACTGGAAGCACGCGGCGAGAAAGTCGCCCGCGAGCTGGTCGATTCCGTGGTGATGGGTTGCGGCCAGTTCTGCACCAACCCCGGCCTGGTGATCGGTATCGCTTCGCCGGCCTTCAGCCTGTTCACCGCCAACCTGATCGCCGAGATCAGCCAGCGCCCGGCGCAGACCATGCTCAACGCCGGCACCCTGAAAAGCTACGAGAAGGGCATCGCCAAGCTGCTCACCCACCCCGGCCTGCGCCACCTCGCCGGGCACCCGCAGGAGGGCCGGCAGGCGTTCCCGCAACTGTTCCAGGCCAAGGCCAGCCTGCTGCTGGAAGGTGAAGAACTGCTGCAGGAAGAAGTCTTCGGCCCGACCACCATCGTCGTCGAAGTGGCTGACGAGGCCGAACTGCGCCGCGCGCTGGACGGCCTGCACGGCCAGCTCACCGCCACGCTGATCGCCGAACCGGGCGACCTCACACGCTTCGCCGCCCTGGTGCCGGTGCTGGAGCGCAAGGCCGGGCGCCTGCTGATCAATGGCTACCCGACCGGTGTGGAAGTCTGCGACGCGATGGTCCACGGCGGGCCATATCCAGCGACCTCCGACGCGCGCGGCACATCAGTCGGCAGCCTGGCCATCGACCGCTTCCTGCGCCCGGTGTGCTACCAGAACTACCCGGACGCGCTGCTGCCCGACGCATTGAAAGACGCCAACCCGCTGGGCATCGCCCGGTTGGTGGATGGCGAGACGACACGCAACGCCGTGACTCGCTGAGGGTTCGTCGGCGCGGGGGTGAACTGTCGGCCAGTCCCGCACCAATGCTCAGCCCCGGCCTTGCGCCGGGGCTTTTTTATGCGCCGGCATCAGGAAAGGCTCTTTGTAGGAGCGAGCTTGCTCGCGAACCTGAACCCCGCCGCGGAGGTCGGCTCGCGAGCAAGCTCGCTCCTACAGTTCGTAAGGCGTGGGGCAAGCCGACCTCGAACTATTCCAGCAGCGCGCGCAAATCGGCATGCAGCGAATCGCTGATCGCCACGCCCTCTTTCAGGCTGCGCTCGCGTGCCGTGAAGCGCCGCTGGGACGGCAGGCGCGCGCCCATGTCGACGATGGACTCGAACAGCGTTTCAGCCCGCGCCAGGTGCTGTGGCGCTTCGGCGCCGAGGAAGCGCGCCGGGTCGATGGCGATCAGCAATTCGCCGTGGTACGGCGAGGACTTCGTGCCTTCGTCGAACACCGTGGACTCGGCACTGGTCAGGTCGCCGATCAGCGGGCCGGCGATCAGCTCGACCATGGTCGCCAGCGCCGAGCCCTTGTGCCCGCCAAAGGTGAGCATGGCGCCGTCTAGCACGGCGCTTGCGTCAGTGCTGGGGTTGCCCTGCGCATCGATCCCCCAGCCCAGCGGAATCGACTTGCCCTCGCGCTCGTGCAGCTGGATTTCACCACGCGCCACGACCGTGGTGGCGAAGTCGAAGACATAGGGGTTCTGCCCGGCGCGCGGCCAGCCGAAGGCGATGGGATTGGTACCGAACAATGGCCGCGTCCCACCGGCCGGCGCCACATAGGCCTGGGCCGGGGTGACGGCCAGGGCCACGAGGCCATGGGTGACGATGCGCTCGATCTCCACCCACAGTGCCGAAAAGTGCACGCAATGGTTGACCGCCATCGCCGCAATGCCCTGGCTACGCGCCTTTTCGACCAGCTTCGGCAGGCCGAGATCGAAGGCGCACTGCGAGAAGCCGCCCTTGGCGTCCACCCGCACCAGTGCCGGCGCCGGTTCCGACAGCTGCGGCACAGCGTCCAGCGAGACCTTGCCGACGCGCGCCGTATGGATGCAACCGAGCAGGCGCCAAACACCGTGGGACGCGCAGCCATCGCGCTCGCCGGCCATCACAGTGTCGGTCACACCCTGCACGTGGGGCTCGCTGAAACCGTGGCGACGCAGGATCGCCTCGGACAATTCGCGCAGTTCTTCCAGGCTCAGTCGGGTCACGCCATCCTCCTCGATTGCTACAAAAGGCTGCGGCAAACCGCCGCCGGTCGGTCATCGTGCCTACAGTGGCGCCTGGCGCCGGGGCTGGCTTGCCTGCAATCGGCAAGGGCGACGACGATTTCAGCACAGCCGGCGGCCGAATCCCGACCATCCGGTCGTCCAAAGGATTGGCCCCACGTTGCTTGGGCCAATCCGGAGCTTCGGGTAAACTTCCGCATCTTTGCCTCTCATAACGATCAGCCTGATGCCCACGACGTTCCACGAGATTCCCCGCGAGCGCCCCGCCACGCCTCTGCTCGACCGCGCCAGCACGCCGGTCGAGCTGCGCCGGCTGGGGGAAGCGGAGCTGCTGACCCTCGCTGACGAACTGCGCCAGTACCTGCTGTACAGCGTCGGCCAGACCGGCGGCCACTTCGGCGCAGGCCTGGGCGTCATCGAGCTGACGGTCGCCCTGCACTACGTCTTCGACACCCCGGACGACCGCCTGGTGTGGGACGTCGGCCACCAGGCCTACCCGCACAAGATCCTCACCGGTCGCCGCGAGCGCATGGGCAGCCTGCGCCAGAAGGACGGCCTGGCCGCCTTCCCGCGCCGCTCGGAGAGCGAGTACGACACCTTCGGCGTCGGCCACTCCAGCACCTCCATCAGCGCCGCCCTGGGCATGGCCATCGCCGCGCGCATGCAGGGCTCCAACCGCAAGTCGGTGGCAGTGATCGGTGACGGCGCGCTGACCGCCGGCATGGCCTTCGAGGCGCTCAACCACGCGTCGGAAGTGAAGGCCGACATGCTGGTGATCCTCAACGACAACGACATGTCGATCTCCAACAATGTCGGCGGCCTGTCCAACTACCTGGCCAAGATCCTCTCCAGCCGCACCTACAGCAGCATGCGCGAAGGCAGCAAGAAAGTGCTCTCGCGCCTGCCCGGCGCCTGGGAGATCGCCCGCCGCACCGAGGAATACGCCAAGGGCATGCTGGTCCCCGGCACGCTCTTCGAAGAGCTGGGCTGGAACTACATCGGCCCCATCGACGGCCACGACCTGCCGACCCTGATCGCCACCCTGCGCAACATGCGTGACCTCAAGGGCCCGCAGTTCCTGCACGTGGTGACGAAGAAGGGCAAGGGCTTCGGCCCGGCCGAGATCGACCCGATCGGCTACCACGCCATCACCAAGCTCGAACCCGAGGGCGCCCCCGCCCATGCCGTGCCGAAGAAGGCGGGCGGGCCGAAATACTCCAGCGTATTCGGCCAGTGGCTGTGCGACATGGCTGCCGAGGACCCGCGCCTGGTCGGCATCACCCCGGCGATGAAGGAAGGCTCCGACCTGGTGGCCTTCGCCGACAAGTTCCCGGATCGCTACTTCGACGTCGCCATCGCCGAACAGCACGCCGTAACCCTGGCGGCCGGCATGGCCTGCGACGGCGCCAAGCCGGTGGTGGCGATCTACTCCACCTTCCTGCAGCGCGGCTACGACCAGTTGATCCACGACGTCGCGGTGCAGAACCTCGACGTACTGTTCGCCATCGACCGCGCCGGCCTGGTGGGCGAGGACGGCCCGACCCACGCCGGCAGCTTCGACCTCTCCTACCTGCGCTGCATCCCCGGCATGCTGGTGATGACCCCCAGCGACGAGAACGAACTGCGCAAGCTGCTCACCACCGGCCATCACTTCGAAGGCCCGGCGGCGGTACGCTACCCGCGCGGCACCGGCCCGAACGCCGCCATCGAAGCCGAGCTGGCACCGGTGGAAATCGGCAAGGGCGTGGTGCGCCGCGAAGGCAAGGCCGGCAAGGTCGCCTTCCTGGTGTTCGGCGTGCAGCTGGCCGAGGCACTGAAAGTCGCCGAACAATTCGACGCCACCGTCGCCGACATGCGCTTCGTCAAGCCGCTGGACGAGGAACTGGTGCGCCAACTGGCCGCCAGCCACGAGTTGCTGGTGACCATCGAGGAGAACTCGGTGATGGGTGGCGCCGGCGCCGCCGTCAGCGAATTCCTCGCCCGCGAGAATATCCAGCAGCCGATCCTGCACCTGGGCCTGCCGGACTACTACGTCGAGCATGCCAAGCCTGCGCAGATGCTGGCGGAGTGCGGTCTGGACGCTGCCGGCATCGAAGCCGCGGTACGTGCGCGCCTGCACGTCCTCGGCGACCGCTGAGCACATCCCTCGTCCTGAGTATTGCCAGCCACGGGCGCACCTACTAAGGTGCGCCCGTTTTCGTTCGAGGTAACGGGAAGCAGGTGAAAGACCTGCGCTGCCCCCGCAACGGTAACCGACGCACTCCCCCAGGGAGCGCAGCATCGCCATGGCCACTGCTCTTGTGGGAAGGCGGCGATGTGACGTCGGCAGCCCGGAGACCGCCCTCGACACGCCCCGACAGGTGTTGCGGAGGGCCGCACCGTCAAGTGCGGCCTGCCGCCCTTGCCACGCCCTCCTCGAAAGTCATCCGCCCGCTTTTGAGGACGCTCCATGAAACTGACCCGACTCGCCCTGGCCACCAGCCTGCTGCCCGGCCTGGCGTTCGCCGCCGACGACAACTACCGGCTCTCCGACCAGGTGATCACCTCCGCGCGCCAGGCCCAGCCGCGCGCCGAAGCCACCTCGGCCAACAGCGTGTTCACCCGCGCCGACATCGAGCGCCTGCAGGTACGCAGCGTCCCTGACCTGCTTGCCCGTGTACCCGGCGTGCAGATGGGTAGCTCCGGCGGCGTGGTCTCGTACTCCGTGCGCGGCACCAGCACCGCGCAGACCCTGGTGCTGGTGGACGGCCAGCGCATCGCCTCGGCCAGCAGCGGCATTGGCCGCCTGGACTACCTGAGCATCGACAGCATCGAGCGCGTCGAAGTGACCCGTGGCCCGCGCTCGGCGCTGTACGGCGCCGACGCCATTGGCGGCGTCATCCAGATCTTCACCCGCCGCGGCGAAGCCGGCCTGCACCCGGAAGTCCGCCTGGCCGCCGGCAGCCACGGCACCTTCGAGCGCAGCCTGAGCCTCTCCGGCGGCAACGAGCAGACCCGCTACAACCTCGGCGGCAGCCTGGACGAGAGCCAGGGCTGGGACCGCACCAGCGACAACGTCGGCGCCGACAACGACCACGACGCCCAGCGCAACAAGGCCGTGCACCTGAACCTGGACCATCGCTTCAGCGACGACTGGAAGGCCGGCCTGAACCTCAACGATCAGCGCGGCAAGAACGAGTACGACGACGCCTACAACTTCGAGCCGGGCTCGCCCCGCGACGAATTCCGCGTCAGCAGCTACAGCGCCTATCTCGACGGCCAGATCACCAACATGTGGAACAGCCGCCTGGAGCTGGGCCGCAGTTTCGACCGCAACAAGGCCGTGGGCGCGGCCGACAGCTGGAACAACGGCACGTTGGAAACCACCCGCCACTCGGCGAGCTGGATCAACCGCCTGCAACTGGACGAGGCCAATCAACTGGCCCTGGGCGCCGACTGGTACGAGGACAAGGTCGACGGCAGCACCGACTTCGCCGAGGACCAGCGCAGCAACCGCGCCTTCTTCGCCCAGCACAGTTTCAAGGGCGACAACTTCGGCACCGAGCTGGGCATCCGCCACGACAACAACCAGGCCTACGGCAGCCAGAACAGCTGGAACGCCGCCTTCAGCCTGCCGGTCGGCGACAACCAGACCTGGATCGCCAGCTACGGCGAAGGCTTCCGCGCACCGACCTTCAGCGACCTCTACTACCCCGGCGCGAGCAATCCGGACCTGAAGGCCGAGACCTCGAAGACCTACGAGCTGCAATGGCGCGGCGACATCGAAGGCACGCACCTGGAAGCCTCGCTGTACCGCACCGAGGTCGACGACCTGATCGCCTGGGACAGCACCAGCAACCAGCCGGAGAACATCAACAAGGCGCGCATCAATGGCTTCGAGGCCAGCGTTGCCCGCGAAGTACTGGGCTGGCAGGCCGCGCTCGGCCTGAGCCTGATCGACCCGCGCGACCGCGACACCGGCCACACCCTGCCTTACCGTGCGCGCCGCACCCTGAGCCTGGACCTGGATCGCCAGGTCGGCGCGTTCGGCGTCGGCGGCACCTGGCGCGCGGTCAGCCAGCGCTACGACGACGCGGCCAACACCCGCGAACTCTCCGGCTACGGCGTGCTCGACCTGCGCACCAGCTGGCTGGCCAGTGACGAAGTCCGCTTCGACCTGAAGCTGGATAACGCCCTGGACCGCGACTACACCCTCGGCGACTACCTGCGCCCGACCAGCCCGAGCGACTACATGGGCGAGGCCCGCCCCTACCGCGAACCAGGCCGTACCGCACTGCTGGCGGTGACCTGGACGCCGGAGCTGTAAGAAAAGCGGCCTGGCGGCCCCTCACCCTAACCCTCTCCCGGAGGGAGAGGGAACTGACCTGGCGTCCGGCGAACGCCGTGCCCCCCGGCAACGCCGAACGGCCCCCTCTCCCTTTGGGAGAGGGCTGGGGTGAGGGGAGGAGCCCCAGCACCGATGCCAATCAGGCCACCATAGGAGCGGATTCATCCGCGATGCCCAATCGCGCACGGGCAGACATCCACGGCGGCCCGGTACAGGAGCCCGCTCGCAAGCAGCGGATTAAACCAGTTTCGTAGGGCGCATAACCTGGAACAGGTTATCCGCCACCCGTGCCATCGGCGGATAACGCTGGCGCGTTATTCGCCCTACGAAGCTGCAGTGGAATGCTCGGCTTAGACCAGTACCCCCGCCATCCGCCCCAGCTCCGCGCAGTCCTGCGCATGCCAGTCGGTCAGCTCGGGCCAGGGATTCTCAGCAAGATTCACCAGCGCACTGTGCGCCCCAGCCGCACGCGCGCAGTCGAGGTCGAAGCGGTAGTCGCCGACCATCAGCATCTTCTGCGGCGCCACGTCCCAGCGCGCGGCCAGGCGCAGCAGGCCATCCGGGCTTGGCTTGGGGTCGGCCTCGCCACGACCGAGAACATCCTCGGTCAGGAAGCAGTCACCAATACCGATGGCCGCCAGCGTGATCAGCGCCAGCTCGTGGGCATTGCGCGTCAGGATGCCCAGGCGGTAGCCCGCAGCATGCAGCGCACGCACCAGTTCCACCGCACCCGGCGCCGCTTTGGACGCCACCGCCAGCTCGCGCTCGTGCTCCAGCAGCCAGGCGTGCTTGGCCGCTGCCTCATCCTCCGGCAGCGCGGCCAGGTGGGTGAGGATGTCGTGCTCCTGGGGAATCCCCAGCGCGCGCTTGATCGCCGGAAAATCGTGCACCGCCAGGGTCAGGGTGCCGTCCATGTCGAACACCCAATGACGGATATCCCCAAGCCTCATGCCCAGTCCTCGCGGCGGCGGATCAGGCCCTCCTGGGTCGAGGAAGCGACCAGCTGGCCATCACGGTTGAAGATGCTGCCGCGCACGAAGCCACGGCCATTGCCGGCCCAGGGGCTGTCGATCGCATAGAGCAGCCACTCGTCCGCGCGCAGGTCGCGGTGGAACCACACGGAATGGTCGATGGTGGCGACCTGCATGTCCTTCTGCCACACCGAGCGGCCGTGGGGCAGCAGCGAGGTGGTGAGGAAGCCGAAGTCCGAGGCATAGGCGAGGATGTACTTGTGCAGCGCCGGCACGTCCGGCAGCTTGCCGTCGGCGCGCAGCCAGAGGTACTTGATCGGCTCGCCGACCTCGGGGTCGTAAGGGTCGTTCTCGGTCACCGGGCGGATTTCGATGGGCTTGGGATAGAGCAGCTTGTCGCGAATGCGCTCGGGGAACTGCGCGGCGCTGCGCTTCTTGAGCTCCTGATCGGTCGGCAGGTTCTCCGGGCCGACCACCTCGGGCATGGTGATCTGGTGCTCGAAGCCTTCCTCGTCGGTCTGGAACGAGGTGCTCAGGGCGAAGATCGGCTGGCCCTTCTGGATCGCGGTGACGCGGCGGGTGCTGAAGGTGCCGCCGTCGCGCACGCGGTCGACCTGGTAGACGACCGGCTTGCTGGCGTCGCCCGGACGCAGGAAGTAGCCGTGCATCGAGTGCACATGGCGCTCCGGGTCGACGGTCTGGCTGGCCGCCGACAGCGCCTGGCCGAGTACCTGCCCGCCGTAGAGCTGGCGGAACCCGAGGTCCTGGCTCGTGCCGCGGAACAGGTTCTCTTCGATCTGTTCCAGGCTCAGCAGAGCCACCAGGTTGTCCAGGATCTGGGTCATGCGCGTTGTTTCCTCAATTGCGGTCTTGCTGAAGTGGGAGTCGGCGTGGCGACGGATAAGCGGGAAGGCTGGTGAGCCGTTCATCCCAGACCGCGCGGCCAATGGTGAAATGATAGAGGCTGACCGGGCAGTCCGGACCCCCTTCCAGCAGTTGGTGTACTGCCGGATCGAAATAGCAGCCGATGCCGGTGCCCGACAGGCCCGCCGCTTCGGCTTCCAGGTAGAGCAGTTGGCCGACCTGCCCGGCTTCCCAGTACAGGCGCGGATAAGTCCAGGCGCCCACGGTCAGCACGGTGCCGAGGTCGGCGAGCATGGCGAAGGCGACGCAACCGTCGCTGGCGATGTCCTGCCCACAGGACAGGAACGCCGACAGCCCGCGTGCATCACCGGACAACAGGCGGTACAGCGGCACACCGCTCTCCGCCACCGGCTGCCACAGGTAGTCCTCGCGCAACCCCCCCGCCTCGCGACCACTGCGGCCCAGCCAGTACAGGCCCGGCTCCAGGCCCTGGACGCGGTGGACGAACAGCAGCAGGTCGACACGCGCCGGCTCGCCGGTGCAAGCGAACGGCACGGGCGAGCGCTCCGGCATCAAGCGCTGCAGCCAGGCATACAGCAGTTCGGCGCGAATGCCGCTGCGGCCATCCATGGACTGCGCGCTGCGCCGACGATGCAGGATCGGGCGCAACGGCAGGCCGGGGTTATCCACAGCGGGATCGGCATTCGCGGCGCTCCATTGGCCGGCGGGCAACGCGGGCGCGCGGCACAAATGGTGCACGCGCTCCAGCTCCGGCCAGTGGCGATAGTCGCGGGACAGACGATTGGGCGTGCCGTCCAGCGGCAACTCGGCAAGGCCCTTGAGCAGTGAGTCGGGCAATGGGAATTCGGCCGGCTGCGCCGGGCCGATCCATAGCAGTGCGTCGGCGAACTCATGCTCGCTGAAGCCTTCACGGTCGAGACCGATCAGCGCATCCAGCCGTGATTCGGCAATGCCGCGCAACAGGCGCACCTCCCAACCCTGGATCGCCGCGGCGATGCCCAGGCAGGCCAGCGCGTGGCCCAGGTCATGATTGCAGTAGCGGTAGGCGCGCTCGCCGTACTTCCAGGCCTCGCGCCAGGGAATGCTCGCCAGCGCCAGCAGGAAACCACCCGCCGGCAGCGCATCGTTCAAGGCTTTGGCCAGCGGCGCGGGCAGCTCGGCGCGCACCTCCAGCACGTGTTCGTCGGCGCTGTAGTGCACCAGCAGCGCAGCGTTATCCACAGCGCCGGAGGGCAGCAGCAGATAGGCCTCGGTCGGGTGCAGATTGCCGCTGGACGGGTTGACCCGCAGCGCCCAGCGGTTGCCGCCGGCCTCCTTCCACGCCGAGATCGCCAGGCTGTCGTAGAGCAGCTGCGAAACGCTGACAAGGCTCAGTGGCGCCGGTTGGCCGATGGGGCCGGCGAAGGCGTCGTCATACCCCGGCGACTCTTCCTGCGGCCGGTGCAGCAGTTCGATGCAGCGCGCACCCGCATAGCGGCGGAAGGCGGCCGGCTGGGTCGCCCAGTCGAGCTGGCCGGGGCCGGGGGCGAAGCGCTCCGGGCGATGGCTGCTCAGTTCGTGGTAGGCGCGCACGCCGTCTTCCGGCTTCATGGGCGGCGAATCCGATACAACACATGGGGGCGCAAGGCGTGGCCTTCCGGCAGGCGCGGGTGCTCGAAGTCGCCGGCTTCATCGCGAATCATCCCCAGGCGCTGCATCAAGCCCTGGGACGGCAGGTTGGCTGGCACGGTGAAGGCCACCACTTCCTCCAGCTGCAACTGTTCGAAAGCGAAATCCAGCGCGGCGCGGGCCGCTTCCAAGGCATAGCCCTGGCGCCAGTAGGCGACGTTGAAGCGCCAGCCGATCTCCACTGCGGGCGTGAAGGCCGCCTCGAAGGACACCCGCGCCAGCCCGAGCACGCCGATGAACGCCCCATCCTCGCGGCGCTCGACTATCCACTGGCCGAAGCCATGCTCGTCGAAATGCTGGAGGATGCACGCGGCCAGCAGGTCGCTCTCCTCGCGGCTCATGCAGGCGGGGAAGTGGCGCATCACCTGTGCGTCGGCGTTCAACGCGGCGAAGGGCGCAAGGTCCTCGGTGCGCCAGGGGCGCAGCAGCAGGCGCTCGGTAGTCAGGCTCGGGATATCCATGGTCGGCATCACGCGTCGGCAAAGGTGACCATGATACCCGCCCACGGACCTGTAGGCGGCAATCCGTCAGACCAGGCGCAATCGATTCAGCAACGAGCGCCATCATCTGGTATTTTTCTCCTACCTTCGCTGTCGGTCACTGCCTTGACCGTGCTCTCGCAGACAGCCGCGCCGCCACGGCGCACCTCAAAAAGACCAAGGAAACCCAATGACGACCTCCACCACCGGACTGCAACGCAGTACGGCCCTGGTGCTTTTCGCCCTTGCTGTCGGCGGCTTCGCCATCGGCACCACCGAATTCGCCACCATGAGCCTGCTGCCCTACTTCGCCCCGGCGCTGGGCATCGACGCCCCCACCGCCGGCCACGTGATCAGCGCCTACGCCCTGGGTGTGGTGGTCGGTGCGCCGCTGCTGGCGGTGCTCGGCGCGCGCCTGCCACGTCGTACCCTGCTGGTACTGCTGATGGCGCTGTTCGCCGTCGGCAACGGCCTCAGCGCACTGGCGCCGACCTACCACTGGATGCTGCTGTTCCGCTTCATCAGCGGCCTGCCCCACGGCGCCTACTTCGGCATCGCCGCGCTGGTCGCCGCCTCCATCGTGCCGCCGCACCGGCGCACCGTGGCAGTCGGGCGGATGTTCCTCGGCCTCACCGTCGCCACCATCATCGGCGTGCCGCTGGCCAACTGGCTGAGCCAGGCCGTGGGCTGGCGCTGGAGCTTCGCCCTGGTCGCGGCACTGGGCGTGCTGACCATGATCTGCGTGCGCCTGCTCGCGCCCTACTCGCCCGCCGAGCCGGACTCCAGCCCGCTGCGCGAGCTGGGTGCGCTCAAGCGCGGGCAGGTCTGGCTGACCCTGGGCATCGGCGCCATCGGCTTCGGCGGCCTGTTCGCGGTGTACACCTACCTGGCCGACATCCTCGGCGCCGTCACCCACGTCTCGCCGAGCATCGTGCCGCTGGTGATGGCGGTGTTCGGCATCGGCATGACCCTGGGCAACCTGTTCATCCCGGTACTCGCCGACCGCGCCGTGATGCCCACCGCCGGTGGCCTGCTGGTGTGGAGTGCGGTGGTGCTGGCGATCTTCCCGTTCACCGCCGGGAACATCTGGACCATCTCCATCTGCGTGTTCTTCGTCGGCTTCGGCGGCGCCCTGGGCACCGTGCTGCAGACCCGCCTGATGGACGTCGCCGAAGACGCCCAGGGCCTGGCCGCGGCGCTGAACCATTCGGCGTTCAACTTCGCCAACGCCCTGGGCCCATACCTCGGCGGCCTGGCCCTGGCGGCCGGCTTCGGCTGGACCTCGCCGGGCTGGGTCGGCAGCCTGCTGGCCATCGGCGGCTTCGTGCTGTGGTCGGTCTCGGTGGTCACCAGCCGAAGCGCGCAACGCAACACCGCCCTCTCCAACGAAGGCTGATCCAGAAGGGCCGGCGCCCTGCCGGCCCTTTCGTCCGTGCACGAGCTCGGCGTACCCTTGTCGCCATGCCGCTGCCCCTGGTCTACCACGACGACTACAGTCCGCCCTTCCCGGACAATCACCGCTTCCCCATGGAGAAGTTCCGCCTGCTGCGCGACCACCTGGTGGACAGCGCCCTGGTGAGCGACGCCGAGCTGCTGCGTCCGGAACTCTGCCCTGTGGATATCCTCGCCCTGGCCCACGACCGCGATTACATCGAGCGCTATTGCAGCGGCGAGATGAGCCGCGAAGAACTGCGCCGCCTCGGCCTGCCCTGGAGCGAAGCGCTGGCCCGGCGCACCGTGCGTGCGGTCGGCGGCTCGCTGCTGGCGGCCGAACTGGCGCTCGAACATGGCCTGGCCTGCCATCTGGCCGGCGGCACGCACCACGCGCATCATGACCACGCCTCGGGCTTCTGCATCTTCAACGATCTTGCCGTGATCAGCCTCTACCTGCTGGAAAGCGGCAAGGCCAATCGCGTGCTGATCTTCGACTGCGACGTGCACCAGGGCGATGGCACTGCACGCATCCTGGAGAACGTGCCGGACGCGGTGACCGTGTCACTGCACTGCGAGAAGAACTTCCCTGCGCGCAAGGCGCAGAGCGACTGGGACATTCCCCTGCCGCTGCACCTGGGCGATGCGGACTACCTGAAGGTAGTGGAGGAGGCGCTGGACTACCTGCTGCCGCTGTACCAGCCGGACATCGTGCTCTACGACGCCGGCGTGGACGTGCACAAGGACGATGCCCTGGGCTATCTGCAGCTGACCGATGCGGGATTGGCAGCACGGGACGAGCACGTCATCCGCCGCTGCCTGGCCAGCGATATTCCGGTGGTCGGCGTGATCGGCGGGGGCTACGACAAGGACCGCCACGCGCTGGCCCGACGCCATGGCATCCTGCACCACAGCGCGGCGCGGGTAGCGCGCGAGCTTCAGTTGGCCCGGTAGCGCGAGTTGTTGGTGTCCATGCGCGAGGGCAGGCGCTGCTGTTCCCAACGCGCCAGCTCGTGGGCCGAAAAGCCCAGCAACGCACCGGCACGCAAACGGCAATCCTCACCGTAGTGCTTCTCGCAGAAGCGCATCACCTGTTCGGGTACATGGTGCTGCAGCAGCTCCTGGGCGCGCAGCGGCCCCGCGAACTGCAGGTAGCGCGGCAACAGGCGGCTCCAGTTGGTGAACACATAGAGGTTGTGCAGCGCGACCTGTATCGACAGCAACTCGAGCACACGCTGCTCGAACTTCACTTTCGAACCCTGCAGGTTCTTGTTCAGGCGCACCACCATGTGGGCCACCGCCTCATTGAGCAGAGTGCGAATTTCCTCGCTGGGCAGGCTGCGGATGACAATGTCGAGGCCATTCACGCGCACGCGGGTGTCACTGCCCTCCACCCAAAGGTGGGCCTCATGAGAGCGAAGGTAATCACGAACTTTCATCGACCATCGGACCAAGGTTGCAAGAGGTCCGCATGCTGACGGATTCACAAAAGCGCCAACATCGGCGGAATCTCGATCCGCTGTCAGAATTATCGTAACGCCTACCATCTGGGGATCAGGGCGCGCTGTACGATACTGGCTACCTCCTCGGAATATGCCGCGGCCAACGTTTTCCACCATGGCTGTGGAACGGCCTGTGGATAACCTGCGGGAAAGCGCTCGACGCCCCCGCCTGCGCAGGCTCCGGGAAAACTGGGCAAAAAATGAGCAACCGGCGCGCAGTGCTGCTGCGCTAGAATTGCGCCTTTTCCCGCACTCTTCGCCTGGCCTTCTGCATGACCGATTCCCGCCCGCTCGCCTCCCGTACCGCCATCGTCATCGGCGGCGGCCCCACTGGCCTGATGGCGGCCGAAGTCCTGTCCAGCGCCGGGGTGACGGTGGAACTGTTCGATGCCATGCCCTCGGTCGGGCGCAAGTTCCTGCTGGCCGGCGTGGGCGGTATGAACATCACCCATTCCGAGCCCCGCGAGCCGTTCCTGTTGCGCTACGGAAAGCGCGCGCAAACCCTGGCGCCGCTGATCGACGCCTTCGACAACCAGGCGCTGTGCGCGTGGATCCATGGCCTGGGCATCGAGACCTTCGTCGGCACCTCCGGCCGCGTGTTCCCCACCGACATGAAGGCCGCACCACTGCTGCGGGCCTGGCTCAAGCGCCTGCGCGAAGCCGGCGTGGTCATCCACACCCGCCACCGCTGGCTGGGCTGGGACGCCGACGGCGCGCTGCTGATCGAAGGGCCGCAAGGCCAACGCAGCGTGACGGCGGACGCCACAGTACTCGCCCTCGGCGGCGGCAGCTGGCAGCGCCTGGGCTCGGACGGTGCCTGGGTACCGCTGCTGGCCGGGCGCGCGGTGGATATCTCGCCGCTGCGCCCGGCCAACTGTGGCTTTGAGGTGGAAGGCTGGAGCGAGTTCTTCCGCGACAAGTTCGCTGGCGCACCGGTCAAGCCGGTGGCCCTCTCGCTGCCCGGCGGCACGCCGCGCCAGGGCGAGTTCGTGGTCACCGCCGGCGGCATCGAGGGCAGCCTGGTCTATGCCCTGTCTTCCGGTATCCGCGAAGGCATCGAGCAGTCCGGCAGCGCCACGGTGCACCTGGACCTGCTGCCCAGCCGCAGCCTGGAGCAGGTCGCCAAGGCCGTGGCGCAGCCGCGCGGCTCCAAGTCCATGGCCAACCATCTGCGCGGCCGCCTGGGGCTGGACGGCGTGCGTGCCGGGCTGTTGCGCGAGTTGTCCACAGCCGCCGACTATGCCGACCCGCAACGCCTCGCCGCCCTGATCAAGGCGCTGCCGCTGACCGTGGTGCGCACCCGCCCACTGGACGAAGCCATCAGCAGCGCCGGTGGCGTGACCTTCGAGGCGCTGGACGACTGCCTGATGCTCAAGGCGCTGCCGGGCGTGTTCTGTGCCGGCGAAATGCTCGACTGGGAAGCGCCCACCGGCGGCTACCTGCTTACCGCCTGCTTCGCCAGCGGCCACGCGGCCGGGCTTGGCGCACTGCAATGGCTCCAAGCACAAGGCTGAGCGCTGCAATTTATGGAACCATAGTGCTAGATTCTCGACTCCCACCCTGGAGTCGCCTGCATGCCGCTGACCTTCCGCCGCGCCCGCCCCGATGATGTCGACGCCGCCATCCCGCTGATCTACAGCTCAGGCCCCGACGCCTTCGACTATGCCTTCGCCCGCCCCGGCCGCAATAGCGCGCAGGACTTCCTGCGCTACGCCTTCGTCCAGGGCGGCGGGCAGTTCGGCTGGCGCCAGCACTGGGTCGGCGAACAGGACGGTAACGTCGCGGCCGCCGGCACGGTGTTCGGCGGCGAGGTGACGCTGGGCTACATGCTCGCGGCCACGCGGCAGATTCTCGGCTATTTCGGCCTGGCCGCGCCCGGCGTCATCCGCCGCGGCCTGCAACTGGAAAGGATCATCTGCCCGCCGCCGCGCAGGACGCTGTACCTCGCGCATCTGGGCGTCACGCCGGACCTTCGTGGCGAGGGGCTGGGCAGCCAGCTGATCGAGCACTTCCTGCAGATCGGCCGCAGCAATGGCCTGCCCATGGCGGCGCTGGACGTCTCGGTAGCCAATCCCAAGGCCCAGGCGCTCTATGAACGTTTCGGCTTCGAGGTGCAGGTGGAGCGCGTCTCGACGCTGCCGGGCGTCTCCAGCCATCGCTACATGCAGCGCAAGCTCTGAGTTAGACTCGCGGCCAGCCGCCCGCCAGAGGCGGCCCGGCCCCATAGAAAACACCGTCGAGAAGCCTGCTCACGCATGAACCAGGAAGGTTGCCCATGAGCACTGCCAGCGTTGAACTGAAAGTCTTCGTCCCCGCCCGCGATTTCGCACTCTCCCAGCAGTTCTACAAGGACCTGGGCTTCAACTCGCCGTGGAGCTCCGGGGAGCTCGCCTACTTCCACCACGGCGACCACTGCGCCTTCCTGCTGCAGAACTACTACGTCAAGGAATTCGCCGAGAACCTGATGCTGCACCTGCTGGTGGAGGACGCCGACGCCTGGTTCGCCAAGGTGCGCGACGCCGGCCTCGCCGAACGCTACGGCGTGCGCCTTGGCGCGCCGGAAGACCAGCCGTGGAGGATGCGCGACTTCACCCTGCACGACCCTAGCGGCGTGCTCTGGCGGATCGGGCACAACCTCGATTGATACGCTGGTAACAGCCGGAGCCTTGCTTCGCCTGTAGGAGCGAGCTTGCTCGCGAATGGAGCCTCAGGCCACACCGCATTCCCGGCCAACCTTTGTTCGCGAGCAAGCTCGCTCCTACAGTGATGCCCCTACTTCAGGTACCAGCCCCAGGGCTGGTCGGAGATGTACTCGGTCACCTGCTTCACCTCCAGGTAGTTCTCCAGCCCCCACACACCCAGTTCGCGGCCGATGCCGCTGTGCTTCATGCCGCCCCAGGGCGCCTGGGTGAAGGTGGGTTGCGAGCAGTTGACCCAGATGATCCCCGCACGTAGCCCGTCCGCCACCCGCGCGGCGCGCTGCGGGTCGCCGGACATCACCGCGCCGGCCAGGCCGAAGCGGCTGTCGTTGGCCAGGCGCAGGGCCTCGGCCTCGGTCTTGAAGCGCTTCACGCAGAGCACCGGGCCGAAGATTTCTTCGCGCCAGATCAGCGCATCCTCCGCTGGTTCGTCGAAGATCGCAGGCTCGATAAACCAGCCCTGCTCCAGCCCCGCGGGACGCTTGCCGCCGGTGAGCAGGCGGGCGCCGCCGGCGCGGCCCTTGTCGACGAAACCGAGCACCTTCTCGTGCTGCCCCTGGCTGACCAGCGGGCCGAGCAGCACGCCCGGCTCCAGCCCGTTGCCGATGGTGATCGCACGGGTCGCTTCCACCAGCCGCTCGATCAGGCGCGGGGCGATGCCCTCCTGCACCAGCAGGCGCGAGGTGGCACTGCACACCTGGCCCTGGTTCCAGAAGATGCCGAAGAGAATCCACTCCACCGCCGCCTCGACATCGCTGTCATCGAAGACGATGAACGCCGACTTGCCACCCAGCTCCAGGCTGACGTTCTTGATGTCCTGGGCCGCCGCCGACATGATCCGCGAACCGGTCGGCACGCTGCCGGTGAAGGCCAGCTTGTCCACGCCCGGATGCTGGCTCAGCGGCCCGCCGGCCTCCGCGCCCAGCCCCGGCAGCACGTTCAGCACCCCGGCCGGCAGTCCGATGGCATCAGCGGCGGCGGCCAGTTCCAGGGCGCTCAGCGGCGTCAGCTCGGACGGCTTGAGCACGCAGGTGGCGCCCGCCGCCAAAGCCGGCGCGACCTTCCATGCCGCCATCAGCAGCGGGTAGTTCCAGGGGATGATCTGCCCGGCCACGCCCACCGGCTCCTGGCGGATGCGGCAGCGGAAGCGTTCGTCGGGCAGTGGCAGAGCCTGGTCCTGGCGCTCGTCCAGCTCCCGCGCCAGCTCAGCGTAATAGCGGAAGCAGCCGATGGCGTCGGCCACATCCCACTGCGCCTCGGGCAACGGCTTGCCGTTATCGCGCACTTCCAGTTCGGCCAACGAGTCCTGGTTGCGTTCCAGCTCGCCGGCCAGCGCTTCCAGCCATTCGGCGCGCTCGCTGCCGCGGCTCTGCCCCCAACCACGATTGAACGCTGTACGCGCCGCGCGCACGGCGTGGTCGACGTCTTCCTCGGTGGCCGCCGGCACTTCACGCAGCGGCTGGCCGGTGGCGGGGTCGTAGCTGGTGAAGCGGCCGCCCAGGTCCGGCCTGACCCACTGCCCGTTGATGTAGAGCTGGTCGCGCATCCTCGAGTCTCCTTGAAGTCGGCCCTCAGGCGGCCTGAACGCCGGTGCGGCGGTTCTGCAGGTAGCGGGAGGTGAACAGCAGCGCCAGCGAGGCGCAGATGATCACCGTGGAGATGGCGTTGATCTCCGGCGTGATGCCGCGGCGAATCGACGAGAAGATGTAGATCGGCAGCGTGGTTTCCGAGCCGGCGACGAAGAAGGCGATGATGAAGTCGTCGAAGCTGAAGGTGAACGCCAGCAGGAAGCCGGCGAGGATGGCCGGGGCGATCTGCGGCAGGGTCACGCGCCAGAAGGTGTCCAGCGGCGGCGCGTAGAGGTCGGCGGAGGCTTCCAGCAGCGACTTGTCCATCGCCTCGACGCGGGTGCGGACGATCACCATCACCAGCGCCATGGTGAACAGCGAGTGCGCTGCCACCACGGTGCCGAAGCCCATGTTGAGTTTCGGCAGGCCGATATCCAGCAGCGCCAGCAGCGGGTTCACCACGTCGAACAGGGTGATGAAGGCGATCAGCGTGGCGATGCCGATGACGATGCCCGGCACGATGATCGCGCAGTAGGTCAGCGCGTCGAACAGCAGGCGCACGCGCTTGCCGACCCGCTGCAGGCCGAACACCGCGAGGGTGCCGAACAGCGTGGCGATCAGCGCCGAGCAGAAGGCGATCAGCGCGCTGTTGCCCAGTGCTTCCATGATGAACGGGTTGCCAAAGGCGCGGCCGAACCACTGCACCGAGCAGCACTGGAAGCTCAGCCCGCTGCGCCCGGCGTTGAAGGCGAAGAGCATGATCAGCGCGATGGGCGCATAGAGGAACAGGTAGACCGAGGTGGAGTAACTGCGCAGCCACATGTCAGAGCACCCCGTCGTTGCGCGAGCCGCCATAGCGGGCCACGAGTTTCAGGTAGACGCCGATGATCAACAGCATCATCGCCACCAGGGTCATCGCCACCGCGCTGCCGAACGGCCAGTTGCGCGATTGCAGGAACAGGTCGACCAGCGCGTTGCCGACAAAGAACACCTTGCCGCCGCCGAGGATCGCCGGGATCAGGAACTCGCCCATGAGCAGGATGAACACCAGCATCACTCCGGTGATCACCCCGGGCGCGGACAGCGGCAGGGTCACCCGGCGGAAGGTCTCGAAGGCGCTGGCGCCGAGGTCGCCGGAGGCTTCCAGCAGGCGTTTGTCGAGCTTCTCCAGGGTCACGTAGATGGGGAACACCATCAGCGGCAGGTAGCCGTAGACGATGCCGATCAGCACCGCGTAGGGCGTGTTGATCAGCCGCACGTCGGCGATGCCGAAGCTCTCCAGCAGCGCGGGAATGCCGCGACCGCTGAGGATGAAGATCCAGGCATAGGTGCGGATCAGGAAGCTGGTCCAGAACGGCACGATGACCAGCGTGAGCAGCAGCGACTTGTTGCGCCGCACCTTCACCGCCAGGAAGTAAGCCAGCGGGTAGGCCGCCAGCAGGCAGGCCAGGGTGCCCAGCGGCGCCAGGGTCAGGGTGTTCCAGAAGGCCTGGGCGCGGGAACCGAGGTTCAGGTAGTTCTCCAGCGTCAGCCCGCCGCCATAACCACCCACGGCGCTGCGTTCGCCGAAGCTGAAGACCAGGATGATCACCAGCGGCATCAGCAGCAGTAGCAGGAACCACAGAGTGGACGGCAGGAGCAGCAGGAGCGTGACGCGCCGGCTGAGGCTTTTCGCGCGCGAGACTGCGGGCGTCGCCTGGGTCTGCGGCAACGGGGCGCTGACAGCGATGTTCATGTTCGATTCCCTACGCATGGAGTTACGCAGTTCCCCTGCAGGAGCGAGGGGGGCGCCTAGCCCTTGCTCGCGAAAGAATTCACCGGCAGCTCGGGAGCTGGGCGGTTCGCGAGCAAGCTCGCTCCTACAGGGAGACCTTCCTCAGGCGGCCTTGAACCGCGCCATCAGTTCGGCGCGCACCGGGCTGGTAAGGGTCGCCGCGGCGCCGAACTCCAGCGGCGAAAGACGCTCGGCCGCCGGGTACATGATCGGGTCGTCGAGCATCGACTGGGAGAGCAGCGCATCGACGCGCTTGTCGCCGCTCGGGTAGCCGTGGGAGAGCACCTCCAGCTTGTTGTGCTGCGGGTCGAGCAGGTAGTTGATGAACGCGTAGGCGGCGTCCTTGTGCTCGGCGCTCTTGGGAATGGCAAAGAAGTCGCTCCAGATCTCGCCGCCTTCCTTGCCCAGCACGAAGGTCATGTCCGGGTTGTCGCGGTGCAGCTGCGAGGCGTCGCCGGTCCAGGCCATGGCCATCCAGGCATCGCCGTTGCGCAGCGAGGGCTGGATGTCGGAGTTGATCGCGAACAGGTGCGGCTTGGCCTGGATCAGCAGCTTCTCGGCCTCGGCCAGCTCCTTCGGGTCCAGCGAGTTGAAGCTGTAGCCGTAGTACTTGAGCGCATTGCCGATGGCGGTGAGCTGGTAGTCGTGGACGATGGTGCGGCCCGAGGCGCTGGTCAGGGTGAGGTCCCAGAACTGCTTCCAGGAATCCGGGCTGCCCTTCACGCGGCTGGCGTCATAGACGATGCCGGTGGTGCCCCAGTTCTTCGGCACCGCGTAGACCTTGCCGTCCACCGTGCCCTGGGCCATGAAGCGTTCCTCGAAGGCCTTGGGGTCGAAGTTGGGGATGCGCGACAGGTCCAGCGGCTCGATCAGCCCGAGCTGCACGTAGGTGCTGATGGTGTAGTTGGTCGGCACGAAGACGTCCCAGCCGCTGCCGCCGGCCTGCAGCTTGGCGAGCATCTCCTCGTTGGAGCCGAACACGTTCATCTGCACCCGCGCGCCGGTGGCCTTGGCGAAGGCGTCGAAGTTCTCCTGGCTGTGGTAGTTCGGCCAGGTGGCCAAGGCCAGGCGGTCGCCGATGTTGCTGCCCTCGGCCGCGTAGGCCTTGCCGGTCAGCAGACCGGGAGTGTTGGCGGCGACCACCGCCATCGCCAGGCCGAGCCCGGTCTTGCCAAGAAAATCGCGTCGCGTGATGGAACCGTTTTCCCAGCTGCGCATCGTCTTGATGAAGCTCTTCTTGTCCATCTTCACTCCCCGCCTGTCTGCTGATTGTCGTTATGGTTGGATCGTCGGGCTGAGCCCGGTTCAGAGAGCCATGGCCAGGCCGCTGGCCTGGTTCCAGCCGATCTGTACCGGCGCGCCGTGCTCGAAGGCTTCGGCCTCGCCACCGGCCTTGCGCGGCACGCGCACGCAGACGATGCCGAAGGCGTCGGTGCGCACGCGGTATTCGGTGAGGTTGCCCAGGTAGATGCGGTCCTCGACGCGACCCTTCAGGCGCACTTCGCGCTGCAGCTCCGAATCCGCAGCGGCAATGCCGACCAGCTCGGGGCGCACGGCGATGCAGCCTTCGGCCTGGGGCGCCAGCGCGGGGCCGGTGGGTGTCGGCGGGCTGCTCAGTTCCAGCCCGGCCGGCGTGCCCAGCACCACACGGCCGGAATCGAGGCGGCGGACGGTGCCGGCGAACAGGTTTGACTCACCGATGAAGTCCGCCACGTAGCGGCTCGCCGGGGTCTCGTAGAGCGCCTCGGGGGTGGCGGTCTGGATGATCAGGCCGTCCTTCATGATGCTGATGCTGTCGCTCATCGACAGCGCCTCTTCCTGGTCGTGGGTGACCAGCACGAAGGTGATGCCGACCTCGCGCTGCAGGCGCAGCAGTTCCGACTGCATCTCCTTGCGCAGCTTGCGGTCCAGCGCCGCCAGCGGTTCGTCGAGCAGCAGTACGGTGGGCTTGTTCACCAGCGCGCGGGCCAGTGCCACGCGCTGCTGCTGGCCGCCGGAAAGCTCGTGCGGCTTGCGCGTGCCGAAGCCGGACAGGCGCACCATCTCCAGCGCCTCGTCGGCCATGCGGCGCTGCTGCGCGCGGTCCGGGCGCGGCGTGCGGTAGCGCAGGCCGTAGGCGATGTTCTCGGCCACGGTCAGGTGCGGGAACAGCGCGTAGTGCTGGAACACCATGTTCACCGCGCGCTGGTGCGCCGGCACCCCTGCCACCGCCTGGCCAGCCAGCAGGACCTCGCCTTCGCTGGGCTGCTCGAAGCCGGCGATCATCCGCAGGGTGGTGGTCTTGCCACAGCCGGAGCTGCCGAGGAAGGAATGGAAAGCGCCGCGCTTGACCTTGAAGCTCAGCCCGTTGACCGCCGGCACGCTGCCATAGCGCTTGACCACGTTACGGAACTCGATATCGACATCCTGACCGCTTTCCATCACCGCGCTCCCACTTTGTTCTTGTTGGTGGTCACGCTAGCAATGGGGCTTTCGGGGTGTATATATCCCTCGGGGGATAGATGGCGGGATTGGATCGGGCGGAACGCATACGCGGGCGATACATTTCCCCTTTGGGCTAAGGCAGAGATGAGGGAGTCGACGGCAGGAGCGCGCCATGCGCGCGATCTCGGGCATGACCCGCTCCGACAATGGGCGCCCGGAGCTGACGATGACTGTAGGAGCGAGCTTGCTCGCGAACGGAGCCCCAGGCAGCTCCAGTGTTGGGCGGTTCGCGAGCAATAACGATGGCGTCCCCCTCGCTCCTACAAAAGACCTACCCGGCTCAGCAACGTAGGGCGCATAACGCCCCAAGCGTTATCCGCCGCATGCACCGTAACCAGGGAGAATGGCGGATAACCGTGAACGGTTATTCGCCCTACGGGTTGCCGACATTCACCCCACTGCGCGCATCCCACCCGCCGCATCGCGCCCGGCCAACTCGCGGATGAACAACCCGAGCAGCTCCGACTGGCTGCCGATGCCGAGCTTGGCGTAGAGGTTCTTGCGGTGGATCTTCACCGTGCCGGGGCTGATATCCAGCTGCTCGGCCACCGAGGCGCTGGAGTGGCCGCGCAGCAGCAGTTGGACGATCTCCTGCTCGCGGGGCGTGAGCAGTTGCGCGCCGAACTGGTCGAAGGCCTCGCGGATCTGGTAGTCCAGGTCCTGCGCCGGACGCGGCTGCGCACGGCGCAGTTCCCAGGCTTCGCGCACCACCTGCTCGACCACCGGCCGCGCACATTCGAGCAGCTGCATCTCGTCGCGGCTGTAGGCAGGGCTGGAAGTTTTGCGCATTAGCGAGAGCACCGCGGTGGCGCCGTCGGCCAGGTCGACGAAGAAGGCGATCTCCTCGGTCAGGCCGGTCTGCTGGTAGTAAGTCTGGTAGTACTCGCCCACGTAGAAGTGGTCCGGCGCGAACTGCCGCAGGCGCCACAGCCCCGGCGCCTGGTGGCGGGTGCAGGCGAGGTAGAAGGGATCGAGCAGGTAGGGGCCGACCTGGTAGTCCTCGACGTAGACGTGGCGGATGTCGGCCGGGAAGGTATCGAACAGGTCCAGTGGGCGGTGGTTGCCTTCGTAGACGAAGAGCACGAAGTTATCCACCGCACAGACCTGCTGCAGCCATTGGCTGAGGCCGAGCAGGCGCGGACGACCGGCGGCCAGCGGGAGCAGATGGGCGACTCCGCCGGTCCAGGCTTTGAGTTCCTTGTGGCGCATGGGCTGTCGTTCTTGTTGTGTGCGCGATGGGCACACTATAGGCGTTCGGGATTCCACACGGAAATGCAGCTTTTGCGCCACACCGCGCAAGACCCCGCCACGCCTGGAGACAGCCCCGACTCAGCCCTCGGCGGCGCACCGCGATGAAGCAGGCGCGCGCCTTTACGGCTCAGGGGCGGCGACCGCCCTTGCCGGCCGGCTTTCCAGAAGAGGGCTTTCCAGAAGACGGCTTGCCGCCTGCCGGTTTGCCGCCAAGACCGAACCCCGGCGCCTTGCGCACCGCCTTGACCTGCGGTTTGTCGTCCAGCAGCGAGCCCAGGTGGACCTTGCCCGGTTTGCCTTCGGGCACCTTGGGTTGCTTGGGCTTCTTCGGCTTTTTCGTTATCTGGCCGCCAGGGGCGGTGACGGGCACCCGGTGTTCCGCCTCGAAGCCATCTTCTTCCTGGCGCTGCAGGGTCTGGCCGATCAGCGTCTCGATGGCCGCCAGCTGCTGCACTTCGTCGGCGCAGACCAGCGAGATCGCCTGCCCGCTGGCGCCCGCGCGACCGGTACGGCCGATGCGGTGCACGTAGTCTTCGGGGACGATGGGCAGGTCGAAGTTGACCACCAGCGGCATTTCCTCGATATCCAACCCGCGGGCGGCGACGTCGGTAGCGACGAGGAAGTCCACCTCACCGGCCTTGAACCGCGCCAGCGCACGCAGGCGCGACGGCTGCGGCTTGTCACCGTGGATCGAGTCGGCGCGGATGCCTTCTTTCTGCAACAGGCCAACCAGCTCATCGACGCCCTTGCGGGTCTTGGCGAACACCAAGGCCTGGCGCCAACCCTGCTCGCGCTTCAGGTGCAGGAACAGCTCGGCCTTGCGCTTCTTGTCGACGGTGACCAGGTGCTGCTTCACCGTCTTCGCCGCCGTGTTGCGCGGTGCCACGTCGATGGTCAACGGGTCGCGCAGCAGCTCGCGGGCCATCTGGCGGATGGCGTCGGAGAAGGTCGCGGAGAACAGCAGGGTCTGCCGGCGCCTGGGCAGCGCGGCGAAGACTTCGTCCAGCTCGCGGGAAAAGCCCAGGTCGAGCATGCGGTCGGCTTCGTCCAGCACCAGCGCCTGCAGCTGGGTGAATTTCAGGGCGTTCTGCCGATAGAGGTCGAGCAGGCGGCCGGGCGTGGCCACCAGCACGTCGACGCCCTTGCGCAGCTTCATCATCTGCGGATTGATGCTGACCCCGCCATAGGCCACGGCGGTGCGCAGCGGCACGTGCTGGCCGTAGGCGCGGAAGCTCTCGTGGACCTGCTCGGCCAGTTCACGGGTCGGCACCAGCACCAGCGCGCGGATGGAGTTGGCCGCCACCTGCGGGCCTTCCTGCAACAGCTTCTGCAACAGCGGCAAGGCGAAACCGGCGGTCTTGCCGGTACCGGTCTGCGCGGCGGCGAGCAGGTCGCGGCCCTTGAGCACGGCCGGAATGGCCTGGGCCTGCACCGCCGTCGGGTTCTGGTAGCCGAGCCCGTCGAGGGCGCGCAGGAGGGGATCGATCAGGCCGAGGTTGGCGAAGGTCATGGAGCGCTCGCAATACGAATTCGGAATGGGCGGCATTGTAGCCGCAAGGCTCAGGAACGCAGCAGCAGCGCGCCTTCGATGGGCACGTAGCGGCTCGCTGCACGGATCAGCGCCTGGGCGGTGAGGCCCGGCACGCCGTAGGCGGTGGCATCGGTGCCGCCGGCGCGGACGCGGTCGAGCAGCAGGTCGAAGTCACCGTCGCCGGAAGCCAGCACGACTTCGTCCACATTCGGCGCGGCGTCGAGGATGTCGATGGTGATGCCCACGTCCCAGTCGCCCTTGGCCGAGCCGTCGGCGCGCTGGATGTAGGGCTTGAGCTTCACGGTGAAGCCGAGCTTGCGCAGGATCTGCTGGAACTGCTGCTGCTTCGCATCGCCCCGGTCGATGGCATAGGCGTAGGCCTGGACGATGTTGCCCTGGGCACTCAGCTCGGCCCACAGGGCGGCGTAGTTGAAGTGGCAGCCGTAGGCCTGACGCACGGTGTAGTAGAGGTTCTGCACGTCGGCGAACAGGGCGATGGTCTTCAACGGTGACTCCGGGACTCGAACAGCGGGGGCGCATTATCGGCACAGCGGCGCGCCCCCGCCAGTCCCGGCGGGCGGGCGGCTCAGCTGAACATGTCGCCGTCGTCGCCGCCGAAGAAGCCGGAGTCGTCGCCGAAGCTGCCACCGTCGTCGTAGTTGGCGTCACTGAAGTTGCTGTCTGCGTAGCGGTCACCGTCGCCAAAGGAGTCATCCGTCCGCGAGTCGTCGAAGCTCGAAGGTTCCGGTTGCGCCGGCTGTTCCTGGATCACTTCGACGATTTCCTGCGGCTGGTTGTGGTGGAACATGCTGGTCAGCAGGTCCGCCACCATCACCCCGCCGGCCACGCCCGCGGCGGTCTGCAGCGCACCGCGCATGAAGCCACCGCCCTGGGGTGCGGCTTGCGCCGGCTGTGCGGGGCGGAAGTCGTTGGGATTACCGGCCGCAGGATTATTGGCGTACGCCGCATTGCCGCCAGGCTGCGAGAAACGCGTCTGGCCCCAGCCGTCCGGGCGCTGCTGCGGTTGCGCCGCGCGCTGCTCCTGGCTCTGGCCGCCACCGAACAGCCCGGCAAGGAAGCCGCCGCTGCTCGGGCGCTGCTCCTGAGCCCTGGCCTGCTGCGCTTCGAGTTCCTTGACGCGCTGGTCCAGGCGCTTGATCGCCGCTTCCTGGATCAGCATTGCCTGGGCCATGTAGTACGGCGCGGCCGGCTGCTGCACCAGGTGCCTGTTGATCTGTGCCTCGGCGTCGGCGTCGCGGGGCGCGGTCTGCGACTCGGCGTCACGCAGGCGGGTGAACAGACCATCGATCAGGGATTGCTCTTCGGAATTCATGGCAGGCCTCGAGTGAGCGGGTGAATCAAAACGGATCGCTGTAGCGAAACATTGGATCGGGTCGGAAAAAAACAAGTTCCGGTCACAGAATTCTTGCGCCTTCTATCTGAGGGTTTGCTTAAGTTAGAGTCGAAGCCCTCGGACAGTATCGGGTTACTGATGAATCCCCTTTCCATCCTCCGCGACACCTGGTTCTTCTTCTCCCGTCATCTGGGCACCCTGGTGCCGCTGTGCCTGCCGTGGATCGTCATCGAGACGCTGGTGCAGCAGCAGATCAACGTCGCCGCCGGCTCGCAGAACTTCGCGCCCTGGGGCATGGCCGCGGGCCTGGTGTTCTACCCGATCTATACCGCCAGCCTGATCCTCTACATGATCGACGCGGGCGAAGGTGTACAGCGCAGCGTGCGCGAACTGTGGAGCGCAGCGTTGCGGCTGTGGCCGGCCTTCGCCCTGCTCTCGGCGATCACCTCGCTGCTGATCGTGATCGGCCTGTACCTGATGGTGCTGCCGGGCATCTTCGTGATGATCAAGCTGGCCTTCGCCGAATTCCTCCTGGTGCAGCGCGGCCGCGCGCCCATCGACGCGATGCGCGAGAGCTTCAGCCTGACCACCGGGCATTTCTTCCTGCTGCTGATCACCTCGCTGGCCATCCTCGCGCCGGTGTGGATCGCCGAAGGCTGGATCACCGAGGCCGGCCAGGACGCGCCGGTACTCAGCGTCGCGCTGCATTCGCTGAGCGGGTTCTTCCAGCTGCTGCTGACGGTGGCCGCCTACCGCATCTTCATCCTGCTTGGCCGCGAAGCCGCCTGAGCGGCAGCAAGTCGCAACAAATACCCCGGCACATCGCGGGCCGGGGTTCTACGCTGGAGTCTCCTTTCCCCGAGTATGGAGACTCGCCGTGAGCGACTTCCCGCCCAGCTGCCTTTCGCACATTTCCATCGGCACCAACGACTACCCGCGCGCCAAGGCGTTTTACGACGCCGTGCTGCCGACCCTGGGCTGCCAACAGATCATGGAGCACCCCGGCGCCGTGGCCTACGGCCGCGCCTTCCCGGAATTCTGGCTGCAGACGCCGATCGACGGGCGCCCCGCCAGCGTCGGCAACGGTACGCACTTCGGCTTCATGGCCAACTCCCGCGAGGAAGTGGACGCGTTCCATCGCGCTGCGATAGCTGCCGGCGCCACCGACGAAGGCGCCCCCGGCCCGCGCCCGCTGTATGGCGATCCGTACTACGGCTGCTTCATCCGCGACCTGGACGGGCACAAGATCGAGGCGTCGTTCTGGGACATGGCGCTGGCGGGCGGTGGTTTCGACACGCACTCGCATTGAGTGCAGGAGCGGACTCCGTCCCCGATTGGCCTCGGCGCGAAGTGAGATCAGTCCGCTCCCACCCATCGCTCAGGCACCGCGCTCCGGGCCGGCAAAGAACCTGTAGGAGCGAGCTTGCTCGCGAACCCGCCCCGCTCCGGCGTCGCCGGTGAATCCGTTCGCGAGCAAGCTCGCGCCTACGAAAAGCTAGTGCCCCGGCCTGAGCCCCGACATCTTCGGCACCAGCAATTTCTCGAACAGCCGCGGGAAGAAGCGCGCCAGCAGCCTCGCCCGCCAGTTGACGTTGGACAGCACCAGCAACCGCCGGCGGCGCAAGGCGCCCTGGTAGATCGCCTCGGCCACGTCGCGCGGCGAGGCGACCTCCGCGCCCAGCACCAGCGCCGGCTGGCGGATCACCGAGCCGTCGCCCACCAGCGCGTTCTTGCGCAGGTCGGTGGCAGTGAAGCCGGGGCATGCCAGGGTGATTGCCACACCGGTACCGTCCAGCTCCATGCGCAACGTGTCGAACAGGCCGTGCAGCGCATGCTTGCTGGCGTTGTAGGCGCTGCGGTAGAGCAGCGGTGCGAAGCCGGTCAACGAACTGAGCACGACGATCTGACCATGCCGCGCCAGCAGGCTGGGCAAGGCCGCCTGGGTGCAGTGCAACGCACCGTAGAAATTCACCGCCATCACCCGGCGGAAGACTGCCAGTTCGGTCTCGATGAACAGGCTGCGATGGGTGATGCCGGCGTTGTTCACCAGCACGTCGATGCCGCCGAAGCGCTCGACCGCCAGTGCCACCGAACGCTGCACCGCCTCGGCGTCGGCGATGTCGCAGCGCAGGCCGAGGGCCTCGACATTCAGGTGTTCGCGCAGGTGCTGCACCAGGCTGTCCAGCGCCGCCTGGTCGAGGTCGAGGATCACCAGATGGGCCCCGGCCCGGGCGAAGCGCAGCACCAGGGCGCGGCCGATGCCGGAACAGCCGCCGCTGACCAGCACCACCTTGCGTCGGTAGACGGGATGGGAGAAGAGCTTGCTCGACATGGCAGCCTCCCGGAGCGCGCAGGGTGCGAAACAGCATCTTGCGAACTACGTCTCACAAGGTTTCAGGATAATTCCCACACTAAACACAGAGATGAAATACGAAGTCACAGCCACTATCCTCTGGTCCCAACAAGCATAGCCCCTGGTCACCCATGAGCCTCTCGCTTCGCCGTCGCGCCCTGTTCCTGCTGTTCATCGTCCTGCTGCTCGCCCTCACCGCTGCCGCCTGGCTGCTGGCCTGGCACCCCGCCGAGCGCGAAAGCGTCACTGCACAGTGCCGCACGCCCGCGCCGCAACTGCAGCCGGGCCAGGCGCTGAAGGTAATGACCTGGAACGTCCAGTACCTGGCCGGCAAGCGCTACATCTTCTGGGACGACCTGCCCGACACCACCGGCCCGGACGACAGCCCCAGCCCCGAAGACATCGCCTACAGCCTCGACGAGGTGATCCGGGTGATCCGCGACGAGGCTCCGGACATCGTCCTGCTGCAGGAAGTGGATGACGGCGCCGCCGCCACCGGCAAGCAGGACCAGCAGGCGCTGATCGGCGACCGCCTGGCCGACCTCTACCCCTGCTCCAGCGCCGCCTTCGACTGGAAGGCCCGCTTCGATCCCAATCCCCATGTGTTCGGTAGCGCCGGACGCAAGCTGGTGACCTTCAGCCGCTTCCAGATCGCCAGCAGCGAGCGCATCGCCCTGCCACAGCGTTCAGCCATCCCGCTGCTGCACCTGTTCGCCCCGCAACCGGCGATGTTGCAGAGCGACCTGCCGATCCGCGGCGGCGGCCAGCTCAGCGTGATCAACACACGCCTGGAACGCCCCAACGGCGACGACACCCCGCAGCGCCAGGTGCAAGCCATCGAGGCCCAGCTGGACTCCCTGCAGGCTGCGGGCCGCCCCTGGCTGCTGGGTGGCGACCTCGGCCTGCTGCCGCTGGGCCAGTATCCCTACCTGCCGGAAGTACTGCGCGCGCCCTACCGCGCCAACAGTGAACTGAACCTGCTGGCAGCGCGCTTCCCGGTGATCCCGGCGGTGGAGGAGTCCAGTGGCGCCGACCAGGAGAACTGGTACACGCATTTCCCCAACGATCCGCGCGTGCACAAACCCGACCGCACCCTCGACTACCTGTTCCACAGCCCCAGTCTGAACCGCCTGGAGGCCGGCGTACGCGCCCACGACACCCTGCGCATCTCCAATCACCTGCCGCTTTCCGCACGTTTCCTGCTGCCCCACTGAGCGCTTCGGCACAACGCCGCCGGTGGACGCTGGACAAGTGCGAGGCGGCGGTCGCATGCTCGGCCCGCTTCGAACAAAAACGATAACGAGCACCCAGGCCATCCATGCATTTGCGCCGTCTCGCCGGGCTGATCCTCGCCCTCCTCTGCCTCAACGCCCTGGCCGTCGACCGGCCCACGCTGGCCGACCGCCTGCCGCGCCCACTGCCGGCGCTGACGGTGGGCTACTACGAGTTCCCGCCCTACACCTATACCGCCCCGGATGGCAGCACCCGCGGCAGCGGTGCCGAAATGGTCCGGCGCATCCTGCTCAAGGCCGGCTACCGCGCCGACTTCCGCCCACTGCCCAGCGCCCGCCTGTACCTGGGCCTGCAGGACGGCAGCGTGCAGCTCTGGGCCGGCGCACCCGGCAAGCAGGAACTGGCGGACAGCACGCTGGAGTGCGAGCGCGTGCTGGGCCACGTCGAGCTGAACCTCTACCGCATGCCCTCGCGGCCCTCGCCCGAAGTGCCCGGCGGCCTGACCGGCAGCCGGGTCATCCTCATCAGCGGCTACAGCTACTGGCGACCGATCACCGACCTGCTCGCCGACCCGGCGCTGAAGCTGGAGCTGCACCGCACCAGCACCCACACCGCAGCGCTGCAGATGCTCGAACGCGGTCGCGGCGACTACCTGATCGACTACCAGACGCCGGTAGAGCAGGCGCGCCGGGAGCTCAACATGGCGCCATTGGCCTTCGACAACCTGTACAGCGTGCCGACCAAGCTGATCGTCTCGCGCCACGCGCCCGACGCCGAAGGGCTGCGCGCACAGCTGGACCACGCCTACGACGAATTGCAGGCGGCAGGTTACGAGATGAAATTGCCCTGAATCTTGAAAACGGAATGCTCGTAGGAGTGACTGTCTTTCTCTGAAAATCCGTACCTGAGAATCCCTCTCCCTAACCCTCTCCCTGAAGGGAGAGGGGACTGGTTCGGTACCGGCTGAATCCCACCTGCCAGCCGGCACGGATAGCTCCCTCTCCCTTCAGGGAGAGGGCGGGGGAGAGGGCTGGCTCGCGCAGAGTTTTCGGGGTAGGAGCGGACTCCGTCCGCGATTGACTCACCGCCACGCGAAAACTTCGCGGATAAATCCGCTCCTACGAGAGCACGAATCTCAGCTTTTGCGCGGCTTGGCCCGCGCCGTCGGTTCGGCGATCAGCGGGTCATCCGGCCAGTAGTAAACTTTATCACCTTGCTGTCTGAACATTGACAACAAAAAATCCCAATGAGCACTAGGCCTAGAGAGCAAAAACTGTCAATCCAAATCTAGTCAATCCATGTTGCAGTGATTGACAATAAATATGTTAATTAAGGCAAGGATTGACAGCTGCATCGGACGCCTATTCTGCGATAGGCTGTCAATCATTGACACTCTATAAGATAAATCAATTCCTAATTGGCACCACTTTTGTGCTTTTCAACTGCTGCTCAAGGATTCTCACCCTTTCCACCAGCTGTATGTTCTGGGTTAGCACTCGGAAGAGATGAAATTTTACTGCTTCCAATTCGCTAGAGGTCTGCTCAATTTTTTGCTTAGCTCTACGAATCTGGGTTTGACTTGTGATGGATGTGCTCGTCATCCCTTTTCTATATGACTCAATAAGCGCGATCAGTGGCGCATGGCTTGGCCTTGCCTTTTTGAGATAACCTCTATCAAATCCAGCCTCAACACTCACTATACCGGCTGTTATTTTGGATCTATCAATATCAACATGTGCAGCGACAACGGGCTTACCCGTCTTAAGACGCTCAAATGCCTCTTCGCACCGGGCCACGCCGTCCATCAAATGATCAGGCCTACTCATATAACCTCCTTAGCTTGGATGTGCCGCTCTCGGTAAGATACGAGATCGTCAAGATCTTTCTTAACGACCTGATACTCACCTGAGTTAAGGTCGTAAACCTCTAGGTCTGCTTTTGCCTCACCAATTGCTTGGTCAAGCCTGTCCGGCTTGATCAGACTGCCTGGACAGCTTAGGCAGGTTATGTAGTTCCCCAGCATGAAAGCCTCACAGGGGCCAGTTTTCATGCAGGCACCTAAGAATGTTTTCCGATAAGAAATATGCCCCTGCTCAACCCGCTTGAGCGTCTCCTCTCGAACGTCCTCAATGAGCACTTCGCCATCGTCTAATCGTTGCCTCTGCTTTTCGACGTATGACCCAACCCCGCCAAAAAGCCTCGTATCAGACCCAAGCACTTCGGTCAGCAAGTCGTATGCAACACTGATCGGCACACCTGTCTGAAAATCGTATGCCATATGGTTATTGGGGAGTACATACTCACCTGTTTTTGGATCGTAGTATCCAAAAACAGTTTTCAACTGGTCAAAGTTATTCGCGTAGTAACGTGACATCTGGATGGTCAAGTGCTTGAATTGTTTCTTGAGGCTTGGCAGTGAAATAAAACCACTACTGCTACCATAGAAGGCTAGAGAACGTCGGAATTGGTGACTGGTAAATGGCCACGGCGCTCCGACTTTGAAACTGGCCTCGGTATCAAAAGACCTTTCAGGAGCCGAAGCCTCCAGTTCGACTAGATCGCTTGGAGAAATTTTGGTGGCTTTTGCCAGCGACTCCAATCTCATATTACCGAGGCCCTGACTCGCCAGTTCCTTGTGATCCCTCCTGATAAGGACTGTGGGACTAATGAGTAAGGGCGCAACATCCAGAGATACGTCATAGAAACGAGAGAGAGACCGACATACTGCTCTTGCTACATCAATAGCCTTTACGACTTCAGAAGCTGCCAGCCAGGATGCTTCGGCCTTATAGCCCGTGAATTTTGTTGTGGTCGATATCAAGTCAACTAGAACTGCCTTATTTCGGACAATCCCATCCGTATCCACCAGCGCAGGAGTTATCTCTGCTTGAGAAATACAATTGTAAGGCAAACGTAAAACTTCCTGATCACGCATACCTGTATAGCAGTGGATAACGGTTTTGACCAAATACTGGATATTTGACAAAATCCTACCCAAACCTCGCCTTTCCTCACAGGCAAAATCACCTACAAAAAAGTCTTGTAGACCATACTCTTCAACAGTAGCTGCGAAGTTCGTTAGCCCATGCTCCTCAAGCCTCTGCCTTGTCGCCTTCAAGCGAGAGTACCCGCCGTATTCCTTATCGATAAACCGGACAATAAATGGCTCCAGGCGATCCATATACTTATGTACATGATCCACCTGATCAGCCAGGTAATTAATGGTGTTAAGATAAATTGAGGTAGGAATAACAGGATGCTGCTTGAATTCGAATCTCCCATATTCTAGTTCCAACCCCTGAACTCGATAACCGAGACGGTCCTCCCCCACACCCACAAGCTGGACCAGAAGAGCGCGTAAAATTTTCTTCCTTGCGACCCCTAACTGGTTGTCCCTCATAAACGCAGCTAAATAGACAGGCGTGGTTAGCATCTGCCTCAAGCTAAGCAAACCTATAAGCGGTTTGCTTTCTTGAGCAGCGCAATATTTAGCCAACGACATGAGGATGTAGTGACTATTGCGAAGTGTGGCAACGCTTAGTGCTCCCATGCGCCCAGCTGACGAAAAGTAAACGAGGCAGAACACCAGAAATTTCGCCTCATTTTTAAGGTTATCGAACCTACCATCAGGGCTTTCCAAACCCCGACTAAAATCCATAACCGGCACTGTCTTGGCGCTGAGCCGCAGGGGATTGAAATCCCAGCGATCTTGACCATAAATCGCTGTAGCGACACCGCTCGATGATCTGCACAATACAAAATCTGGAGCAGGCGCTAGACCACCATAGTTGCTTGGTAGCGGCTCGAAAACTGGCGTTGCCTCACCCGAATATAGAGCACTGTAGAATTCCGCACTCAAAACACAACCCCCACCTGCTCGTAGCGTTGCAATCGCTTTTCCCAAAAGTGCGTAAGCTCACCCAGCTCATGTACCCTGTACTTTACTGACTCAACCAATCGATTGGCGTTTTCTGAGCGCTTAGCTATCGCATCTAGGATGAACTCAATACGCACCGAAAGCTCCTGAAACATCTGCTCTGCGTGCCCTATATCTGGCGAGCCAAGCCTAACAGCGTTAACCACAAACTGTAGACTTAGAAGTTTGTGGATGTCTTCTTCATCGGCATGACAGAGATAGTTGGCACAGAAGAGGCATCCGTACTGGGAACGACAATCGGGCGTTATTGGCACAGACTCAAGGATTTTCACAGGCCTCTCAAAATCATCACAGTGGCCTGATGCAATTTTTTTTGAGTCTCCATCAGCACGAGATTTGACCATCTCGGCTGCTTTCCGGACAGAGTTCCAGAAGTCCCCATACTCCGTTTTCATCCTATCCAGTCTCGTCTCTGAATAGCTTGCAGCATTCGTTTTCTGACTGTGATTCATCACCTCAGCAACGATAGATGGGGACACGCGCAGCTCATGTAAAATCAAGCTCTTGAGCTTTCTAGCTAGCGAACCTGGAATATTCTTACAGTCAGCCGGGAGGAAAACTCCTTGAAGCCGTTTGAAAAATGTACTGGAAAAAGCCTCATTTAGCTTTGAGAACTGTCCAGTATAAAATCCTGTGCGTTTCATTTTGAAAAATAGGTACTGACATTCGGCGCCGTTTAAAATCCACTCCCGAAGCTTAAGGTACTCTCGTAGTAGCGGCAAACCTGTCCTACGACCAACTGCATAGCGTGTAATGCGCCCACCAGCTCTGAATTTGACCGAGGTAAGCTCTTTTTTAACTACTGATTTCTCTACCTCAACAGCTTCAAGATAGTCAAATTCAATAAACTCACTCGGATTAGCAGCAGTGATCAGCACGAACAGACACGCATAAGCACTGGCAGCCATCGACGCCAATCTAATCCGTTGCTGATGGCGCTTATCGCTATTCGCGGCGTCGATATTCTGCTGCGCTTCTTCTAGGGCGCGAATTGAGACGCTTCGATTGTACCCTGTAAGCTCCTGGTACTCCTCAACGGAGGAAATCCTTAATTCGCCTGCGTTGTACACAGGCGAAGAGCCCTCCTCCAAAGTTAAAGGTGTCAGCCATCCCACCATGCTGGGGAACACGGCAACCTCATTATTGGCAACGGTAATGCGAAATGGGAAATTTTCTTCTTTCAAAACAAAATCAGTTAGCTTCCTAGCAATATCGATGCAGGTTGAAACGTATTGCTGAACCAAGTCCTCACTTGGAGGAGTAGCTGGGTTACGCGCAATTCTGAAAGCAGGCGCGAGGCTGGTGACGTGAGCGGCATCACCTGGGAATTTAAGTTCTATAAGTGTCTGCAACGTCTGCTGACGGTGACCACAGGTCGTAGGCGATAGTTTTCTATCTACAAGGATTAGATGCTTAAGGTGATCAGACAGCGCAACATAAGCGCTCCCTGCTTGCTCTAGGCTTTCATGCCACTGGCTATGACCATTCTGATCGCACCAATCCATTACAACTTTAATCTTTTTCAAAAATGCAAGGATGCTTTTGTGGCGCAACCCGCCTGAGTAGATACCATCAATGATATCTCTGATCAGTTCTCTACGCCCAGGCACCAGACTGGAAAGATCTACAGCTATCGGATACGCAGCCAAAACATGATCCGATTCAAAATTTCGACGCGAGTAAGCAATACTCCCAATATCAAACGGAGCTTTACGTGCATCCTCATGGAGTTGAATCCGTACCCGCTCAGGGTATAGAAATTCTCTGCCAAGATCCTTGACATCAAAAACATCAGTATCACGAAGAGTGAGTACGTGGCTAAGCACTCAATTCCTCCAAGCTCAAGTCACTGTAACTACCAAAGCTAATAAGCCAGTCTTCGTAGCGCTCTTGGGCGACCATTTTTTCTGAATACATCAAGAAAAGCTTCAAATAGTTCTCGGTAGTTTCTCGATTCTTGTGGTGCAACCGATGTTGAATAATCGAAATTTCTTCACCATATTGCAGCCGCCCCTTTTTCAATAAGGGTAGTAGCTTTTGATACAACTGAAAAGCGAATGTCGCTCGCAGCCAGTGATAACTAAAGCTAGTTGGAAAATTGCTTCCGACAGTTCGCAGCAATTTTTGTTTCAGGTTCTCAGTTACCTGCCCCGTAGGCCGAGATTTGACGAACTCATACCGAGGATCATCTTCAGCCATATAGTAGCAATTACCTTGATCAGACAAGAAAACGTAGACATCTTGCTCATCAAAGGTTATGCCGGGCTCAAGATCTCGCATTTTCTCAAGAAATGCCTTCCTACGCCTTAACGCTAATGGAGAACTGGCCCAGACCTTAAGGTCATCGGCCAACTGACGCGGAAAATAGACTCTCTGCTCCTTGTCGAACTTCGTGTCGATTCCTGTCCCCGGCCCAGCCTTGATTAGGTAAGTCCCGTCGGGCCTCAGATTTTCATCTGAGAAGCTATCCAGGTGGCGTAGCCTGAGGGTGAGCACGGTTTGCTTCCTGGCACCTGTCATAAGGGCTGTAAGGACGATCAGCCGCTCTTGGGCAGACCAACTCGGGAGGTATATAGATTCCAGCAGTTGGCTCAATTGAGTATTTGTAAGAGGCCGAAGATCCTCACCATCATCCCGCACGTAACCGATGGGGACTGGACTTGCAGGAGCCGTGGGACGTGTTTGGCTTCTTTTCTCAACATCGAGACTGATGTTCCCCCGCGCCCCTTGAACCATGAGCTTTAGCTTCTTTACGGTATCCACCCTATTGATATCAATTGGGTGCCAAAAGCGAGCTACGAACTTATAGAAATCATACACAATCCCAGTGTATTGATTGACTACCTGGCCTCCTTTGCCTCCTTTTTCGAGAAGATGCCTGTAATACCTGTAAGTAGGCCGCAGGGACGGTCGCTTGCCTGAGAAGTCGGTCCAGTCGATATTCTCTGACTCACAGAACAATAGGTAGTCTAAGAGCTTACTGGCTTTACGCCTCACATCGTCAGTAGGCCTTGTTCTTGCCACTTTGTTAGCCACTAGGCTGAGCAGATAAGAATTCGCCTCCTGCCAGGGCAGTCCATCAGCATGGAAAAGCATGGGGAAGTTGTATATATCACCTCTCCCGTCCTCTGAGCCGGGCTCATTCAGCTGGTAGACAGTCATCTTTGGGTCAGAAAGCGCAATACTGCTCTCAACCCCACCCTCTGGGCATTCAGAGACGTATAACTCGGCAAATGCATCAGCAAGTCGGGGAATGACCACAAGCCTACTCCCCTGAACCAACTCTTCGGATTGCGCCATCATTTTGCCCTCAGATGAAATGGCGTCAATCCTACACGTTAGAAGATAGAAATCAACGCTTGTCGTCCTTACCTGTCAATATTTTAGCGTTAAGAGATTCAACCCAAGGATCAAGCTTATTGAATAGTTTGGGGTAGCGCCCCTTGAGGTCCTTCTTCACTTCGGCATAGGTACTGCGCCAGAAGTTGGCCAGGTCCTGGGTCACCTGTACTGGCCGCTGCGCCGGAGAGAGCAGGTGCAACTTGACCGCCACCCGGCCCTGGGCGATGCGCGGCGTATCGGCGAGGCCGAACAGCTCCTGCAGGCGCACGGCAAGCACCGGCGGGAATTCGCTGTAGTCCAGGCGGATGTTCGAGCCAGACGGCACCTGCAACGTGCGCGGCGCCAGTTCGTCCAGGCGTTGCGGCAATGGCCAGGGCAGCTGCGCATGGAGAATCCCGCTCAACTCCAGGTTGCCGAAATGCGAGAGCCGCGACACCTTGCCCAGGTACGGCAGCAGCCAGTTCTCCAGCGAGCCCAGCAAGGCGGCGTCGCTGACATCCGGCCACTCGCTCTCGCCCTTGCCCTCCAGGTCCAGCCGCCGCAACAGCGCGATGCGTGCCTGCCACTGGCGCAGCTCCGGCGTCCACGGCAGCAGCTCCAGGCCCTTGCGGCGCACCAGCCCAAGCAGTGCGCGGCTGCGAGCTTCGGCGTCCAGATTAGGCAGCGCCTCGGTGGACAAGACCAACTCGCCGACCTTGCGCTGTCGCTCGGCGCGCAATACGCCTTCGCGTTCGTCCCACTCCAGCTCATCGTGGACGCTGACCTGCTCGGCGAGAATCGACTCGAACAGCGCCGGCTCCAGCGCCGCCGCCAGGTAGATGCGCTCCTCGCGCTGGCCCTGGCGACTACCGAGGTCGGCGATCACCAGCCAGGCTTCCTTCATCAGCGCATCCGGCTCGCCAAACAGCGCGGCGCGACCGTTGGCCAGGCGGTATTCGCCGCCACCGGCGCGGCGCTGGCGGGCGATACGGTCCGGGTAAGCAAAGGCCAGCAGGCCGCCGAGCCAACGCGGATGTTCGGGGTCGGCAACCGGTTCACGGGCAGGACCCCGCAGGTAGCCCTTGAACTGCCGCGCCAGCTGGCGAACGCGCTGCACCGCGCCGCGGCTGGCGCGCTGGCCATTCTGCTCGCCGGCCAGCAGGGCGATGCGGTGATGCAGGTCGGCGTCGTTGCCGCGCAGGATGTCGCGCTCGCCCAGCAGGGCGGCCAGATCACAGGCCAATTGTCCCAGCCCCAACGCGTGGCCGCGCAGCAGCAGGTGGGCGATTCGCGGGTGCGCCGGCACCTCGGCCATGGCCTGGCCGTGGGGCGTGAGGCTGCCGCCGCCGGCGCGGGAGGCCAGCGCGCCGAGACGCTCCAGCAGGTCCTGGGCCTGTGCATAAGCGGCGGCGGGCGGCAGGTCGAGCCAGGCCAGGTCCTGCGGGGCCACGCCCCAGCGCGCCAGTTGCAGCGCGAGGCCGGCGAGGTCGGCCTGGAGAATTTCCGCCGCGCCATAGGCCGGCAGTTGATCGTGCTGCGCCTCGGACCACAGGCGATAACAGGCGCCCGGCTCCAGCCGTCCGGCACGGCCGGCGCGCTGGGTGGCGGAGGCGCGGGAAATGCGCTGGGTGTCCAGGCGGGTCATGCCGCTGCCCGGATCGAAGCGCGGCACCCGCGCCAGCCCGGCATCCACGACGACGCGCACGCCGTCGATGGTCAGGCTGGTCTCGGCGATATTCGTGGCCAGCACCACCTTGCGCTTGCCCGCCGGTGCGGGCTCGATGGCGGCGCGCTGGGCGTCCAGATCAAGTTCGCCATGCAACGGGCAGATGAGTACTTCGGGGCGACCGGCCAGTGCATCGCCCAATTGTTCGGCGACGCGGCGAATCTCCGCCTGGCCGGGCAGGAACACCAGCAGGCTGCCGGGTTCATCCGCCAGCGCCTGCTGCACGGTCTGCACCACGCGCGGCTCGATGAATTCGCCGGCCTGCCAGGGGCGGCCCCAACGGATGTCTACCGGGAACATGCGGCCCTCGCTGCGCACCACCGGGGCGTCGTCCAGCAACGCGGACAAGCGCTCGCCCTCCAGGGTCGCGGACATCACCAGCACCTTCAGCGGCGGCTCGTCGCGCAGCAGCGCACGGCCGTTGAGGGTCAGCGCCAGGGCCAGGTCCGTATCAAGGCTGCGTTCATGGAATTCATCGAAGATCACCAGGCCCACGCCTTCCAGCGCCGGGTCATCCTGGAGGCGCCGCGCCAGGATGCCTTCGGTAACCACCTCGATGCGCGTCTTCGGGCCAACCCTGCTGTCCAGGCGGATGCGGTAACCGACGGTCTCGCCGACTTTCTCGCCCAGCTCACTGGCCAGCCGCTCGGCAGCAGCGCGGGCAGCCAGGCGGCGTGGTTCCAGCATCAGGATCGACTGCCCGGCCAGCCACGCCTCGTCCAGCAGCGCCAGCGGCACACGCGTGGTCTTGCCGGCGCCGGGCGGCGCTTCCAGCACCACCTCGTGGCGCGCAGCCAGGGCCTGGCGCAAGTCGGGAAGGACGCTGTCGATGGGTAGGGCGATCATGCCGGCTCCTGGAGTTTCATGGGGCAGTAACCCGGTTTTCGCGGGCGGCGGCGATTATAGCGGGCGAACCGCGATGCCAACTCGGCAGTCATAGAAGCAACGAGAACGCCGCATAGTGCGAATCTGCCAGCAGCGACAGCGAGCTCGTTGATATAGTTGTCTGCATCATCCTCCTGGAGGTCTTCCATGCGTCTTGCCACCCGTGTGTCCTGCGCCGTTCTGAGCGCCGCCCTGTTCAGCCAGCTGACCGCCTGCGGCACCCTGTTCTATCCCGACCGCCGCGGCCAGATCGACGGCCGTATCGACCCGGCCATCGTCGCCTTCGACGCCATCGGCTTGTTGTTCTACATCATCCCGGGACTGATCGCCTTCGGCGTAGACTTCGCCACCGGCGCGATCTACCTGCCCGATGCGAAGTACTCCGTCGCGCCGGAAAAGCTCAAGGATGCCGTGGGTGAAGACGGCACCGTGGACAAGGCTAAACTCAAGGCAATCCTCGAGCGTGAAACCGGCCGCAGCCTCCCCCTGGACGACCCGCGTCTGATCCAGCGCAGCGGTAGCCTCCAACAACTCGCCAGCCTGGGCCTGCGCCCGGAGGCCTGATATGCACGGCGCTCTCGCTTCACACCTTCAGCAACTCCTGGCGTACCACCAGTGGGCCTACGAACGCATCCTGGAGGCCGTCGCGCCCCTGGATGAAGAGGCCTACCGCGCGCCGCGCGGGCTGTTCTTCGACAGCCTGCACGGCACCCTCAACCACCTCGCGGTGGTCGATCGCATCTGGTTCGCCCGTGTGCAGCGCGAGCCCTGGCAATTCGAACGCTTGGACGCCGAGGCCGCGCCGGATCGCGCCGGCCTCGCCGACTTTCTCAATGACGGGGTCGGCGCCTGGCGCCTGTGGCTGAGCAAGCAGAGCGACGCCACCCTCGGTACCCAGCTGGATTACCGCAACATGGCCGGGCAGGAACACCGCCAGAGCCTGGCGAACATCGTCCAGCACCTGGTCAACCACGGCACCCACCACCGCGGGCAGATGAGCGCAGCGATCACCGCGCTGGGCCACAAGGCGCCGCTGCTGGACTACATCTACTTCCTGCCCAACCGCCTGGACACCTGATGCTCAAGCACGCCAGCCACGCCCACCTCATGCGGCTGGCGACCTTTGCGTCGCTCGGCGTCGCCACTACCCTGATCGTCGCCAAGGCCATTGCCTGGTGGCTCAGCGGCTCCGTCAGCCTGCTGGCCGGCCTGACCGACTCGCTGCTCGACGGCGCCGCCTCCTTCCTCAACCTGCTGGCGGTGCACTACGCCATCCGCCCCGCGGACGACGACCACCGCTACGGCCACGGCAAGGCGGAATCGCTGTCCGGGCTGGCGCAGGCGCTGTTCATCGCGGTCAGCGCCGTGCTGGTCGGCGCACAGGCCATCGATCGGCTGCAACACCCCGAACCAGTGGAAGCCGCCGGCTGGGGCATCGCGGTGATGATCCTGTCGCTGGCACTCACTGCCGGCCTGCTGATGGTGCAGGGCTATGTGGTGAGGATCACTGGCTCCAACGCCATCCGCGCCGACTCCCTGCACTACCGCTCGGACCTGTTGCTCAACAGCAGCATCCTGGTCGCCCTGGTGCTGGCGAACTTCGGCTGGCAGCAGATGGACGCCATCTTCGGCCTGGGCATCGCCTTCTACATCCTCTGGAGTTCATTCCAGATCGCCCGCGAATCCGTCGCCGTGCTGATGGATGAGGAACTGCCCCCAGACGTCAGCACGCGCATGCTCGAACTGGTACGCGAGGTGCCCGGCGTGCTCGGCGCCCACGACCTGCGCACGCGGATTTCCGGCACGCACTGGTTCGTCCAGTTGCACCTGGAGTTGCCGGGCGAGCTGTCGCTGTCCAAGGCGCATCACCTGTGCGACGAGGCAGTGCTGGCGATCCACAAGGAATTCCCGCGGGCCGAGGTGCTGGTGCACGCCGACCCGCAGGAAGTGGTGGGCAAAGAGACGATCAGTTGACGCTGTAGCCGCGCCCGCTCAGGCAGGCGCCGAGTGCACGGCGGTAGTTGTCGGCGACGTATGCCGGTGGCGCGTAGCTCGCCAGCGCCGGATCGAAACCGCTCTAGTCGGCCGCCCAGCGATGACACTCATAGCGGTCGCGGGCCTGCTGGTCCGGCCCCTGGTTGTACAGGGGGTAAGCAACCAGGTCGTAGCCCGACTGCGCCACGGCCACGGGTTGCGCCTCCTGCGGCGGCGCTACGACTTCATATTCCTGCGAGTTCGCCTGCCAGAGGTAATAGGTACCGGCGGCCAGGAAATAGCCGATGCTGCCGATCCACACCTGCTCGGCATAGGACGGCAGGTAGCGCACGCGCACGCCGTAGGGCGGCGTCACCACCACGTAGCGCGAGCCATAGGGGCGATACCAGTAGCCGTCGTTGAAGTAGTAACTGCCACCGCGATAAGGCACGCGGTAGTACCCCGGCGGCATGGCGTTGACCACGTAGCCAGGGCGCCAGTTCGACGGATGCGGCCCCCAGTTGCCGTGGGAAGGCGGTGGTCGACCCTGCCAGCCACCTGCCGGCGGACGCATGTCATGCCCATTCCCCGAGGGTGGACGGCCCTGACCCTGCCATTGGCTGCTGCCGTATCCCGGCGGCCGACCTTGCCACTGGCCGCCATTGTTGCCGGCGTTGCCCGAAGGGTGTCCTTGCCACTGGCCATTGTTGTTGCCACCCGGTGGACGACCCTGCCACTGGCCGCCGYTGTTGCCGGCGTTGCCCGAGGGRTGTCCTTGCCATTGGCCATTGTTGTTGCCGCCCGRTGGACGMCCCTGCCAYTGGCCGCCGTTGTTGCCGGCGTTGCCCGARGGGTGTCCTTGCCAYTGGCCATTGTTGTTGCCGCCCGGTGGRCGRCCCTGCCACTGGCCGCCGTTGTTGCCGGCGTTGCCCGAGGGGTGTCCTTGCCACTGGCCATTGTTGTTGCCGCCCGGTGGGCGGCCCTGCCATTGGCCACCGTTGCCACCGCCAGTGGGACGCCCCTGGAAGCCGCCGCCCGAATGCCCCTGGCCGTCGTGGGAGCCAGACTGTCCGCCACCGGAATGGCCGGTATTACCGGGACCGCCTGATGGCCGACCCTGGCCGCCACCCTGACCGGGCGGCTGCCCTTGCCCACCCTGCCCGTCCGGGCCGGCGGCATTGGCGGACTGAAGCGCCAGCAGCAACGAGAGCACAGTAAACGAGGCGCACTGCCAGATGCCCGACTTCATGAATTCCTCACTTCGGCCCAAGCCGAAAACAGTGATGCGACATTGCCATAGACCACGGCGCAAAGCCCGCATTGCAAGGCGTTGGGTAAAGTCAGGGTAAAGATGGCGGGCAAATCGCGGGCAAGAAAAAAGGGAGGCTCGTCAGCCTCCCTTTGTGGAATCTCGTCCTGCTCGTCGCTGTTGGCGCCGGCTCACCTCGCTCCGCCTTCTGGGCAGTGCGTAGCCCGGTGGCCGGCGCGATCCTGTGGGGTCGGCGGGCCGCGAAGCGCCTGATTGGGCGGATCGCAGGGGGACGTGATGTCCGGGCTGTGAATCTGGAAGAAATAGTACGGCGACAGAGCGGATAAATGATTGCTAAGATTGCTCATACAGGCACCACCTGAGCAACAAACAGCTAAAAATTACGCCAAAAGCGCAATTCAATTAAAATCCGAGGCTTTCATGGACAAGCTGGACCGCTACGACCTGCGAATTCTTGCAGAACTGCAACGCGACGCGCGCATCTCCAATCAGGAGCTGGCCGAACGCATCGGCCTGTCACCTTCCCCCTGCTCGCGGCGGGTCAAGCAGCTCGAAGACGATGGCTACATCGTCCGCCAGGTCGCCCTGCTGGACAGCAAGAAGCTCGGCCTGAGCCTCACCGCCTTCGTGCTGATCGGCATGGACCGGCATACCCCGGAGCGCTTCGAGCACTTCCAGCAGATCATCGGCAAGTGCCCCGAAGTACTGGAATGCAGCCTGGTGACCGGGATGGACGCAGACTACCAGCTCAAGGTGATGGTGCCGGACATGGAGCACTACCAGCACTTCCTGCTCGGCACCGTCACGCGCATCGAAGGCGTGACCAGCGTGCGGTCGAGCTTCGTGCTGCGCAACGTACTGGCCAGCACCGAGCTGCCGCTGGATCACCTGCGCGTCTGACCCGCTTTCTGTAGGACCGAGGGGGGCGCCTAGCCCTTGCTCGCGAACGTGGCCTCCTGGCACGCCAGTGCCGTGCGGTTCGCGAGCAAGCTCGCTCCGACAACTTGCGCCCCTGCGACACAGCAGCGCACCCCGCCTCTCGCCGAACCAAATCGATACCGGAGATTTCCCCGCCAGCCGGGCCGCGGCGCGATCTTTCGCGGCATTGCGTCCGTCGCGCAGGAGGAACTGTTCAATTTATGAACGGCTCTGAACGACAAAGCGCCGCATGCGTATAATGCGCGCCTTCTCCACCACCACCCTCAGTCCCGGCGCCCCACAAGACACATCCGTACCGGGCAGGAGCAGCAATGAACGAAAGTTTCGAAGACTGGATGATGTATGGCCTGGTGACCGGCCTGATCCTGTTCATGGCCTTCATCGTCTGGGACCTCGCCAAGAAGTCCAAGGCCGGCCGCATGGGCACCATGGTGCTGTTCTTCGCACTGGGCCTGGGCGTACTCGGCTTCCTGATCAAGTCGGTGGTCGTCGCCGGACTCGAAGGCGGCTTCTGACGCCCGCCTCGCCCCGGACTGTCAGAGTTCGGGGCTGACTTCCCGCCACTCTCCCGGCTGCAGCCCATCCAGTTGCCACGGCCCGATGCGCACGCGCACCAGGCGCAGCGTGGGCAGGCCGACTGCCGCCGTCATCCGCCGAACCTGGCGGTTGCGACCCTCGCGGATCACCAGCTCCAACCAGGCCGTAGGCACCGACTTGCGGAAACGCACCGGCGGATTGCGCTCCCACAACTGCGGTTCCTCCAGCCGTCGAGCCTCGGCCGGCAATGTCGGGCCATCGTTAAGCTGCACGCCCTTGCGCAGTTGATCGAGCTGTTCGTCGCTCGGCTCACCTTCCACCTGCACCCAATACGTCTTCGGCAGCTTGTGCCTGGGATCGGCAATCCGCGCCTGCAGGCGGCCATCGTTGGTCAGCAGCAACAGGCCCTCACTGTCGCGGTCCAGCCGCCCGGCCGGATAGACGCCCGGCATATCGACAAAATCCTTCAGCGTTGCGCGGCCGTCGCTGTCGTTGAACTGCGTCAGCACGTCGAACGGCTTGTTCAGCAGGATCAGCCTGGGTTGCGTCGGCGGCGCCTTGGCCACGCGACGGGGTGCGGGACGGGCAGCAGGACGGCGATTGGCGGGGCGCGGAGGACGGGGCATGGCGAAAAGACTGGTAACCGAGGTTGGGGGTACGGCGAATGCCCGGCATGCTAGGTTGTGCCGAGTACTCATCGCAAGAGCACGCACGAGCATGCCCATGAGCCACCCCACCTGGCTGATCACCTTGCAGAACCTCAGCGGCCGCCTCGGCGCCCGCTATCGCGGCCCGCAGACGGCGCATTTCGACGGCACCCGCTTTCATAATCTCGACCGCCAACCGCACAACGGCCTGCACGCCTTCCTCAAATGGCAACGCGAACGCGGCCGCCAGCAGGAGTGGATCGCCCAGCCCGGCCCCAACGCCCGCCCGCAAACGCCGGCCCGCGTCGAAGGCGACGAACTGCGCGTCACCTACATCAACCACGCCACCCTGCTGATCCAGCACCGCGGCCTGAACATCCTCACCGACCCGCTCTGGTGCGAGCGCACCAGCCCGTTCAGCTTCGTCGGCCCCAAACGCGTGCACCCGCCGGGCCTGGCGCTGGACGAATTGCCGCCGATCAACCTGATCCTGGTCAGCCACAACCACTACGACCACCTGGATATCCACAGCCTGCGCGAGCTGGCCCGGCGCTTCCCGTCGGCGAAAGTGGTGACCGGCCTGGGCAACGGCGAGTTGATCCGCGCCTGCGGCTTCACTGACATCGTCGAGCTGGACTGGTGGCAGAGCCTGCCAATGCCCGAGGGCATGCTGCTCACCGGCGTGCCGGCGCAACACTGGTCGGCGCGCTCGCGGCGCGACACCAACCGCACGCTGTGGATGGGCTTCGTGCTGGAGTCGCCGGACGGCCCGCTACTGTTTCCCGGCGATACCGGGCTGGGCGAGGAATTTCGGCTGATGCATGAGCGCTTCGGCCCGATGCGCTTTGCCGCCCTGCCCATCGGCGCCTATGAGCCGCGCTGGTTCATGCGCCACCACCACATGAACCCGGACGACGCCGTACAGGCGCACCAGCATCTCGACTCGCAATGCAGCATGGCGATCCACTTCGGCACCTTCCGCCTGAGCGACGAAGGGCAGTTCACGCCGCTCAGCGACCTGGCCAAGTCCCTGGAGCAGCGCGGCGTGGCTGCGGAGCGTTTCCGGGCGCCAAAGCCGGGCGAGCAGTGGCTCGTGCCACCGATGCCGGATGCTTCCCTCTAGGAGCGTATGTGCTCGCGAACGTGCTTTCCGGTGGCGGCGGCGCTGGGCGGTTCGCGAGCAAGCTCGCTCCTACGGAAAGCCGGGCGTAAAGCCCCACGAAAGCACACGGCGGTTGTCTCTGGGTAGGAGCTGACTCCGTCCGCAATTGGCATCAGGCCAACACCGATCCACCGGCAACACCCGGTTCGCGAGCAGGCTCGCTCCGACGAAGAGCAGTCTCAGTTCTCGCGAACGCGCTTGCTGCAGCAGTTGCGATAGCGCTTGCCGCTGTTGCACGGGCACGGTTTGTCACCGCGGCCGCCCAGCTCCAGCCAGCTTTCCAGCCGTTGGCGCATGGACTCGCGAACCTCTCGGCGCTCGTCATCCATCTGCGGTTTGCTCAACTCGCGGCTGAGCCAGAGGTAGTCCTCCAGCAGCTCGTCACGCTCCAGCGCATGCAGTTGCTCGGCAAGGGGCACGCCCTCGTAGCGGCGCTTCGGGTCGGGCAGGAAGGCGATGGCTTCGCCGCCCGGCAGCACATTCCACAGGCGGCCCTGAGCGTCGCGCCAGCAGGCGCTGAAGCGGGCACGCAGAGCCAAGCCCGGCCACTCCTCCAGGCACCAGCCATCCACCCGCTCGCCGCCCAGGCCTTCCACCGCCTTGCCCACGGAGAACCAGGGTTCGCCGGCGATACTGTCGGGCAGAGGGAGCGGCGCGGCGACTTCGGGCGTGCCGTTTTCCACCAGGCGGCGGGCGAAGCGGCGCAAGGGATTGGTCAGGTGCGAGGGGGCGCGGAAGGGCATGCAATCACCAGCGGAAAAGGTCGGCAAAGGTCCGACCGGAGGGGCGCGCCACGGTTCCCCGTGGCGCG
>NZ_LZDG02000064.1:0-661 GCF_001672555.2 Pseudomonas sp. AU11447 | reverse complement strand
TGATGGTCTGCGGGTCGCTCAGGGCGCCGTTGTTGTCCTTCGCCTGGTAGGTGAAGGTGACGTTCTCACTGGCGCCTGCGGCCAGGTGGTCGAAGGCGGTACCCGGATTGAAGGTGTAGCTGCCGTTGGCATTGAAGGTCAGCGTGCCTTTGCCTTGCGCCACGTCGGTGGCCAGCTGGTAGCTGACGACGGTGCCGTCGACATCGGTGGCGGCCGGAACCTGACCGTTGAGCACGGTGTTCTCTTCGGTGCTGGCGACATCGGCCGAGGCGACCGGTGCATCGTTGGTGCCGTTGATGGTGACGGTCACGGTGCTGCTGGTGCCGTCGGCAGCCTTCACGGTGAAGGTGTCRGTGAGCTTGTCGCCGRCAYYCAGCTCGTTGTAGGCGCTGTTGGCGGTRTAGGTCCAGSTGCCGTCGGTGCCGAGRTTGAAGGTGCCGTGCAGGCCGGCGACGTTGCTCTGTGCCTGGAAGCTGGCCGCGCCGTCGACGTCGGTGACAGTCAGTTGGCCGCCGGTGGTGATCGGTGCATCGGTCTCATTGACGCTCACGCTGGCCACGCCGCCGATGACGGCCGGGTCGTTGGTCCCGGTGACGGTGATGGTCAGGGTCTGGGTATCGGTCGCACCGTGTTCGTCGGTGACGATGTACTTGACCACGAT
>NZ_LZDG02000063.1:0-17704 GCF_001672555.2 Pseudomonas sp. AU11447 | reverse complement strand
GTGTAGTGCAGGTGGTGCGGGCCGGCCCAGATGTAGACGGCGATCAGCGCCCAGAAGTGGACGATGGACAGGCGATAGGAATAGACCGGACGCTCGGCCTGCTTCGGAACGAAGTAGTACATCATCCCCAGGAAGCCGGCGGTCAGGAAGAAGCCCACGGCGTTGTGGCCGTACCACCACTGGATCATGGCGTCAGTAGCGCCCGAGTACAGGGAGTAGGACTTGGTCAGGCTGACCGGGATTTCCAGGTTGTTGACCACGTGCAGGATCGCCACGGTCAGGATGAAGCCGCCGAAGAACCAGTTGCCCACGTAGATGTGCTTGGTCTTGCGCTTCATCAGCGTGCCGAAGAAGACAATGGCGTAGGAAACCCAGACGATGGTGATCAGGATGTCGATCGGCCATTCCAGCTCGGCGTACTCCTTGGAGGAGGTCATGCCCAGCGGCAGGGTAATGGCCGCCAACAGGATCACCAGCTGCCAACCCCAGAAGGTGAAGGAAGCGAGCGGACCTGCGAACAGGCGGGTCTGGCAGGTGCGCTGCACCGAGTAGTAGCTGGTGGCGAACAGTGCGCAGCCGCCGAAGGCGAAGATCACCGCATTGGTATGCAGCGGGCGCAGGCGCCCGAAGCTCGTCCACGGTAAGCCGAGGTTAAGGTCCGGCCACACCAATTGAGCGGCGATCAGGACACCGACGGCCATGCCGACGATCCCCCATACCACTGTCATAATGGCGAACTGGCGGACCACCTTATAGTTATAAGCGGTCTGATTGGTTGTGCTCATTTATGGGCTTCCATCCACGGTTATGGGCTATGCCCATCCCGGCAGGTTTTTTACGGCTTACGCCGCCCCTCCCCCTTGGGATAGGTACTAATTCGGAATTAGCGGAGTGAAGGATGGATAAAGGCCCGTCGAGGAATATTGATTCGGATCAATTGCCGCCTGAGACCCCTGTCGCGGGCGCATGCGGTCCTTTGTCGCTGCTGCGGAACCCGGCACGGCGCGAACTGTCGGCTACGCTGGTTCTGGCCCATGGCGCGGGTGCGCCGATGGACAGCCCGTTCATGGGCGATATCGCCGCGCGGTTGGCCGAACGGGGTATCTCCGTCGTGCGCTTCGAGTTCCCCTATATGGCTATGCGCCGCGAGGACGGCCGGCGGCGTCCGCCCAATCCGCAGAAGCACTTGCTGGAGTGCTGGCGGCAGGTTTACGCGCAGGTTCGCGCCGAAGTGGCAGGCAAGCTGGCGATTGGCGGCAAATCCATGGGCGGGCGCATGGCCAGCCTGTTGGCGGACGAACTGGGCGCCGACGCGCTGGTCTGCCTGGGCTACCCGTTCTATGCCGCCGGCAAGCCGGAAAAACCGCGCGTGGCCCACCTCGCCGAACTGAAGACGCCAACCCTGATCGTCCAGGGCGAGCGCGATGCACTGGGCGACCGCCCCACGGTCGAAGGCTACGCGTTGTCACCGGCGATCCAGCTGCACTGGCTGGCGGCGGCCGACCATGATCTCAAGCCACTCAAGGCGTCCGAGCTGACCCATGACCAGCACCTGGAAACGACCGCCGAGCAGATAGCAGCATTCCTCGCGTCGTAACCACGCCTTAAGGCAAGCCTTCCTATCCTCGCGCCGCCGGCTCTCTGGAGCCGGCGCCCCGCTTCCAGAGGACAGGCCGAAGGCTGCCATGAACACCGAATTCGCTGATCGCATTGCCCCCCATTCTTCCCGCTTCACCCACGGCGCCGCGCACAGTCTGCTGCTGACGGGTGCCACCGGTTTCCTCGGCGGCGCTGTTGCCGCGCACCTGATTGCCGATGGCCAGAGCGAGGCGTTGCTGTTCCTGGTGCGCGCCGAAACGCCAGCCCAGGGCCTGGAGCGCCTGCGTGACAACTTGCGTCTGCACTGCGTGCCAGAGACTGCTCTGGAGCGCCTCCAGGACCACCAGATCCTCTGCGGCGACCTGCTCGACACGGCCTGGATGCAGGGCGAGCGCGCGCGCCTGATGCGCGTGGAGCAGGTGATCAACTGTGCCGCCGTCGCCTCGTTCTCGAAGAATCCGAGCATCTGGCCGGTCAACGTCGAAGGCACTTTCGCCTTCGCCCGGCTGCTCAGCCAGTCGCGTAACCTCAAGCGCTTCCTGCATGTGGGCACGGCCATGTGCTGTGGCCCGCAGCGTGAGTCGCCAGTGCGCGAGTCCTGGGATTTCCCGGACAGTGAGAAGCAGTTGGTGGACTACACCGCGTCCAAGGCCGAGATCGAGCGGCGCATGCGTGAAGAATTGCCGCAATTGCCGCTGGTGGTGGCGCGACCGTCCATCGTGGTTGGGCATCGCGAGTTGGGCTGCCGCGCCTCGGGCAGCATCTTCTGGGTGTTCCGCATGGGCTTCGCCCTGGAGAGTTTTACCTGCGGCCTGGACGAGCAGATCGACGTGATCCCGGTGGATTACTGCGCCGAAGCGCTGGTGGCCCTGGCGCTCAAGCCGAAGCTGAGCCACAGCCTCTACCACATCTCCGCCGGCCACGGTTCGGCCTGCACCTTCGGCGAGATCGACCAGGCCTACGCCGACGCGCGCGGCGAAGCGCCGGTGGGCAAGCGTTACCGCAAGGTCAGTTCGCAGGACCTGCGCGAACTGGCGGGCAGTTTCGAGAGCCGCATCGGCAAGGCCAATCCACGCCTGGTATTGCGCGCGCTGCGCCTGTACAGCGGCTTCGCCGACCTCAACTACCTGTTCGACAACCAGCGCCTGCTCGACGAGGGGATCGCTGCGCCGCCGCGCTTCACCGACTACGTGGACGTCTGCGTGCATTCCTCGCGGGATGTGAGCATCCCGGCGCAGATGCAGTGGGATTTCAAGTAGCCGGCTGAAGGCTGCGAGTGGGTGTGCGCTGTAGGAGCGAGCTTGCTCGCGAACCCGGCCCTGTCGTGGAGCTGTTCGCGAGCAAGCTCGCTCCTACAAAGAGCTGAGCCGCGAGGCACAGGGCCGTAGGGCGAATAACCCGGAACGGGTTATCCGCCGTTTCAGGTTACGGCGGATAACGCTGGCGCGTTATCCGCCCTACGCGTTGTCTGGTCTCAGCGGTTGAACCGCTCCACCAGCGAATACTGGCGCTGCGCGGTTTGCGTCAGTTCCTCGCTGAGCAGGGCGGTGCGCTGGGCTTCGCCGGACGTCTGGTCGGCGAGGTTGGCGATGGTGCTGATGTTGCGGTTGATCTCCTCGGCCACGGCGCTCTGTTCTTCCGCGGCGGCGGCGATCTGGGTGGCCATTTCGGTGATGTTGGCTACCGCGTCGCTGATGCCGACCAGTGCGCTGTCCGCCTGCAGCACACGCTCCACGCCCTCGTCGGCCTGGCGGCGACCGGAGTCCATGGCGCGCACGGCCTCCGTGGCGGTGTTCTGCAGGTTGGCGATGAGCTGGTGAATCTGTCCGGTGGACTCGGCGGTGCGCTGGGCCAGCGAACGAACTTCGTCGGCGACCACGGCAAAGCCGCGGCCCATCTCGCCAGCACGGGCGGCTTCGATGGCGGCATTGAGTGCCAGCAGGTTGGTCTGGTCGGCAATGCCCTTGATCACGTCCACCACGCCGCCGATCTGCTCGCTGTCGCGGGCGAGTTGGCTGACCGCCTCACCGGTTTCACCCACGGAGCTGGAGAGACGCTGCATGGCCTCGCGAGTCTCTGCGGCGATCTGTCGGCCATCCGTGGTCAGGTCGTTGGCCTGGCGGGTGGCATCGGCGGTGCGCTGCACGTTGTCGGCCACTTCCTGGGTGGTAGCGGCCATCTGGTTGACGGCGGTGGCTACCTGCTCGGTTTCCTGGCGCTGGCGGTCCAGCCCGGCGGAGCTGTGGTGGGCCAGCGAGTCGGCTTCGCGGGCCTGCTCGGTGAGGGTTTCGGCGGTGTCCTGCAGGCGGGTCAGACAGGTCTTCAGGCGAGCTTCCTGGCTGAGAATGGACATTTCCAGGCGCGCCTGTGCGCCACGGCTGTCGGTGTACATCTGTGCGATCAGCGGGTCGGAAGTGGTCTGCTCGGCCAGGCGCAGTAGGCGCTTGAGGCCGCGCTGTTGCCAGCCAAGGCCGGCGAGGCCCAGCGGAATCGACAGCAGGGCGGCCAGCAGGAAGCCCCAATGCGAATTCAGCCAGACGCCGATAAGGAAGCCGATCTGGCCGATCAGGATGAACGGCAGCCAGTCCAGCAGCACTGGTAGCCAACGGTCACGAGCCGGAATGGCTGACTTGCCGGTGTTGATCCGTGCGTACAGCGCTTCGGCGCGGCGCACCTGTTCAGCGGTGGGTTTCACCCGCACCGATTCGTAACCGACGATCTCGTTGCGCTCATAGATGGGCGTGACGTAGGCGCTGACCCAGTAGTGGTCGCCGTTCTTGCAGCGGTTCTTGACGATGCCCATCCACGGGCGGCCCTTTTTCAGGGTGGCCCACATGTGCGCGAACACGGCGGACGGAACGTCCGGGTGGCGCACCAGGTTGTGCGGTGCGCCGACCAGTTCCTCGCGGGAGAATCCGCTGATGGCGGTAAAGGCTTCGTTGGCGTAACCGATCACGCCGCGGGCATCGGTGGTGGAGATCAGCCGCTGTTCGGCGGGGAAGGAGCGTTCACGCTGGGTGATCGGCTGGTTGTTGCGCATCAGGCTGGGATCTCGGGCAAAGTCGGAAATGGTACGTCTGTCCAGCTTATCGGCCGCTGGATCGGAAATTTGATAGCGATCACAGAAAAATGTCAGAAGAGTGACGCCAGGATATGGACGATAGCCTATAGCCATCGGTCACCGAAATGGAACGAAAGAAGGAGGGCGGCGGCCCGTTGCAGGCCGCCGCACCGTTCTAGATCAAGCTGCGCAGCACATAGTGGAGGATGCCGCCGGCCTTGAAGTACTCGACTTCGTTCTGGGTATCGATGCGGCAGAGCACCTCGAAGCTGTCCTGGCTGCCGTCTTCGCGCTTCACCCCGACCTTGAGGTTCATATGCGGCTTCAGTTCGCCCGACAGGCCACTGATGCTCAGCACTTCCTTGCCGGTCAGCTTGAGCGCCTTGCGGTCCTGGCCATCCTTGAACTGCAGCGGCAACACGCCCATGCCCACCAGGTTGGAGCGGTGGATGCGCTCGAAACTCTCGGCGATCACCGCTTTCACGCCCAGCAGGTTGGTGCCCTTGGCCGCCCAGTCGCGGGAGGAGCCGGTGCCGTATTCCTTGCCGGCGATGATCACCAGCGGCGTGCCGTCCTGCTGGTAGCGCATGGCGGCATCGTAGATCGCCAGCTTGTCGCCAGTCGGTACGTAGAGCGTGTTGCCACCTTCCTCGCCACCGAGCATCTCGTTCTTGATGCGGATGTTGGCGAAGGTGCCGCGCATCATCACCTCATGGTTGCCACGCCGCGAGCCGTACGAGTTGAAGTCGGCGTAGGCCACGCCGTGCTCGCTGAGGTAGCGTCCGGCGGGGCTGTCCTTCTTGATGTTGCCGGCCGGGGAGATGTGGTCGGTGGTCACCGAGTCGCCCAGTACCGCGAGGATGCTGGCACCGTCGATATCCCCGACTTTCGGCGGGGCTTCGGCGATGTGCTCGAAGAACGGCGGATGCTGGATGTAGGTGGAGTCGTCCTGCCAGGTGTAGGTCTGGGCGTCCGGCACCTGGATTGCACGCCATTTCTCGTCGCCCTGGAAGACTTCGGCGTACTCCTTGTGGAACATCGCCGTATCGACTTTCTGTACGGCGTCAGCGATTTCCTGCTGGGTTGGCCAGATGTCCTTCAGATAGACCGGCTGACCGTCCTTGCCGGTGCCCAGCGGGTCCCTGGTCAGGTCGGTGCGCACGGTGCCGGCCAGGGCGTAGGCGACCACCAGCGGCGGCGAGGCCAGCCAGTTGGTTTTCACCAGCGGATGGACGCGGCCTTCGAAGTTGCGGTTGCCGGAAAGCACCGAGGCGACTGTCAGGTCGGCCTGTTGCACCGCTTTCTCGATGGGCTCAAGCAGCGGCCCCGAGTTGCCGATGCAGGTGGTGCAGCCGTAACCCACCAGGTCGAAGCCCAGTTCGTCCAGGTAGCGGGTCAGGCCGGCGGCGTGGAAGTAGTCGGTCACCACTTTCGAACCGGGTGCGAGCGAGCTCTTCACCCAGGGCTTGCGCTGCAGGCCTTTCTCCAGCGCCTTCTTCGCCAGCAGGCCGGCGGCCATCATGACGCTGGGGTTGGAGGTGTTGGTGCAGGAGGTGATGGCGGCGATTACCACGGCGCCGTTCTTCAGCCGATGAGTCTGGCCCTCGTGCTGGTAATCGGCCTCGCCGGCCGCAATGGAGGCGCCGACGGCTGCACCGCCACCGCCTTCATTGAGCAGGCGGCCTTCCTCGCTGGGTACCGGTTTGATCTGCAGGCCGAGGAAATCGTCGAAGGCCTGGCTGACGTGGCCGAGGGCGACGCGGTCCTGCGGGCGCTTCGGCCCGGCGAGGCTGGCTTCGACTTCGCCCATGTCCAGTTGCAGGCTGTCGGTGAAGACCGGCTCGTGGCCTTTTTCGCGCCACAGGCCCTGGGCCTTGCTGTAGGCCTCCACCAGCTTGACGACATCGTCCGGGCGGCCGGACAGGCGCAGGTAGCCCAGGGTGATCTCGTCTACCGGGAAGAAACCGCAGGTGGCGCCGTACTCCGGGGCCATGTTGGCAATGGTGGCACGGTCCGCTAGCGGCAGGTCGGCGAGGCCGTCGCCGTAGAATTCGACGAATTTTCCGACGACACCTTTCTTGCGCAGCATCTGGGTGACGGTCAGCACCAGGTCGGTGGCGGTGATGCCTTCCTTCAGCTTGCCGGTGAGCTTGAAGCCGATCACCTCGGGAATCAGCATCGACACCGGTTGGCCGAGCATGGCCGCTTCTGCCTCGATGCCGCCGACGCCCCAGCCGAGCACGCCGAGGCCGTTGATCATGGTGGTGTGCGAGTCGGTGCCGACCAGTGTGTCGGGGAAGGCGTAGGTGCGGCCGTCCTCGTCCTTGGTCCACACCGTGCGCCCCAGGTATTCCAGGTTGACCTGGTGGCAGATGCCGGTGCCCGGTGGCACCACGCGGAAGTTGTCGAAGGCGTTCTGGCCCCAGCGCAGGAAGGCATAGCGCTCGCCGTTGCGCTCCATCTCGATCTCGACGTTCTGCGCGAAGGCTGACTGGCTGGCGAACTTGTCGACCATCACCGAGTGGTCGATGACCAGGTCGACCGGCGACAGCGGGTTGATCTTCTGCGGATCACCGCCGGCCTTGGCCATGGCGTCGCGCATGGCGGCCAGGTCGACCACCGCCGGCACGCCGGTGAAGTCCTGCATCAGCACGCGGGCGGGGCGGTACTGGATCTCGCGCTCGGAGCTGCGGGTCTTCAGCCAGCCGGCCAGGGCTTTGAGGTCATCGCCGGTGACGGTGTTGCCGTCCTCCCAGCGCAACAGGTTTTCCAGCAGGACTTTCAGGGACATGGGCAGTTTGCCCAGGTCGCCGAGACTCTTCGCCGCTTCAGGCAGGCTGTAATAGTGATAGGTCTTGCCGGCGACCTCCAGGGTACGCAGGCTGTTCAGGCTATCCACTGCGGGCATGACATTCTCCTCAGGCTTGGATTCTGCTCGTGATCGTCAGGCACGGCTGATGTCGGGTGCGCTAGCGATACTTGGCGAAAGTGCGTTCAACCGAGCTGATCCATCGCAGAAAAAGCGCGATTGGCGGCAAATTTCGCCATGCAGGGCAATCATCGGGCAGTCTTCTGGGCGGTTAGGCCAGAACACTCAAGCTAGACCGTCCGACGGGGTGTTGCCATCTGTTCTGGACCGTTCGCTGGGTGAACGGGTTCAGAACAAATGACTCTGTCTGTGGGACCATTCCTGTAAATCAGCATGAAACCTTCGTGGGCAGCCTCTATAGTGCGCGGCCGAGGAGACACCCCGATGAATACCCTGTTACTGCACTGCCGGCCGGGCTTCGAGAATGAGGTTTGCGCCGAGCTGTCCGAGCACGCCGCGCGCCTGGATATTCCCGGCTACGCCCGCGCCAAGCCGGCAACCGCCTACGCCGAATTTATCTGCATGGACGCCGATGGCGCCGAGCGCTTGATGCGCCAACTGCGCTTCCCCGAGCTGATCTTCCCGCGCCAGTGGGCGCGAGGTACGGGCTTCACCACCCTGCCGGAGCAGGACCGCATTGGTGCGATCCTCGAGGCCCTGGCCAGCTTCCCGCAGTGCGGCAGCCTCTGGCTGGAGGTGTTCGACACCAACGACGGCAAGGAGCTCTCGACCTTCTGCCGCAAGTTCGAGAAGCCCCTGCGCGCGGCCCTGGTGAAGGCCGGCAAGCTGGTGGAAGACCCCAGCCTGCCGCGCCTGCTGCTGACCTTCCGCTCTGGCCGCGAGGCCTTCATCGGCGTGGCCGAGGCGCGCAACTGCGCGATGTGGCCGATGGGCATTCCGCGCCTGAAGTTCCCTCGCGAGGCGCCCAGCCGCTCGACGCTCAAGCTGGAAGAAGCCTGGCACCACTTCATCCCCCGCGCCGACTGGGACCGCCGCCTGGCGCCGGACATGCTCGCCGTGGACCTGGGCGCATCGCCCGGCGGCTGGACCTGGCAGCTGGTGAACCGGGAGATGCGTGTGGTCGCCGTGGACAACGGGCCGATGGCGGAAAACCTGATGTACTCCGGGCTGGTCGAGCACCAGCGCGTCGACGGTTACGCCTTCCGCCCGCGCCAGCGCATGGACTGGATGGTCTGCGATATCGTCGAGAAGCCCGCACGCACGGGAGCGATGATCGAGACCTGGATCGGTGAGGGGCTGTGCCGCGAGGCCATCGTCAACCTCAAGCTGCCGATGAAGCAGCGTTATGCCGAGGTGCGGCGCATCCTCGACCGCCTGGAGGAGTCCTTCCGCGAGCGTGGGCTGAAAGTGCAGATCGGCTGCAAGCAGCTCTACCACGATCGTGAGGAAGTGACCTGCCACCTGCGCCGCATCGAGAAGGGCGAGCGCTAGCGACTCGGAACGGCTCCGCAGCGCCACCCGACCTTTGGTGGCTTGTCGCGCCGCCCGGCATTGCCCATGCTAGGCGGCGCGAATCCTTGCGGAGACCTTCGTGAAGCGAAAGTTGCCCTCCCTGCTGGGCAGTTACAGCCGTATGCTGCTGCCGCGCCGTGGCCTGGGCCGCGATGAGCGCGTGCCCTACCTGGCAATGGACAGCCGTACCCTGAAATTCGACCTGCGCCACCTGCGCGCCTACCGCCAGCACTTCGGCCTCGACCCGGCGCTGGGCGTGCCGCTGCTCTATCCGCAGGTCATCAGTCTGCCGCTGCACCTGCGCCTGCTCAGCCGATCGCGCATGCCGCTGTCGGTCGTGGGGCTGATCCACCTGCGCAGCCATATCCAGCGCTACCGCATGCTTGATGAGCACGAACCGCTGCAGTTCGACTGCCGCATCCTCACCAGCCGGCGTAGCGAGCTGGGGCTGGAAGTGGATGTGGTTACCGAGGCCTGGCACCACGACATGCTCTACTGGCAGTCGATCACCACTTACCTGCGCCGTGGTGATTTCCTCGATGCCCAGACCGAACCCGACCCGCTGCCGGAGCGCGCCCAGTGGCACACCCTGGAAGCGCCCGTCCACTCCGGCGTGCAGTGGCGCGTGCCAAAGATCGTCGGCTGGCGCTATGCCGGGCTGAGCGGTGACTTCAACCCACTGCACCTGTCGCGCCTGATGGCCTCGCATTACGGCTTCGGCAAACCCTTCGCCCACGGCATGTGGGGCCTGGCGCGCAGCCTGACCGGCCGCCGCCTGGCGGAGAACGTGCGCCTGGATGCGCATTTCAAGGCGCCGCTGCCGCTGGGCAGCCAGGTGAAGCAGGTCTATCGCCGCCTCGGCAAGAAGGAGCAGTGGGCGTTGCTGCCCGCCGAAGGCGATGGCCAGCCGATGCTGCTGGCGCAACTGGACGAAGCGCCGGACGGGCCGTTGCGTTAGGCGATTCGCCGGGAAGCGTTGGTGCGGCTCTGTTCGCGAGCAAGCTCGCTCCTACAAACAGTGCGCCGATGCAAACCTGTAGGAGCGAGCTTGCTCGCGAACCGCTCAGCGCAGCGCTTGCTCGATGCTGACAACCCGTTGAACACGATGGCTGCCGTCATTGCCCGCGGGCCATTGATGGGTATCGCTTCGCTCCACGCCATCCTACGGTTCGACGATCGATGCGTATTTATCGACGCTCCGCCACACGAGGCTGCAGCGGTACCAGGCTCGGCAGCTGCACCTCGCCCCGCAACTCTACCGGTGCGATGCGCCAGGAACTGTTGAACAGGTACTGGTCGCTGAAACCGCTCACCAGCAGGCCGACCTCGTCCCCCGGCGCAAGGCTGGCGCTGACGGCGTTGAGGCGCGTGCTGCCCTGGTTCGCCAAGGGTTTCACCTGCTCATCCAGGCGCTGCGTGCGGCCATCGGCGCTGCGGATCGCCAGTGCCGCAAAAACCTGTGCGTCCGGGCGTTCCGCCAGTGGTTGATCCAGGCGCACGTCGGCGCTGCCCAGCAAGGCGCTGGTTTCGCTCACGCGCTGCAAGGGGATGAACGTCGAAGGCTGAACCAGGCCACTCAATGCCGGGCGGATCGCCGTGGCCGGCAGCGCGACGGTTACGCCCGGCGGAGGCAAGTCGTCCAGTGCCACTCCCTGGTCCAGATCGAGGCTGATGCACAGGTCCGGCACGCCGTCGGCGGCGCCAGGGCGCTTGCGCAGCTTTTCCTCGTACCAGGCGACGATGCCGGTATAGAGATTGATCGCCCGCGAGCCGCAATGGATCACCGGCTCGTTGTTGAACGGCGGCAATCCGCTCCAGGCTTGCATGGGCGGCGGCAGGATGTGGCCGCCCTGCATGCCGAGCAGGCGCACGTCCGCCGTGCCCTGTTTCAGGCACTGGCGGATCTGCAGGCCCTGGTCCAGCGGGAACAGGGTGTCGCGCAGACCCTGGATCAGCAGGGCGTCGGCGTGGGGCAGGCGGCCGGCCGCGCAGTAGCTGGCGAGGCTGTTGGCGTGCAACTCGGCCTGTACCGGCTCCGCCATGCGCCCGCCGGTGGTGTGCAGGTAGTCGGCCTGGACGAACTTGCCCAGGTCGTAGCCGGTAGCGAGCCCGAGGCTGACCAGCACGCCGCCCCAGCCAATCTTCAGCTGGCCGTCTGGCGCCAGGGCGTCGGCCAGGTCGTACCAGGTGGCGATGGGCACGATGGCGTCGATGCGCGGGTCTTCCGCCGAGGCCAGCAACTGCACGGCGCCGCCATAGCTTTCGCCGAGCATGCCGACGCGAGGGTCGTTCGGGCCGTCCATGGTCAGTCGTGCCAGGTGCGTGGCGGCCCAGTCGATCACTGCGCTGGCATCCTGGACCTCGAACTGCGGGTTCATCATCTCGATGCGCCCGTCGCTGCCGCCCCAGCCACGCTGGTCGTAGCTGACCACCCAGAAGCCGGCCTTCCAGGCGCGCAAGGCGGCGCGGCCGGACATCATGTTCTTGCCGTAGTAACCCTCCGGCCCGGTCACCCGCCAGCCGCCCCAGCCGTGGGTGTGGACGATCAGCGGGGCCGTTTCGCCGGCCTTCAGCGCGGGCTGGAAGACCGTGGCGGAGAGCCGGGTGCCGTCGCGCGCGACGATGACCGCCTCGAACCAGGTGGCTGGCAGGTCCTGGCCGCGGCTGGCGCTGAAGTCCGGAACCTGGTCGCGGGCGGCGCAGCCGGCGAGCAGGGCGAGGCACAGGCAGAGGAGGGCGCGCATCGGGACTCCAGGCAGGTCAGGCAGGTGCGCCAGCATGCCCGGCGCCCGTAGCGCCCACCCCCAACCAAGGTTGGGTGACCCGGACGGACGCGAGGTGACCGCACGGTGCGCTTTGCGCGACAATACGCCATTGGTTTTTCTGGAGTTACCCGATGTCCCAGCCAGTCGATGCGATTCTCGACGCCACCGGCCTGAACTGCCCCGAGCCGGTCATGATGTTGCACAACAAGGTGCGCGACCTGCCGGCCGGCGGGCTGCTCAAGGTGATTGCCACCGACCCTTCCACGCGCCGTGACATTCCCAAGTTCTGCGTCTTCCTCGGCCACGAACTGGTGGAGCAGCAGGAAGAGGCGGGCACCTACCTGTACTGGATTCGCAAGAAGGCGGAGTGATCGCGCTGCCGATATCCGGACGCGCGTAGGGGCGGACTTCGTCCGCGATGTCTTTACGCCGCGCGGTTGTTGCAGGGAGTGGCCGCTGCGCCCGACGTTGAATTTCAGCCGCAGAGTCACCGGCGATAGCGCTTTTCTGTAGGAGCGAGCTTGCTCGCGAACAAATCCCCGGGCAGCTCCGGCGCTGGGCGGTTCGCGAGCAAGCTCGCTCCTACAGGGAAAGGCTTCAGCTTCCTACCGGGCGTGCGGCAATCTTCTGGGCAATCATCCGCCCGATCAGCGCGATGAAGGTCAGGGCGATCAACACCACCGAAATCGCCGCCACCGCCGGGTCGATGTTGTCGCGCAGGCCGGACCAGATCTGCCGCGGCAACGTGTTCACCTCGGTACTGGTGACGAACAGCGTCACCGCGATCTCCTCCCAGCTCAGCGCAAAGCACAGCAGCGCCGTGCTTGCCACGCCCAGCTTGAGGTTCGGCAGCACCACCATGAAGGTCGTCTGGCCCAGGCTCGCGCCGAGGTTGCGCGCGGCCAGTTCGATGCGCCGGTCCAGTTGGCTGAGCGCCACCAGCATGGTCACCACGCCGTAGGGCACCACCATCACGATGTGCGCGATGGTCAGCCCGAACAGGGTGTCGTAGCCCAGGCCGGGGGCGAACTGGCTGACCTTGGTTTCCATGAAGTACAGGACCATCGCCGAGATCATCGGCGGGATCGCCATGGGCAACAGCACCAGGCCGATCAGCAGGGTCGCCAGGCGCGAGCGCAGGTACCAGATGCCGAGGCTGAAGCTCACCGCCAGCGCGGTCGCAATGATGCAGGTGGCGGTGGCGACGATCAGGCTCTGGCTGATCGCCGAGAGCCATTCCGGGCTGTCCAGCAGCGCGTGGTAATGCCGCAGCGACCAGTTGCCGTTGGGCATCGAGAGGAAGCGCTTGCTGGTGAAGGACACCGGGATCACCGCCAGCAGCGGGAAAATCATGAAGATCATCGCCATGGTCGCCAGCAGGCGGCTGGGGGCTTTGGTTTCGTGTGCGTTCATCAATGAGTACCTCGCTCCTCAGCCGACCAGCTTGTCGACGCGGGTCATGCGCAGCAGCGCCCAGATCATCCCGCTCACCAGCGCCAGCAGCACCACCGAAAGCGCCGCGCCCAGGCCCCAGTTGCTGGTCTGGAACATCTGCAGGTAGACGTACTCGGCCACCATCACCGTCTGCCCACCGCCGAGGATCGCCGGGGTGATGAAGAAGCCCAGGCAGAACACGAAGACGATGATGAAGGCGCCGAGGATGCCGGGAATGGTCTGCGGCACGAAGATGCTCCAGAAGGTGCGCATCTGCCCGGCGCCCAGGCCGCGCGCGGCGAGCAGCACGCGCGGGTCGAGGCGGCGCATGGTCGAGACCAGCGGGAACAGCGCGAAGGGCACCATGAAGTGGACCATGCCGATCACCACGCCCAGTTCGTTGCGCGTGAGCTGCAAGGGCTCGTTGGTGATGCCCAGGTACTGCAGCCAGTCGTTGAGCAGACCGTTGCTGCGCAGGGCGATCAGCCAGCCGAAGGCACGCACCAGCACCGACAGCCAGAACGGGATGAACACGCAGATTTCCACCACGCGCTGCCAGAACGGCGGGCTGTAGACCCAGCAGTAGGCCATCAGGTAGGCGATCACCAGGGAGATCACGCTGACCGTGGTGCACAGGCGGAAGGTCCGCCAGAGCACGTCGTGGATCGCCGGGTCCGTCATGATCCGCTGGTACTGCTCGATCCCGGGCTCCGGCAGGGTCACGCTCCAGCCGAGCACGCCGAGGAAGGGCAGTACGTAGAACACGAACAGGACAATCGGCAGTGGCAGCAGCAGGGCGCCCAGCTTCAGCCGCGAGGGGGCGTTATCGGCCATGACCTGCGCTCCGCGTCACTTGGAAATGTGGGTCAGGTACTGCTCCAGGGTCGCCGCGTAGTGGTCGGTGTACCACTCGTGGCTGAGCATGATCTGCTTGGGCAGGTTTGCCGGATCGGTGCAGTTGAGGTGCTTGCGGTCCTCGGGGATCAGCGCGGCGGCGGCGGGGTTGGCCGGGCCGTTGCCGAACATCTTGAACAGCTCGACCTGGGACTGCGGGTCCTGGGCGTAGGCGATGAACTTCATCGCGGCCTCGGTGCCGGCCGGGTTGCCCTTGAGCACGCCCCAGTTGCTGCAGCCCAGCAGGGCATTGTCGAAAGTCCACTTGATGCGGTCTTCGCTGTCCTCGGTGATCACCTGGGCGCGGGTGTTCCAGATTGCGCCCATGGAGACTTCGCCCTCGATCAGCAATTGCTGGGTTTCCGCGCCCGAGCCCCAGAAGGCCAGTACGTGGGGCTTCAGCTCCTCGATCTTCTTCATGGCGCGCGGCACGTCCAGCGGGTAGAGCTTGTCCGGCGCCACGCCGTCGGCCAGCAACGCGGCTTCGAGCATGCCGTTCATCCACTTGTAGAGCGTGCGCTTGCCGGGGAAGGTCTTCACGTCCCAGAAGTCCGCCCAGGTCTTCGGCGCCTTGTCGCCGAAACGCTCGCTGTCATAGGCGATCACGTAGCTGAGCATGTAATCGGCGATGCCGTATTCGTAGGCGAAGCCGGGCAGCACCTTGTCCTTGGACACGACGTTGTAGTCGATCGGCTGCACCAGGCCTTCCTTGCCGAGGTTCTGCAGGATCGAGCTTTCCGCGTCGACCACGTCCCAGCTCACCCGGCCGCTGGACAGCTGGGTGCGGATGGCGCCCTCGGTGGGGCCGCTGCCGTCGATCTTGGTCGGGATGCCGGTGGCCTTGGAGAAGCCCTCGGTCCAGGCCTTGCCGAACGCCTTGATGGCGTCGCCGCCCCAGTTCACTACCACCAGCGGCTTGTCGCCGGCGGCGAAGCTCACGCCGTTGCGCAGGGCCAGCGGCAGGGCGGCCATCAGGCCCATGCCCTTGAGGAAGGTACGGCGGTCGATCTGGCCGCGACGGGTCTTTTCGATGAGGACTTCGATGCAGTCTTGCTGGTGCGGATTGAACTCTTTGGGATTGAACATGGGGGCAGCTCCCGATCAGGTGGGATGGCGAAAAGGGGACTAACGCGTTCGGCGGCTCAGGCCAGCAGCAGGCTTTTCTCGATGGGCCAGCTCAGCCAGACCTTCGAGCCATGCTCCAGGCGTGAGGCCTGATGGTCGGCGTGTACGGCCAGGCTCATCGGCAACTTGCCTTCGGCGCCGGCACCCAGGCACAGCTCGGTGCTGGCGCCCTGGTAGGTCTTGGCGGTCAGTACGGCTTGCACCACGTTGTGGCCGTTCACCTGTGGCGGTGCGCTGTGCAGTTGCATGTGCTCCGGGCGTACCGCCAGCAGCGGCGCGTCGGCCTGCAGGGCGGGGGAGTAGCTGGCGCGCAGTTCGGCCTCGCCGAAGCGCCCGCAGGCCAGCTCGCCGGCGCGGCCCACCTGGCTCAGCGGGAAGAGGTTCATCTTGCCGAGGAATTCGGCGACGAAGCGGTTGTTCGGCTGGTTGTAGATGATCTCAGGCGCGTCGACCTGGGCCAGTTGGCCACGGTTGAAGATGGCGATGCGGGTGGACAGGGCGAGGGCTTCGTTCTGGTCGTGGGTGACGAAGACGAAGGTGGTGCCGACCTGGCGGTGGATGCGCTGCAGTTCGGCCTGCAGTTGCTCGCGCAGGTTCTTGTCGAGGGCGGAGAGCGGTTCGTCGAGCAGCAGCATGTCTGGTTCGAAGACCAGGGCGCGGGCGATGGCCACGCGTTGCTGCTGGCCGCCGGAAAGCTCGCCCGGGCGCTTGCCCAGGTGCTCGCCGAGGCCGACCACTTCGAGCATGTGGCGCACGCGGCGGTTGCGTTCCTCGGCCTTCACCCCGCGGATCTTCAGCGGGAAGGCGACGTTGTCCTCGATGCTCATGTGCGGGAACAGGGCGTAGCCCTGGAACACCATGCCGAAGTTGCGCTTCTCGGCGGGGCGCTTGGTGATGTCGGCGCCGCCTTCCTCCAGACGACCACGGGACGGGTCCTGGAAGCCGGCGAGGATCATCAGGAAGGTGGTCTTGCCGGAGCCCGACGGGCCGAGGAGAGTGAGGAACTCACCCTGCTGGACGTCGATGTTCACGCCATCCAGCGCGTTGAAACTTCCGTAGCTCTTGCCGATGCCGATGGCACGGAGTTGGGGCTGTCGCTCCACTGCACTTACCTCGATTTCTTGTTCTTGTTCGAGCAGCCGCCGGGTGAGGATCAGGTAAAAATCAGCGGCCTTTTTTTAACGCAGTATTGTCAAATCTCTCTTCGCTTCAATCGCGTTTTTTTGCCCTCATTGTTCGAAATCACTCACCAATCAACGCATGACGCGCATTCTGGCGGAACTGCTCGGACATCCGCAGCTCGGCCTTCATCCACGCCTTGAAGGCCCGTACGTCGGGGCGTTCGGACTTGGCCGGGTCGGTGACGAAGTAGTAGCGGTTGGGCGGCTCGATGGCGACGTTGAACAGGCGCACCAACTGCCCCTTGGCCATGGCGTCGCCGCTGACCAGCGCATCGCCCATGGCCACGCCCTGGCCTGCGATGGCCGCCGACTGCACCAGGTGCGCGTCGGAGAAGACGATGCCGTTGCGCACATTGAGGTTCTTCACCCCGGCGGCGGCGGTCCACAGCAGCCAGTCGGAGTGATCGACCATGTGCAGGAAGGGCAGGCTGGCCAGGTCTTCCGGCGAGTCGAGGCCGCCGACGGAGTTGATCAGCGACGGGCTGCACACCGGGAAGGTGTCCAGGGTGGCGATCAGGTCCACGTGCAGGTCCTGCCAGTCGCCCACGCCGTAGGCGATGAACAGGTCGACGTCACGGTCGCTGACGTCGTCGGGGACGCGGGGCGAGACCAGGTTCAGCTCCACCTGCGGGTGGGCGCGCTGGAACTTGCCGATCTGGTGGCACAGCCAGTAGGTGGCAAAGCCCGGCGTGCAGCTCACGCACAGGCGGCCGGAGACCTCCTCGGCGTTGGCGAAGCGCCGCGCCTCATTGAGGATCGCCAGGGCGCGCTGGGTTTCGCGGGCGAAGCATTCGCCGTGGTAGGTCAGCGCAATGCCGCGGCCGACTCGCTCGGTGAGCGGGATGCCCAGGCAGTCTTCGAGGCTGTGCAACTGGTGGCTGACAGCGCTGCGGGTCAGGCTCAGCTCGCTGGCCGCGCCGGACAGGCTGCCCAGGCGGGCGACGGCGTCCAGCACGCGCAGGGCGGTCATCGAGGGGAAACGCATGGCTCACTCCAAGTGCGCGAAGTGGAGCCTTTATCCCTGAGCGGGGCGGTGGTGTCGAGTGGCTGCGGGTACGGGCGGAGAGGGTGGGTGTTGCGGGGCACAGTCTACGGATCAACTCGGGCGCTTGTGCCTGCGTGGGAGCGGACTCTGTCCGCGATATGTTTGCCTCGCGCCTGGGTTGCCCGCGTCGCTTTGGCGTGTGCGCGGACTTCTTGTTTCGCCCCCACGGGCGAGTCCCTTTTGGCAAACGCCCCAAAAGGAACCAAAAAGTCTTGCCCCGGACATCCGGTTTTTCGCTTGGGGCGAAAAATWCCCTCT
>NZ_LZDG02000062.1:0-69726 GCF_001672555.2 Pseudomonas sp. AU11447 | reverse complement strand
CGTCACCCGCGACGGCCACGTCAGCCTGGTGCTGGGCACGCCCGGCGGTTCGCGGATCTTCACCTCGATCTTCCAGGTGCTGAACAACGTCTACGACTTCCACCTGCCCCTGGAGAAGGCCGTGGCCGCGCAGCGTGTGCATCACCAACTGCTGCCGAAAGACACCATCTATTACGACGCGTACGCACCGCTCACCGGCAAGGTCGCCGACGAGCTCAAGGCCATGGGCTACACCCTGGAAGACCAGGGCTGGAACATGGGTGACATCCAGGCCATCCGTGTGAACGGCAAGGCACTGGAAACCGCCTCCGATCCGCGCGGCCGCGGCGTCGGGATGGTGGTCAAACCCTAAGCCCCGGCAGACGCACCGTGTGGTACCCGAGCCAGTCCATCGCCGCCCCCCGGCGTTGGGCTGGCTCGGCCCCGACGACTGTGCTGCAATGCGCTTCCAGCCCATTGCCGCCGCCGCTCACCGTGAAGCCACGCCTCGTGCGCAACTACCTGCTGCCCTTCCTGCTGCTCCTGCTCACCCTGGGCTTCGGCTACGGCGGCTACCTGATCAGCGAAGGCGCCGGCACCCGCAGCCTGATCGAGTCCGGCGAGCGCCAGCTGGAACTGCACGCCCGTGGCGTGGAAAGCGAGATCAGCCGCTACACCTACCTGCCCAGCCTGCTGGAGCTCGAAGGCAGCGTCAGCCGCCTGCTGGTGGACCCGACACCGCTGCACCGCGACCGCGTCAATCATTACCTGGAAGGCCTCAACCGCCGAGCCGGCAGCCGCGCCGTCTACCTGCTGGACACCTCCGGCCGTGTGCTGGCCACCAGCAACTGGCAGGACGCCGACAGCTACCTGGGGGAGGATCTGTCCTTCCGCGCCTATTTCCAGGAAGCCGTACAGGGCCGCCCCGGTCGTTTCTACGGCATTGGCAGCACCACCGGCGAGCCCGGCTACTACCTCGCCCACGGCCTGGTACATGGCGGCAGGATCGTCGGCGTGGCGGTGGTCAAGGTGAAGATGGAGTCCCTGGAGGAGCGCTGGGAAAGGGCCCGACTGCAGGCCTTCGTCAGCGACGAGAACGGCATCATCATCCTTTCCAGCGACCCGACCCTGCGCCTGAAGGCCGTGCGCCCGCTCAGCGATGCCGACAAGGAGCGCCTGGCCCGCAGCCTGCAGTACTACTGGTGGGCGCTCAATGAATGGCAGCCGCTGGCGCGCCGCCCGCTGGGCGAAGGCGTCGAGGAAATCAGCTTCCCACCGGGCGAGCACGCCGACAGCCACAAGCCGCTCAGCTACCTGATGCAGACGCGTCAGCTCAGCGATACGCCGTGGAACTTCACCCTGCTCACCCCGCTGGCTGACCTGCGTCGCGAAGCGATGATCCACGGCATGCTCGCCGCCGCCGGCTTCGCCCTGTTCGCCTTCCTGCTGATCGCCTGGAACGAGCGGCGCAAGGTCATCGCCACCCGCCTCGCCGCCCGCGAAGCACTGGAGCAGGCCAACAATGCGCTGGAACGCCGCATCGCCGAGCGTACCGCCGACCTGCGCGCCAGCAACCAGCACCTGCGCGAACAGATCCGCGAGCGCCGCCAGGCCGAGGACACCTTGCGCAAGGCCCAGGACCGCCTCGTACAGGCCGGCAAGCTGGCGGTGATCGGGCAGATGTCCACCAGCATCGCCCATGAACTCAACCAGCCGCTGGCGGCACTGCGCACCCTGTCGAGCAACAGCGTGCGCTTCCTCGAACGCGGCAAGCTGGACGTCGCCAGCAGCAACCTCGAAGCCATCGCCGAGATGGTCGACCGCATGGGCCGCATCACCGCCAGCCTGCGCGCCTTCGCCCGGCGCGCCGACGATCACGGCCAGGCGACGTTGGGCAAGGCGGTGGACGCCGCCGTGATGGTGCTGCAGGGGCGGCTTTCCGAAGTGCCGGTAACCCTGCACCGCGACTACCCCGATGCGCACCTGGCCATCGACCAGACGCGCCTGGAACAGATACTGGTCAACCTGATCGCCAACGCCCTCGACGCCATGAGCGGCCAGAACGACCGCCAGCTCTGGCTGGAAGGACGCATCGAAGGTGACGATCACTACCGCCTCGTGGTGCGCGACAACGGACCCGGCATTCCGCCGGACGCCCGCGTGCACCTGTTCGAACCCTTCTTCACCACCAAGCCCGGCGAACTCGGCCTGGGCCTGGGCCTGACCCTTTCCGCCAGCCTCGCCACCGCCGCCGGCGGTTCCCTGGGCGTGGCCTACCCGGAAACCGGCGGCACCGCGTTCGAGCTGCACCTGCCGCTGCTGCCCGCCCTGGAGACACCCGCATGAGCGATCCATCCCTGCGCGTCCTGATCGTCGAGGACGACCCGCACGTACGGCTCGGCTGCCAGCAGGCACTGGCCCTGGAAGACATCGAGACCGACAGCGTGGGCAGCGCCGAGGAAGCGCTGAAGAAAGTCGGCGCCGACTTCCCCGGCATCGTCGTCAGCGACATCCGCATGCCCGGCATGGACGGCCTGCAATTGCTGGAGAAGCTCAAAGAGCGCGACCCCAGCCTGCCGGTGGTGCTGATCACCGGCCATGGCGACATCGCCATGGCGGTCAAGGCCATGCGCGACGGCGCCTATGACTTCATGGAGAAGCCCTTCTCCCCGGAGAAGCTGGTGGACACCGCGCGCCGCGCGCTGGCCCAGCGCGCGCTGACCCGCGAAGTCAGCCAGCTGCGCCGCCAGCTCGCCGGCAAGCAGGCCCTGGAAAGCCGGCTGATCGGCCGCTCGCCGGCCATGCAGGCGCTGCGCGAGCTGATCGCCAACGTCGCCGACACGTCGGCCAACGTACTCATCGAAGGCGAGACCGGCACCGGCAAGGAACTGGTCGCGCGCTGCCTGCACGACTACAGCCGGCGCCAGGCCAAGCCCTTCGTCGCGCTCAACTGCGGCGGCCTGCCGGAAAGCCTGATCGACAGCGAAATCTTCGGCCATGAGGCCCACGCCTTTACCGGCGCCGGCAAGCGCCGCATCGGCAAGATCGAGCACGCCGACGGCGGCAGCCTGTTCCTCGACGAGATCGAGAGCATGCCGCTGAACCTGCAGATCAAGCTGCTGCGCGTGCTGCAGGAACAGCAGCTGGAACGCCTGGGCTCCAACGAACTGATCCGCGTGGACTGCCGGGTGATCGCCGCGACCAAGTCCGACCTCGCCGCCATGGGCCGCGAAGGCAATTTCCGCAGCGACCTCTACTACCGCCTCAACGTCATCACCCTGAACCTGCCACCGCTGCGCGAGCGCCGCGAAGACATCCTGATGCTCTTCGAGCACTTCCTGCAGCAGTCCTCGCTGCGCTTCGACCGCCCGGCGCCGGACATCGACAATGCCACCGCCGCCACGCTGATGGCCCACGACTGGCCGGGCAACGTGCGCGAGCTGCGCAACGTCGCCGAACGCTTCGCCCTCGGCCTGCCGGTGCTGGCCGGCGGCAACCTTGGCCCGGACGCCGGCGAGCCGCGCTTCGCCGAAGCCGTGGAAGCCTTCGAGAAGAGCCTGCTGTCCACCGCCCTGGAGCGCCACGCCGGCAACCTCAGCCAGGCCGCCCACGCCCTGGGCATGGCCAAGACCACGCTGTTCGACAAGGTGAAGAAGTACGGCCTGAAGGGCGAGTGAGTCGCTCGAAAGTCTCTCTGTTGACAGCAGCTTTTGCCCAGTGAATCCGCGCAGGTGGCTTCCCGCTCCCCCGCCCTCTCCCCTCAGGGAGGGGGCAGCCCCAAATCCTGGGCACAGGACTGACGTTATGCGGCGAGACGCTCCCATTGATCTGCGCCGCCCCGTCCCGGACACTACCCACCTTTGAAACGGTCGCACGAGCGGGAGCCACCATGTCCACCCAAGCCGAAACCCTCTGGAACCAGCTCTGCGCCGACGCCGGCGTCGACCCGCAGCAGCGCATGGCCGCGCGCCGTGCCATCCTCGCCGACGCCAAGGCGCTGGACGCCACCGTCTACCGCCCTGACGACAACGATCCTGACGCCGAAGAACTGGACATGGGCGACGCCAAGGTGCTGTTCATCGGCCCCTTCGAGGCGCCCACCGAGTGGGACGCTGCCGAGCGCGAGGAGTTCTTCGACGACGCCGACCCGGCACTGTTCTTCAGCGTCCGCATCGAATGCGAAGCTGAACCGGGCACCTCGGGCTTCTTCGTTCCGGAAGTCGGCGACTACCTGGCGGTGATGGACGCCGGCAAGATCCAGATGTACTTCCTCCACGACTGGCGCGAAGACGAAGACGGCTGCACCTGTGTCCTGATCCGCGACGACATCCAGCTCTGATCGTTGCAGGCCCTCGCTCCGCCATCCCGCTTAAGGGATGAGGCAGAAACCACAAGCCCGTTCCTGGGAACGGGCTTGCGAGAAGGCACGGCTCGGGCGCAACGCCCGAGATGGAGTCAGCGAGTGGTCGCCAGGTCGCTACGCTTCATCTTGCTGGTATCCAGGTGCAGCAGGCCGAAGGCGGTGCCATAGAAGATGTTGCCCTGCGCATCGACCTTGATCGGCGAATACATGCCGTTGTAGATCGGGTCGCTGCCTTCGCGGATGGACAGCACCGTCTTGCCGGTGTCGAGGTCCATGCCGATGTGATGACGGTCGTTCCAGGATTTGCTGAAGTAGCCGTCGATGATCGCCATGTGGCCTTGGCCGGAAATCATCGGCACGACTGAAATCGACGAAACATCATTGCGCGCCCACAGCTGCTTCCAACGGTGCTCCTGGTTGTTCCAGCGGAACGACGCGACGCCGGTCGGCCCGGGGCGCGTGGCACCGAGCAGAAGGTTCACATAGTAGGAATTCGGGTCGAGCGTCTTCTGGGTGGCGGTGCGGATGTTGTTCACGACGAACGCGTAGTCGCCATACACCGCAACCGACTGTTCGGACTGCACCGTATCGGTACCCGGGATCTTCACCTTCAACTGGTCCGCGATGCGCGGGCTGGCGGTACCGGGCTTCTGCTTCCAGCCTGCCGGGATCTGGTCACGCCAGAACGCGACCATGCTCATGTTCTTCGCCCCGTCGGTAATCACCACGAGCTTGTCTTCGTTCGGACCGAAACCCATCAGCGTCGGCGTCGAGCCAGTGCCGTCGGCGATCTTCGGTGCCGGCATGCGGATGCCGCGCTCGTAGCCTGCCTGCCAGGCGCCGTGCGCTTCGTCATCGTGGATCTTGCCGTCCTTGTCCACCACCAGACGGTACATCGTCGTGTTCGAGGCAACGTAGATCGCCCCGCCGTCCGCTTCCGGGCCGGTGGCGAAGCTGTTGAGGAACAGCTCGTCGTTGCCGGCCACCGCGTAGGTATCGATCACCTGGAGCGTCTCGCGATTCAGCGTGATGATCTTGCCGCCCAGCGTGTTGACCACGATGTAGCCGTTGTAGCTCATGCTCATGCCGAACATCATGTCGACCGGGAAGTTCGTACCGCGCTTCACCTTCTCATTGTCGAACAGGCTCGGCGGGATCGCGCTGACGGTCCCCAGCTTCATCGCCGAATCCGCGCGCTTGGCATCGACCTGATCGATACGGAACACCTGGCGGCCGTTACAGCCGACGAAGGCGCCTTCGTGGGTGAGCAACGCATAGACCGAGCCATTGGCCGGCTGGTCGGCCGCGGCGGTGAGCATGCGGTTGGGCTGCGACTTGAGGTAGTCGAGCAGACCCTGTTCGTCCTTGGCGTCGAGGAACTTCTGCACGGACTTGGCCTGCTCGACACGCTGCTCGGCGCTCACCGGCTTGTAGTTCGGCAACTTGACCGGCACATCGATGCGCGCGAGTTCGGTCAGCTTGCCGCCCTCCAGGCTCACCTTGCGCAGCGCATAGCCTGACCACCAGTAGTACACCATCTTGCCATCCACGGTGTCGGCGAAGACTGGCAGGCCGACTCCCTCGCTGGGCAGGAGTTGTACCGACTCGGGCGTGACCTCGTAGTCGCCGCGCGCCACGGGGAAGCTGATGCTGTCAGTCGCGGCATCGTTCCAGTGGGTCTGGTTGTTGTACGAGCTGGCAAGGTAGCCATTGCTGGCGGGCCAGGCCGGCACGGGCGTGGCTGCCTGGGCGAGGCTGCCACACAGGGCGAGCGCGACGGAAAATGGCAGCATGCGGAGCGAATGAATGCAGCGACGGGACATCGACAGACTCCTGCGGAAGAAAGGCGCCATGCAGGGATGGCGCAGGGAAAGCGTGTGATGAGCGCCAGACGGCGAAAGGACCACAGCCACCCTACGGTTGCCGCAAGGGAGCAGAGACCACCCGCATCAGGTGGCAAGGAGGGCACCAGTCGCCCGGATGCGCAGGCTCAGGCCCGGCGGATGCTACCGGGCGACGTGCCTATGCAGCGCTTGAAGGCCCGGCTGAACGCAGCCTCGGACTGGTAGCCGAGGCGCTCGGCCAGCTCCGCCACCGCGATCTCGCGCTCCTGCAGCCAACTCAGCGCCACGTGCATGCGCCAGCGGGTGACGTACTGCATGGGCGGCATGCCGACCCTCTCGGCAAAGCGTGCGGCAAAGGCGGAGCGCGACATGGCCGCCGCATCCGCCAGCGCCGGCAGGCTCCAGTCCCGCGCCGGCTCGCGGTGAATCAGGCTCAGTGCGCGGCCCAATTGGCGATCCTGCAGGGCGCCGAGCCAGCCTGACTGGGCGGCGGGGTCCTGCTCGATCCAGGCGCGAATGGCCTGGATCACCAGGATGTCGGCCAGGCGGGTGATCACCGTCTCGCCGCCGGGGCGCATGGCCCGAGCCTCGCTCTCCATCAACTGCAATGTGCTCATCAGCCAGTCACGCTGGCTGGGCTCACGCACCTGCGCTTCCAGCACGCGTGGCAGCAGGCGTACCAGTTGCAGCGCGGCGGGATGGTCAAAGCGCACCGCGCCGCAGATCATCGCCGTTGGCTCGCCTCCTCCGCCCTGGCGCAGCACTTCATAGCGGTCGCTGGCATAGGCACGCGGCAGCTCGAACAGCCCCGCCGCCGATTCGCCCGGCGAACTCACCAGCCGATGCCCTTCGCCATGGGGTACCAGAACCAGGTCGCCCGGCGCCAGTCGGCGTGGCAAGTCGCCCGCGGCCTCCAGCCAACATTCGCCAACGGTGAGCACATGGAACATCAGGCACTGCGGCATGGCCGGCAGGTCCAGCCCCCACGGCGCGGTGAACTCCGAGCGGCAGTAGAAGGTGCCGCTCATGCGCAGGAAATGCAGGGCCTCGCCCAGGGGATCGGTGGAGGCCCAGGCGTCGGTGAGGTCCGGAGTGGCGGCAGGAGCTGTCATGGTCTTGAGGCTGATCCGGTGCCGCGACGACGTCCAGCACTTCTGGACGAATGAGCATGACACAGCGACTTTCCGGCATTAACCGTCCAGGCATTCAGCCGGACACTTCACTCCAGGCCAACGAACCCACGGCGGGCGCCGCGGGACGGCCAAAGCGAGGACACTGCCATGATCACCGTAATGGGAGCCACCGGCCGCACCGGTTCGAGAATCTGCCAGACCCTGCTGGATGCCGGCGTGCCCGTCCGCGCCCTCGGCCGCAGCGCCGAGCGACTGGCGCCACTGGCCGCCGCCGGGGCCCGGGTTGCCGTAGGCGAGCCGCATGACGCCGCCTTCCTCACCGAAGCCTTCCGCGGCGCCGACGCGGTCTACACCCTGCTCGCCTACGGGCCCGACACCGAGGACTACCGCAACCAGCAGGCCGCCCAGGGGGAAGCGATACTCCAGGCCATTCGCGCCAGCGCTGTACGCCGGGTGGTATTCCTCAGCAGTGTGGGCGCCGAGGTGGCCTCCGGCACCGGACCGATCATCAGCATGCACGATCAGGAGCAGCGCCTGCGCCAGCTGCCCCCGGGGGTGAATGTACTGATGCTGCGCTCCGGCGCGATGTTCGAGAACCTGTACGGCGCGCTGGAGATCGTCCGCGCGTACGACTGCTACAGCGATGCGGTGGCAGCGGATGTGCCAGTTCCGATGGTCGCCACGCGAGATGTCGCCGATGCCGCCAGCCATGCCTTGCTGGACCGTAGCTGGCAGGGCGTGCTGACCCGCGAGGTGCTCGGCCAGCGCGATATCAGTTATGCCGAGGCGACCCGCCTGCTGGGCGCAGCCATCGGCCGCCCGGAGCTGCCCTACGTGGCGGTGTCGCCGCAGGAACTGAGCGGCGCCTTGCAGGAGGCCGGCTACTCCGCCAGCGTCGCCGCCTGCTACGCCGAACTGGGCGAGGCGATCAGCAGCGGACGCGTACGGGCGCAGGAAGCGCGCTCTCCGACCAATACCACGGCAACACGCTTCGAGGACTTCGCCCAAGTCTGGGCCGAAGCCTACCGGGCCTTGCCCTGAAGCGATGCCTTCGGTCAGAGCAACATAATTTCCTACAAATATCTCGGAAGACCCTGATGAATTTGGCGCTGGTCCGCTGTCTAGAGTACTCGCCCTTTTGCAAACGGCCGGACCACCGCCATGAACCACGCTCCCGACAGTCTCTGGGTCGATGTGCAGACCTGGTCTCCCTACCACCCGCAACGCATCCTCCACGGCCGCATCAGCCGCGAGGACTACCTGGCCCTGCGCAACGGTCGCGCGCCCTTCGAGGTGCGCCTGGGCGACTGCCAGAGCCGCCTCTGCCCGACCGGCCCGGTGCAGGACCTGTTCCTCAGCGGCTCGCACATCCTCAATGTCACCCCGGCCGAGCGGGTGGCCTGAGGGAAGAGGGACAGTCGCACCGCTCGATCAGAAGAACCTGACGGAGGCTGCGCGGAGCGAACGCTATGGTTCGCCCCCTCTTTTTTCACCTTCCTTCGGGCGCCGTGGCAATGAACGAACATCTCAGGGTCGAAGTCGTGGTTCGCGCGCACAATCGCGAATCCTCAGTGCTCCAGGGCTGGATCAGCCAAGGCGACTATGTCGCCCTGTGCGATGGCCACGCCCCCACCGTGGTGCGCCTGAATGACTGCCAGTCCGACTCGGGCCTGGTGCAGCATGCCGAAGACCTGTTCCTGCGCAGCGCCTACATCCTGAGCATCGAGCTGCTCGAGCGTCTGCCGCGCTATCAGTCGGCCATGCCTCGATAGACGTAGGTCATCGGCCGCGGGCCCGGCAGGTAATCCTGGCTCAGTTCGCGCAGCTGGAAGCCGCCGGACTCGATCAACGCCGGCATGTCGCGGTCCAGGTGACAGCCACCGGCCAGCGGCTTCCAGACCGGTGTCAGCCGATGCTGCCAGGCGCGCACGCCAGCGTCCGGCGCCAGGCCATGTTCGCAGAAGAGAAACTCGCCGCCAGGCTTGAGTACCCGGCGCATTTCCTTCAGCGCTGCCAGCGCATCGGGGATGCTGCACAGGGTGAAGGTGCAGACGATGCTGTCGAAGCTGCCGGCGTCGGCGCGGATCTGCCCCAGTTCCAGCGCCACCATCTCCACCGGTATGCCGATCCGCGCGGCGCGCTCGCGGGCGAGCTTCTGCATCTGCGCCGCCGGATCGACGCCGACGATTGTCGACACTTTCGCCGGATCGTAGAACGACAGGTTCAGGCCGGTGCCCATGCCGATCTCCAGCACGCGGCCGCGCGCACGGGGCACCAGCAGCGAGCGCTGCTTCATCACATCACCCATGCCACAGGCGAAATCGATCAGCCGGGGCAATGCATGGCGGTCATACCAGGTTCGGATCATGTCGCTTCCTCAGGCTCGGCAGGCTCCAGGCCAACAGGTTCAGCAAGGTTGCCAGCGACAGAGGCCAGGCACATACCACCGCCACTTCCATCGCCAGCTCCGCCAGAGTGTAGGTACTCCAACTGGCCACGCGGCTGTCATAAAGGCACAGGTCTACCCAGAACCAGCCGGCCAGGGCCGTCGCGGACGACAACAACGCACGCCAGGCCGGGGTGAGCCAGCGTACCCAGGCCAGCAGCGCGATGAGCGGCGTCCAGACCAGCAGCAGCGGCAGCATCTCGCCCGACAGGCCGACATCGCGCAGATCGGCCGGCAGGTTGTCCCGGTAGGAATGCAGCCCCCATAGCGCCTGTCCCCAGCCAAGCAGCAGGAACCCAGCCATGCTGGCCGCTGCCCGGCCTGTTCGTCCTTTCAATGTCACGGCCTTCTCCCTGATGCGCCAGGCGACATCCTCTCACGTCCCGCTCAGCTCGCAGCAGAGACAGCCACACGGCAAGCATCCGTCGAACGTCCCATTAGACGATTGTCGACAATTCATCAGATCTCGATTGACCCAGAGGGTTTACGGGGGTAGCTTTCGCCGCACATCAAGAAGATTGTCGACACCATGAGCGATAGCCTGATTCTTCCTACCCCTGCCAGCGACGACGGCGAGACCCTGTCGGAACACGTGTTCCGCAAGATCCAGTCGGCCATCGTCAAGGGTGACATCGCCCCCGGCAGCAAGATTTCCGAGCCGGAACTGGCGCGTACCTATGGCATCAGCCGCGGTCCGCTGCGCGAGGCGATCCACCGCCTGGAAGGCCAGAAGCTGCTGGTGCGTGTGCCGCACGTCGGCGCGCGCGTGGTCTCGCTCAGCCACGAGGAGCTGCTGGAGCTCTACGAAATCCGTGAATCCCTCGAAGGCATGGCCTGCCGCCTGGCCGCCGAGCGCATGACGCCGGCCGAGATCGACGAACTGCGCCGGGTGCTCGACACCCACGAGCGCGACGAAGCCTTCCAGGCCGGCCGTGGCTACTACCAGCAGGAAGGCGACTACGACTTCCACTACCGGATCATCCAGGGCAGCGGCAACCGTACCCTCACCCGCATGCTCTGCGGCGAGCTGTACCAGCTGGTGCGCATGTACCGCCTGCAGTTCTCGGCGACGCCCAACCGCCCGCGCCAGGCCTTCGCCGAACACCACCGGATTCTCGATGCCATCGCCGACCGTGACGGCGAACTGGCCGAGTTGCTGATGCGCCGTCACATCGGTGCCTCGAAACGCAATATGGAGCGCCATTACCTGGACGCCCAAGCCAAGACAGCCAACGAACGAGGTGAACAATGAGCTACAAGACCGCCGGCCAACGTTTCCGCGAAGCCCTTGCCGAAGAAAAGCCGCTGCAGGTGATCGGCGCGATCAACGCCAACCACGCGTTGCTGGCCAAGCGCGCCGGCTTCAAGGCCATCTACCTCTCCGGTGGCGGCGTGGCGGCGGGTTCCCTCGGCCTGCCGGACCTGGGCATCAATACCCTGGATGACGTACTCACCGACGTGCGTCGCATCACCGACGTCTGCGACCTGCCGCTGCTGGTGGACATCGACACCGGCTTCGGCCCCAGCGCCTTCAACATCGAGCGCACCGTGAAGAGCCTGATCAAGGCTGGCGCCGCCGCCGCGCACATCGAGGACCAGGTCGGCGCCAAGCGTTGCGGCCACCGTCCGGGCAAGGAGATCGTCTCCACCCAGGAGATGGTCGACCGCGTGAAGTCCGCCGCCAACGCCAAAACCGACCCGAACTTCTTCCTGATCGCCCGCACCGACGCCATCCAGGCCGAAGGCGTGGACGCCGCCATCGAGCGCTGCCAGCGCTATGTCGAGGCCGGCGCCGATGCGATCTTCGCCGAAGCCGCCTACGACCTGCCGACCTACAAGCGCTTCGTCGATGCGCTGAACGTGCCGATCCTGGCCAACATCACCGAGTTCGGCGCCACCCCGCTGTTCACCCGCGACGAGCTGGCCTCGGTCGGCGTGGCCATCCAGCTCTACCCGCTGTCCGCCTTCCGCGCCGCCAACAAGGCCGCTGAAGCCGTCTACACCGCGATCCGCGAGGAAGGCCATCAGCAGAACGTGATCGAGCTGATGCAGACCCGCGCCGAGCTGTACGACCGCATCGGCTACCACGCCTTCGAGCAGAAGCTCGATGCGCTGTTCGCTGCCGGCAAGAAGTGATTTCCCGATCGTTCGGGCCCGGCCTGAACGAATCGTAGGGTGCATAACGCCCCAGGCGTTATCCACCATTGGCTGTGACGGCGGATAACGCTTCGCGTTATTCGCCCTACGCCAGAACCTGAAACACCGTAGGGCGCATAACGCCACAGGCGTTATCCGCCGACCAGATTCGAACCGACCGCACGGCCTGTGCCGGCGGAACAAGAACAAGCAACCGGATTTGATGAGGAGACACGCGATGAGCGCTACCGCAGAAACCACCACCGCCTTCAAACCCAAGAAGTCCGTGGCCCTGAGTGGCACCGCCGCTGGCAACACCGCCCTGTGCACCGTTGGCCGTACCGGCAACGACCTGCACTACCGCGGCTATGACGTCCTGGATTTCGCCAACCGTTGCGACTTCGAGGAAATCGCCCACCTGCTGGTCCACGGCAAGCTGCCCAACGTCGCCGAACTGGCTGGCTACAAGGCCAAGCTCAAGGCCCTGCGCGGCCTGCCGGCCGGCGTGAAAGCCGCCCTGGAAACCCTGCCGCCGTCGGCCCACCCGATGGACGTGATGCGCACTGCCGTATCCGTGCTCGGCTGCCTGTCGCCGGAGAAGGACGACCACAACCATCCGGGCGCCCGTGACATCGCCGACAAGTTGATGGCTTCGCTCGGTTCCGCGCTGCTCTACTGGTACCACTTCAGCCACAACGGCAAGCGCATCGACGTCGAGACCGACGACGACTCCATCGGAGGCCACTTCCTGCACCTGCTGCACGGGCAGAAGCCGCGCGAGTCCTGGGTGCGTGCCATGCACACCTCGCTGAACCTGTACGCCGAGCATGAGTTCAACGCCTCGACCTTCACCTCCCGCGTGATCGCCGGCACCGGTTCGGACATCTACTCCTGCGTCGCCGGCGCCATCGGCGCGCTGCGCGGCCCGAAACACGGCGGTGCCAACGAAGTGGCGTTCGAGATCCAGAAGCGCTACGACAACCCGGATGAAGCCGAGGCTGACATCCGTGCCCGCGTCGAGCGCAAGGAAGTGGTGATCGGCTTCGGTCACCCGGTCTACACCGTGTCCGACCCGCGCAACAAGGTGATCAAGGAAGTCGCCCACCAGCTGTCGAACGAGCAGTCGAATACCAAGATGTACGACATCGCCGAGCGCCTGGAAACTATCATGTGGGACATCAAGAAGATGTTCCCCAACCTCGATTGGTTCAGCGCCGTGAGCTACCACATGATGGGCGTGCCCACCGCGATGTTCACCCCGCTGTTCGTCATCGCCCGCACCGCCGGCTGGTCCGCCCACGTCATCGAGCAACGCATCGACGGCAAGATCATCCGCCCGAGCGCCAACTACACAGGCCCTGAAGACCTGAAGTTCGTGCCGCTCAAGGACCGTAAATAACTATGAATACCAACTACCGTAAACGCCTGCCCGGCACCGCACTGGATTACTTCGACGCCCGCGAGGCGGTCGAGGCGATCCAGGCCGGCGCCTGGGACAAACTCCCCTACACCTCCCGCGTACTGGCCGAACAGCTGGTGCGCCGCTGCGACCCACAGGACCTGACGGCTTCGCTGGAGCAGCTGGTCTACCGCAAGCGCGACCTCGACTTCCCCTGGTACCCGGCGCGCGTGGTCTGCCACGACATCCTCGGCCAGACCGCACTGGTCGACCTTGCCGGCCTGCGTGACGCCATCGCCGAGAAAGGCGGCGACCCGTCCAAGGTCAACCCGGTGGTGCCGACCCAGCTGATCGTCGACCACTCGCTGGCCGTGGAAGCCGCCGGCTTCGACCCGGACGCGTTCGAGAAGAACCGCGCCATCGAAGACCGCCGCAACGAAGATCGCTTCCACTTCATCGACTGGACCAAGACTGCGTTCAAGAACGTCGACGTGATCCCGGCCGGCAACGGCATCATGCACCAGATCAACCTGGAAAAGATGAGCCCGGTGATCCAGGCACGCGGCGGCATCGCGTTCCCTGACACCTGCGTCGGCACCGACTCGCACACTCCGCACGTGGACGCCCTCGGCGTGATCGCCATCGGCGTCGGCGGCCTCGAAGCCGAGACCGTGATGCTCGGCCACCCGTCGATGATGCGCCTGCCCGACATCGTCGGCGTCGAGCTGACCGGCAAGCGCAAACCCGGCATCACCGCCACCGACATCGTGCTGGCGATCACCGAGTTCCTGCGCAAGGAACGCGTGGTCGGCGCCTACGTCGAGTTCTTCGGCGAAGGTGCGGACAGCCTGTCCATCGGCGACCGTGCGACCATCTCCAACATGTGCCCGGAATACGGCGCCACCGCCTCGATGTTCTACATCGACGGCCAGACCATCGACTACCTCAAGCTCACCGGCCGCGAGCCCGAGCAGGTGGAGCTGGTTGAGAACTACGCGAAGACGCTCGGCCTGTGGAGCGATGCGCTGAAGACCGCCGAGTACGAGCGCGTGCTGAGCTTCGATCTGGGCAGCGTGGTACGCAACATGGCCGGCCCGTCCAACCCGCACCGCCGCCTGCCGACTTCGGCACTGGCCGAGCGCGGCATCGCCGACGAAGCCAAGCTGGAGTCCGGCCGGGTCGAGGAAGCCGAAGGCCTGATGCCCGATGGCGCGGTGATCATCGCTGCCATCACCAGTTGCACCAACACCTCCAACCCGCGCAACGTCATCGCCGCCGGCCTGGTAGCGAAGAAGGCCAACGCGCTGGGCATGGTCCGCAAGCCGTGGGTGAAGACGTCGTTCGCTCCTGGGTCGAAAGTCGCCAAGCTGTACCTGGAAGAAGCCGGCCTGCTGCCGGAGCTGGAGAAGCTCGGCTTCGGCATCGTCGCCTATGCCTGCACCACCTGTAACGGCATGTCCGGCGCGCTGGACCCGGTGATCCAGAAAGAGATCATCGACCGCGACCTGTACGCCACCGCCGTGCTCTCGGGCAACCGCAACTTCGACGGCCGTATCCACCCCTACGCCAAGCAGGCCTTCCTCGCCTCGCCGCCGCTGGTGGTCGCGTACGCCATCGCCGGCACCGTGCGCTTCGACATCGAGCAGGACCCGCTGGGCACCGACAGTCAAGGCAACCCGGTCACCCTGAAAGACCTCTGGCCGTCCGACGAAGAGATCGACGCCATCGTCGCCTCCAGCGTCAAGCCCGAGCAGTTCAAGCAGGTCTACATCCCGATGTTCGACCTGGGCAGCGTGCAGGAAGCCGAGAGCCCGCTGTACGACTGGCGCCCGATGTCCACCTACATCCGCCGCCCGCCGTATTGGGAAGGCGCGCTGGCCGGCGAACGCACGCTCAAGGGCATGCTGCCGCTGGCGATTCTGCCGGACAACATCACCACCGATCACCTGTCGCCGTCCAACGCCATCCTGCTGGACAGCGCGGCCGGTGAATACCTGGCGAAAATGGGCCTGCCGGAAGAGGACTTCAACTCCTACGCCACCCACCGCGGCGACCACCTGACCGCCCAGCGCGCCACCTTCGCCAACCCGCAGCTGGTCAACGAAATGGCCGTGGTCAACGGTGAAGTGAAGAAAGGCTCGCTGGCCCGCGTGGAACCGGAAGGCAAGGTGATGCGCATGTGGGAAGCCATCGAAACCTACATGAACCGCAAGCAGAACCTGATCATCGTCGCCGGCGCCGACTACGGCCAGGGCTCGTCCCGCGACTGGGCAGCCAAGGGCGTGCGCCTGGCCGGTGTGGAAGTGATCGTCGCCGAAGGCTTCGAGCGCATCCACCGTACCAACCTGGTGGGCATGGGCGTACTGCCGGTGGAGTTCAAGCCGGGCACCACGCGCCTGACCCTGGGCCTGGACGGCACCGAGACCTACGACATCAAGGGCGACGTTTCGCCGCGCTGCGACCTGACCCTGGTGGTCAATCGCCGCAACGGCGAAGTCGTAGAAGTCCCGGTCACCTGCCGCCTGGACACCGCCGCCGAGGTAAAGGTGTACAAGGCGGGTGGCGTACTGCAGCGCTTCGCCAAGGACTTCCTGGAAGGCGCGGTAGCGTGATGCAACAGCCGGCCCGCCTGCACGGCGGGTCGGTCCCCATCCTGTAGGAGCGAGCTTGCTCGCGAACTGCCCCCGCCGCGGGGATCGGTTCGCGAGCAAGGGCTAGGCGCCCCTCGTTCCTACAACAAGCACTCAGGATCGAATCCCATGCCCCACGTACCCCAAGTGAAGATCCCCGCCACCTACATCCGTGGCGGCACCAGCAAGGGCGTGTTCTTCCGCCTGCAGGACCTGCCCGAGCGTTGTCAGGTGCCCGGCGCGGCCCGTGACCAGCTGTTCATGCGCGTGATCGGCAGCCCCGATCCGTACAGCGCGCACATCGACGGCATGGGCGGCGCGACCTCCAGCACCAGCAAGTGCGTGATCCTGTCGAAAAGCACCCAGCCCGATCACGACGTCGACTACCTCTACGGGCAAATTTCCATCGACAAGGCCTTCGTCGACTGGAGCGGCAACTGCGGCAACCTCTCCACCGCTGCCGGCTCCTTCGCCATCCATGCCGGCCTGGTCGATCCGTCGCGCATCCCGGACAACGGCACCTGCGTGGTGCGTATCTGGCAGGCGAATATCCAGAAGACCATCATCGCCCACGTGCCGATCACCAACGGCCAGGTCCAGGAAACCGGCGACTTCGAGCTGGACGGCGTAACCTTCCCCGCCGCCGAGATCGTGTTGGAGTTTCTCGATCCGTCCGACGATGGCGACGAAGGCGGCTCGATGTTCCCCACCGGCAACCTGGTGGACGACCTGGAAGTCCCCGGCATCGGCACCTTCAAGGCGACCATGATCACCGCCGGCATCCCGACCATCTTCGTCAATGCCCAGGACATCGGCTACACCGGTGCCGAGCTGCGCGAAGCGATCAATGGCGACCCGGAGCAACTGGCACGCTTCGAGAAATTCCGCATCGCCGGCGCCCTGCGCATGGGCCTGATCAAGACCCCGGAAGAAGCCGCCACCCGCCAGCACACGCCGAAGATTGCCTTCGTTGCGCCGGCGAAAAACTACGTCACCTCCAGCGGCAAGGAAGTCCAGGCCGGCGACATCGACCTGCTGGTCCGCGCGCTATCCATGGGCAAGCTGCACCACGCCATGATGGGCACCGCAGCCGTGGCCATCGGCACCGCCGCCGCCATTCCCGGCACCCTGGTGAACCTCGCCGCCGGCGGTGGCGAACGCAGCGCCGTACGCTTCGGCCACCCCTCCGGCACCCTGCGCGTGGGCGCCGAGGCGAAGCAGGTGAACGGCGAGTGGACCGTGACCAAGGCCATCATGAGCCGCAGCTCGCGCATCCTCATGGAAGGCTGGGTAAGGGTGCCGGGCGATTCGTTCTGACTCTTCGCCAAACCCGTGAATGCACAAGGCCCGCACATGCGGGCCTTGTCGTTTCAGGTCACGTCGGAGCGGATTCATCCGCAATGGTTTTTGCGCGGCGGCGGGGCAGATCCCGGACGCCCCACCGCACGGCGATTTCTGTAGGAGCGAGCTTGCTCGCGAACAGAGTTAACCGGCGGTGACGGCGCTGGGCGGGTTCGCGAGCAAGGGCTAGGCGCCCCCCTCGATCCTACAAAAGCTGCTGCGTCAGGCGACGAAATCGCCCTGGAGTTGTTCCAGCAATACCTGGATACGCGCCAGGCGCACGGTGGGATCGTCCATCTCCAGCAACACCTGCTTCTGGTCGCGTTCGAAGGGCAGCAGGTAGGCGAGCTGGCAGGCCAGCTCCTGTTGGCCATTGACCTCGCCGCCCATCTCCAGCGCCGACACCATGGGGTGCATGGACAGCGCTTCGAGCAGCGCGGCAAGGTCGTCGTGTTCCTTGGTCAGCGGCTGGTTCGGCTGCTCGTCCAGCCATTCAACTTCAGCCACCGTCAGCTGGTCCGTCTGCACGTTTGCGGAGAGCACGCGGAAGCGCCGACCTCCTTCGACCCGAATGCCCAGCAAGCCGTTGGACTGCTGTTGCCAGTCGCAGATACGCGCCTCGCAGCCGACCAGGCTGTAGCGCTCCGGCGCATCGCCGACTTCCTCGCCCTCGACGATGGCCACCACGCCGAACCCGCCGTTCTGCTTCATGCAGCGGCCGATCATGTCCAGGTAGCGCGCCTCGAAGATCTGCAGGTCGAGGCGGCAGCCGGGGAACAGCACGGTATTGAGGGGGAAGAGCGGAAAACTCATGGGTACTCCCATTTTCGATCAGAGCCTGTTTACGATCGTGCGAGCTAGAGCCGTAGTAGGCGGCAGTGCCTGAAGAGCGGAGTTTACTGCTGTAAATGAGCATCTGAGGGCGTTTGCCAATGCCCTACGGCCGACGCGCAGCAGATCGTCAACAGGCTCTCAGGCGATCAGCGCTACCGCCAACGGTAGCAGCACAGCGGTGGCCACGCCCATCAGGCTCATCGCCAGGGCGGCGAAGGCGCCGCATTCCTCGCCCTCCTGCAAGGCGCGGGAGGTACCCACAGCGTGGGCGGTCATGCCCAGCGCCATGCCTTGCGCAGCCGGATGGTGGACGCCGAAGCGGCGCAGCAGTTCCGGGCCGAGGATGGCGCCGAGCACGCCGGTGATCAGCACGAACACCGCCGCCAGCGCCGCCACGCCGCCGATCTGGCTGGCCACCAGCATGGCGATGGGCGAGGTCACCGACTTGGGCGCCAGGCTCATCAGCAATTCGTGGTCGACGCCGAACAGCCAGCCCAGGCCGATGCCCAGCGCGGTGGCGAACAGGCCGCCGACCAGCAAGGTAATCAGCGTCGGCCAGAACAGCTGGCGGATGCGCTTGAGGTTGAGAAACAGCGGCACCGCGAGGGCGACGGTCGCGGGGCCGAGGAGGATGGTCAGCACCTTGGCGCTGTTGCTGTACTCGCTGTAGTCGATGCCGCACGCCAGCAGCACCGCGATGACGATCAGCATCGACACCAGCACCGGCTGCAGGAATACCCAGCGCGTACGCTCATAGGCGGCCAACGCCAACTGATAAGCGCCCAGGGTGACGCCAACGCAGAACAGCGGGTGGTGGATGACGGAATTCACCGCGCCTTGCCAGTCGAACATCACGCACCCTCCTTCTGCTTGCGCTGGCGGTCGATGAGCTTCTGCATCAGCCAGCCGGCGAACACGAAGGACACCAGCAGCGACAGCGCCAGCGCGCCGGCGATCGCCCAGAAGTCCGCGGCGATCTGCTTCGCGTAGGCCATAACACCGACCGCCGCCGGCACCAGCAACAGCGGCAGGTAGCGCAGCAGCGAGGCGGCCGCCTCGTTGACCGGCTTGCTCACCTCGCCGTTCCACACCAGGAAGGCGAACAGCAGCACCAGCCCAATGATCGGGCCGGGGATCATGTGCAGGATGAGAGCATTCAGGCCCGTGCCGAGCAGTTGGAACAGCACCAGCCAGGTCAGGCCGCGTAGCAACATCAGAAACATCTCCAGCGCAATATGCCGACATTATGCCCGCCCGGCGCCCGCTATGGCGCGGCATTCGCCCAAAGCATGAATGCTTGACCGCTCCAGGGCGCCATGCTGATCTACAGGCGGATTTCACGTAGGCCGTACTAGAAGAACAACGCATTCCCCGGAGGAAACATGGCATTCGTACCCGTAAGCGCACTGAAGGACTACATCGGCAAGGACCTGGGCCATTCGCAGTGGATCACCATCGATCAACAGCGCATCAACCAGTTCGCCGAGTGCACCGAGGACCACCAGTTCATCCACGTCGACCCGGAAAAGGCGAAGAAGACGCCCTTCGGCGGTACCATCGCCCACGGCTTCCTGTCGCTGTCGCTGATCCCGAAACTCTGCGAGGGCCTGCTGGTCCTGCCGGAGAACCCCAAGATGGTGGTCAACTACGGCCTGGACAGCGTGCGTTTCATTCAGCCGGTGCCGGTGGATTCGCGCGTGCGCCTGCAGGTGACCATCACCGACATCACCGAGAAGAACCCCGGCCAGTGGTTGATCAAGGCGCGCTGCACCCTGGAGATCGAAGGCCTGCCCAAGCCGGCCTACATCGCCGAATCGCTGAGCCTGTGCTTCGTCTGACGGCCCGCTCGCAGCGATGAGAAAAAAGCCCGCGACCGCGGGCTTTTTTGCGTCACACTGCCAGTGCGCCCCTCCGCCGATTCGAGCCTCCCGATGCCACGCCACCTCCTTCCCCTGAGCCTCGTCCTGTTCCTCGCTGCCTGCGGCGAGGGCGAACCACTGACGCCACCGGACGCCCGCCTGCCCGACGGCGCGCGCTACCGCGGCGAGCTGGTGAACGGTCAATTGCAGGGGCCGGGGCGGCTCGATTACAGCAACGGCGCCTGGTACGAGGGCGGCTTCGACAAGGGCCTGCAGAGCGGCCAGGGCAAGTGGAGCGACGGCAACGGTACACGCTACGAAGGTGAGTTCCGCAACGGAATATTCGAAGGGCGCGGCCGCCTGCAATATGCCGACGGCAGCGTCTACGAGGGCCAGTTCAAGCGCGGCGAGTTCGACGGCGAAGGCCGCCTCTCCCAGGGCGGCACCACCTACAGCGGCGGTTTCCGCAAGGGTCGCTACGAAGGCCTGGGCAGCCTCGAACAGGCCGACGGCACCCGCCACCAGGGTGCCTTCGCCAAGGGCGAGGCCAACGGCGAAGGCGCCCGTCGGGACAGCCTCGGCAACCAGTACAGCGGCACCTTCAGGAACGGCGTGCTGGAGGGCAAGGGCATCTTCCGCGACGACGCGGGCGACCAATACAGCGGCGAGTTCCGCAACGACCAGTTCGAGGGGACCGGGCGCTTCCAGAATGCCGACGGCGATGTCTGGTTCGGCCGCTTCAAGGCTGGCGCGCTGAGTGGGCCGGGCGAGTTCATCGGCACCGACGGCAGCCGTTACCAGGGCGAGTTCCGCTTCTGGCGCTTCGACGGCAAGGGCACGCTGACGCGCTCCGATGGCCAGGTCTACAGCGGCGGCTTCGCCCGCGGCGAGTACTCGGGCGAAGGCACCCTCACCCGCAGCGACGGCAGCCTGCAGAAAGGCGTCTGGAATGCCGGACAACTGCGCCAGGACGCCACCGGCAAGCGGCTGCCCAATCCACTGGAAGTCGGTTTGCTGGAACAGGGCGCGTTGCTGGAGAAGGAACTGGCCGCCATCCCGCCATCCACCCCGGCGATCGAACTCTATGGCGTCAGCCTCGGCGGCGACGGCAAGCAGAGCGTGTTCCTGCGCGAGGCCGACTACGTCGCCAACCTGCTCGGCGAACGCTTCGGCGCGCGCGGCGTGGTACGCCTGGTGAACCATCGCGACCACCTCGCCGACCGCCCCATGGCCACCCGCGAAACCCTGGCTCGCACCCTGCGCACCATCGCCGAACGCAGCGGCCCGGAAGACCTGGTGTTCATCTACCTGACCAGCCATGGCTCCCACGACCACCAGTTGGTGCTGGACATGCCGGGGCTCAAGCTCGACGACCTACCGGCCAGCGAACTGGCCAACCTGCTCGCCCCACTCAAGGACCGCTACAAGGTGCTGGTGATTTCCGCCTGCTACAGCGGTGGCTTCATCCCCGCGCTCAAGGACGACAAGACCCTGATCATGACCGCCGCACGCAGCGACCGGGTGTCCTTCGGCTGTTCCGAGGAGGCCGACTTCACCTACTTCGGCGACGCGCTCTTTGCCAAGGCCCTCCAGCAGACCGACGACCTCAAGCAGGCCTTCACACTGGCCAGTGCTACCGTGGCCAAGCGCGAGAAAGAGGAAGAATTCGAACCATCGGAGCCGCAACTCTGGGCGCCGAAGGCGGTCATTACTCGCTGGCAGGCCCTGCGCGCGCAGCAGTCGCACGGAGAGTTGGCGCTCGGCAATATCGATGCGCAGGCAAAACGACAGGGTGGCAACTAAGCTGGAAAGTGTGTCAGAGGGGAAACACAGATGTACTCGAAACCAACGAATATCCTGCTAGCTGGCGCCACCGGCCTGACCGGTGAACATCTGCTCGACCGCATACTCAACGAGCCCACGGTCAAGCGCGTCATCGCTCCGGCCCGAAGGAAGCTGGCGGAGCACTCGCGCCTGGAAAACCCCATCGGCCCGCTGGCCGAGCTCATCCCGCACCTGGTCCAGCCGGTGGACACGGTGTTCTGCTGCCTGGGCACCACGCTCAAGGAAGCCGGCTCCGAGGAGGCCTTCCGCAGTGTCGACTTCGACCTGCCGCTGGCCCTGGGCGAGCGCGGCCTGGCACTCGGCGCGCGGCACTACATCGTGGTCAGCGCACTGGGCGCGGACAGCAAGTCGTCGATCTTCTACAGCCGGGTCAAGGGCGAGCTGGAGGATGCCCTGCGTCAGCAAGGCTGGCCGCAGCTGACCATCGCACGGCCATCGCTGCTACTGGGTCAGCGTGAGGAAATCCGCCTCGCCGAACTGCTTGCCGCGCCCTTCGCGCGCATCCTGCCGGGCAAGCTGCACGGCATCGAAGCCATCGCCCTGGCCCGCGCGCTCTGGCGCCTGGCGCTGGAAACCGGCAAGGGTAGCCGCGTCGTCGAATCGGACGAGTTGCGCAAGCTGGGCAAGTAACCCCACAACCGCAGGGCGTAAAACGCTTTTGTAGGATGGGTGGAGCGGAGCGATACCCATGCAGCCGTCATCGTGATTGATGGGTATCGCTTCGCTCCACCCATCCTACGAGGTCTCTCTCTGAACGCTCATCACGGCAGCCAGGTCTGTCGGACGGATAGCCTGGACCAGGTTATCCGCCACTCCTCGCCCCTACCTGAACGGACTCAGTTCCCGCCCCACACCTGCAGGCCAACCCCCAGTTCCGCGGCGATCGACAGCGGCAGCAGCAAGGTGTCCAGCAGCGCGCTGCCCGGCAGGTCGAGGCCGGGATAGGCCGGTGCGTCGGTGCCGAAATGATCCTTCGGGCAGCAGCCGCCATTCAGCGAATACCAGTCCAGCCGGGTGCCGGCGTAGATCAGCGGGTCGCCGGGACGGCTGTCGTTGAGGGTCTTCACGGTGGCGCAACCGCCCAGTTGCAACAGCAGCAGGGCGGCGAGGAGCTTATTCGTCACTGACAAGATGGTGTTCGCCCCAGCGCGGCAGCATGTCCTGGGGGATGCCCAGTTGATTGAGGATGCGCGCGACGACGAAGTCGATCAGGTCGTCCACCGTCTGCGGCTGGTGATAGAAGCCCGGAGCGGCCGGCAGGATCACCGCGCCCATATTGGACAGCTTGAGCATGTTCTCCAGGTGGATGCTGGAGAACGGTGCCTCGCGCGGCACCAGGATCAGTTGGCGGCGCTCCTTCAGCGCCACGTCGGCGGCGCGTTCGATCAGGTTGTTGCAGGCGCCGGTGGCGATGGCCGAGAGCGTCCCCGTCGAGCAGGGCACCACCACCATCGCGCTGGGCGCGCCGGAGCCGGAAGCCACCGGGGCCATCCAGTCTTCCTTGCCGTAGACGCGAATCTGCCCCGGCGCGGCGCCGGTGTACTCGCTGAGGAAGGCCTGCATCGCCTGCGGCTTGCTCGGCAGGGTCACGTCGGTCTCGGTGGCCACCACCAGTTGCGCGGCCTTGGAGATGAGGAAGTGCACCTCGCGGTCTTCCTGCACCAGGCAGTCGAGCAGGCGCAGGCCGTACTGGGCGCCGGAGGCGCCGGTCATGGCAAGAGTGACGCGTTCGGCTCCCGCCATGCTCAGCCCTCCAGCGCCTGGGCCAGCTTGCCGTGCAGGCCGCCGAAACCGCCGTTGCTCATGACCACCACCTGGGTGCCCGGCGTGGCGATGGCCTTCACACCCTCGATGATGGCGTCCAGCGAATCGCACACTTGCGTGGGCACGGTGGAGCCGGCCACGGTGGCGGCCAGGTCCCAGCCGAGGTTCGGCGGCGCGTACCAGAACACGTTGTCAGCCTGCACCACGGACTCCGGCAGGCCGTCGCGGTGGGCGCCAAGCTTCATGGAATTGGAGCGCGGCTCGACCACGGCAATGACCTTCGCATCACCGACGCGCTTGCGCAGGCCATCGAGAGTAGTGGCGATGGCGGTCGGGTGGTGGGCGAAGTCGTCGTAGATGGTCACGCCTTTGACCTCGGCGACCTTCTCCATGCGCCGCTTGACGCTCTTGAAGGCCGACAGCGCGGCGCAGCCCAGCTCCGGCACCACACCGACATGACGGGCCGCCGCGAGGCAGGCCAGGGCGTTGGCGACGTTGTGCTGGCCGGTCAGTTCCCAGTCCACGGTGCCCTGGGGTTTGCCGTCGAAGAGGACCTCGAAGTGCGAACCGTCTTCGCTGAGCAGGCGCGCCTGCCACTGGCCGCCTTCGCCGGTGGTTTGTACCGGCGTCCAGCAACCCATGTCGATCACGCGCTTGAGCGCGGTTTCGGAGGTGGGGTGGATGACCAGGCCTTCACCGGGAATGGTCCGCACCAGGTGGTGGAACTGCCGCTCGATGGCGGCGAGGTCGGGGAAGATGTCCGCGTGGTCGAATTCCAGGTTGTTGAGGATCGCCGTGCGCGGGTGGTAGTGAACGAACTTCGAGCGCTTGTCGAAGAAGGCGCTGTCGTACTCGTCGGCCTCGACCACGAAGAACGGCGTGCCGCCCAGGCGCGCGGAGACGCCGAAGTTCTGCGGCACACCGCCGATCAGGAAGCCCGGGCTCATGCCGGCATGTTCCAGCACCCAGGCCAGCATGCTGCTGGTGGTGGTCTTGCCGTGGGTGCCGGCGGCCGCCAGGACCCAGCGGCCCTGCAGCACGTGGTCGGCCAGCCACTGCGGGCCGGAAACGTAGGGCAGGCCCTTGTTCAGGACGTATTCCACGGCAGGGTTGCCGCGCGACAGCGCGTTGCCGACTACCACCAGGTCCGGGGCCGGCTCCAGGTGCGCGGGGTCGTAGCCCTGCATCAGCTCGATGCCCTGGGCTTGCAGCTGGGTGCTCATGGGCGGGTAGACGTTGGCGTCGGAACCGGTCACGCGGTGGCCCAGCTCCTTGGCCAGGACGGCCAGCGAGCCCATGAAGGTGCCGCAGATGCCGAGGATGTGGATATGCATGCAGACTCCTGCAATCAAGCCTTTCCAGGCGCTTCGAATGGCCGGCAGAGTAGCACAGCGCGCCCCCGCGCGGCCCGCCGCCGGGGCATCAGACGACGAGGTGGGGAGGCGGTTCCCGGTGGGTGGTGAAGCGAGTCACTTTCCGATATCGAGGGGCGCAGATCAAAGGATGAGGAAAAGCAGCAGTCATTTCCCGGGATAGCCGTTCCCGTGCATCCCCCTCACCCCAGCCCTCTCCCTCAGGGAGAGGGAGCTGGCCGCGCCGGCTGACACCACAGTTTCATCCTGCACCGAACGGTCCCCTCTCCCTCGGGGAGAGGGCTAGGGTGAGGGGCTCCTGCGGCTCAGGCCATGGCGATTGAGCTTGCGGTACAGCGTGTTGCGGCTGATGCCGAGCTGCTGCGCGGCGCGGCTGACGTGCCAGCGCTGCGCTTCCAGCACCGCCAGCAGTGCGTCGCGCTCGGCGGCGCCGAGGGTGTCGCCGCCGTCCTCGCTCACCGGTACCGCGACAAGAACGGGAACCGAAGTACGGCGCAGGTCCGGCGGCAGGTCCGCCATCTGGATGCGTCCGCCCTCGCACAGCGCACAGAGCGTGCGCAACACGTTGCGCAGCTGGCGCACGTTGCCCGGCCAGGGGAAGTCCAGCAGGTGCCGGCGCACGTCGTCGTCCAGCCGTACCGAGCGGCCCTTGCTCTCCTCAGCCAGCAAATGATCGAGCAACGCACCGCGGTCTTCGCGCTCGCGCAGCGGCGGCAATGCGACGACCAAACCATTGAGGCGATAGTAGAGGTCTTCACGGAACTGCCCAGCGGCCACCAGCGCTTCCAGGTCACGGTGGCTGGCGCTGATCAGGCGGATATCGACGTCCTGCGGCTCGCCGCCGATGGGCACTACCTGGCGCTCCTCCAGCACGCGCAGCAGGCGTGTCTGCAACGCCAGCGGCATGTCGCCGATCTCGTCGAGGAACAGCGTGCCGCCGTCGGCCTGCTGCAACTTGCCGCGCATGCCTTCCTTGCGCGCGCCGGTGAAGCTGCCGCCGCGGTAGCCGAACAACTCGCTCTCGATCAGGGTCTCGGGGATCGCCGCGCAGTTCAGCGCGACGAAAGCCTTGCCGGCACGTTCGCCACCCAGGTGTACGGCGCGGGCGAAAGCTTCCTTGCCGGTGCCGGTCTCGCCCTGCAGCAGCAGCGGCACGTCGTGGGCATAGACCTTCAGCGCCCGGCGGAAATCATGGGCCAGTTGCGGATCGTCGATGCACAGCCCTTTCGCCAGCGGCGCACGCGGCAGCACCGGCGCGGCGGCGATGGGACGCTGGCCGCGCAGCAGCGCATAGAGAGTGCGGCCAGCGTGGGTGCGCAGCGGCCAACTGGCATTGGGCTGCGGGTCGGCGCGGCTGAACAGGTCGTCCAGCCGGCAATCGAAGAATTGCTCCAGGGAGCGGCCAATGAGACTGTCACGGCGGCTGCCGAGCAGGTTGATCGCGCTCTGGTTTGCCGCGCGGATTCGCCCGTCAGCGCCGAAGGCCAGCAGGCCTTCGCTGAACAGGCCGAGGCCGTCCGGCTGCAGGTGGAAGCGCAGCAGCCACTGGTCCTCGAAATGCCGCAGGAAGTAGCAGCTCTCGATGGCCTTGGCCGACAGGTTGACCAGCGCCATGGTGTGGAACTGGCTCTGCCGCGACACGTCGCGGCGCGCGGAAGAAACGTCGAGCACCGCCAGCAACTCGCCCTGCGGGTCGAACACCGGGCTGGCCGAGCAGGTCAGCCCGGTGTGGCGGCTGCGGAAATGTTCGTCCTGGTGAATGGTCAGCGCCTGGCGCTCCACCAGGCAGGTGCCTATACCGTTGGTGCCCTCGCGCGCCTCGCTCCAGTCGGCGCCGAGCCACAGCCCGGCCTGCTCGAAGGTGCGGCGCTCGGCGGCTTCACTCACGCAATTGAGAATGACGCCACGGGAGTCCGTGAGCAGCACCGCATGGCCGGCGCCGGAGAGCTGCTGGTGCAGGCTGTTCATCTCGCCGCTGGCGATTTCCAGCACCTGGCGATGGTGCTCGCGGACTTCGAGCATGCGCGCATGTTCCAGCACCGTCGGCGCCATGGGTTGCGCCGGGTCGAGGTGGTACTGCTCCAGGCAGCGCATCCAGGAGCGGGCGATGGACGGGTCCGCACCGGGCGCTCCGGCGTGGGCCTTGCCCTCGGCCACGGTCATGACCTGGCGGGCGTGGCGGCTCAAATCGTTGGCGCGCATTCTTGTTGTTCTCCGCTTGGGGGACGGGGAGGCAGCCCCGGATTCCTGCGACTGTTTGTCAGACAATTCGTCGGAATGCAGGACAGCATCCCCCACGCGCCCAACCAATGCAACGCTTGTCCGACCGTCAGGTCACGACTGTCACGAATACGGGACAAAGTGTCACCCAGCCCTGTGCCAGGGGCGTTACAGGGCGATTTCCGGCGCCCGGCTCGATTCGCCGCAACCCAAGCGGCGCGGGGCTTTCACTGGCATGGCCCGGCCCTTGCTCTACGCTTGTTCAACGTCCTCCCCAACAAGCACAAGACCCAGGAGATCCGACCATGCGTTATGCCCATCCCGGTAGCGAAGGCGCCATCGTTTCGTTCAAGGCGCGCTACGGCAACTACATCGGCGGCGAGTTCGTCCCGCCGGTGAAGGGTCAGTACTTCACCAACACCTCGCCGGTGAATGGCCAGCCCATCGCCGAATTCCCCCGCTCCACCGCCGAAGACATCGACAAGGCGCTGGACGCCGCCCATGCCGCCGCCGACGCCTGGGGCCGCACCTCGGTGCAGGACCGCTCGCTGGTGCTGCTGAAGATCGCCGACCGCATCGAACAGAACCTGGAACTGCTGGCTGTCACCGAAACCTGGGACAACGGCAAGCCGGTGCGCGAAACCCTCAACGCCGACATCCCGCTGGCTGCGGACCACTTCCGCTACTTCGCCGGCTGCATCCGCGCACAGGAAGGCAGCGCCGCCGAGATCAACGACAGCACCGTCGCGTACCACATCCATGAACCGCTGGGCGTGGTCGGGCAGATCATCCCGTGGAACTTCCCGCTACTGATGGCCGCGTGGAAACTCGCCCCGGCGCTGGCCGCCGGCAACTGCATCGTGCTCAAGCCGGCCGAGCAGACCCCGCTGGGCATCTGCGTGCTGATGGAGCTGATCGGCGACCTGCTGCCCAAGGGCGTACTCAACGTCGTCCAGGGCTTCGGCAAGGAGGCAGGTGAAGCGCTGGCCACCAGCAAGCGCATCGCCAAGATCGCCTTCACCGGCTCGACCCCGGTGGGCTCGCACATCCTCAAGTGCGCCGCCGAGAACATCATTCCGTCCACCGTGGAGTTGGGCGGCAAGAGCCCGAACATCTACTTCGAAGACATCATGCAGGCCGAGCCGACCTTCATCGAGAAGGCCGCCGAAGGCCTGGTGCTGGCCTTCTTCAACCAGGGCGAGGTGTGCACCTGCCCGTCCCGCGCACTGGTGCAGGAGTCCATCTACCCGCAGTTCATGGACGTGGTGATGAAGAAGGTGAAGGCGATCAAGCGCGGCGACCCGCTGGACACCGACACCATGGTCGGCGCCCAGGCCTCGCAGCAGCAGTACGAGAAGATTCTTTCCTACCTCGATATCGCCCAGCAGGAAGGCGCTCAGATCCTGGTCGGCGGCTCGGTCGAGAAGCTCGACGGCAACCTGTCCACCGGCTATTACATCCAGCCGACGCTGCTCAAGGGCAGCAACAAGATGCGCGTGTTCCAGGAGGAAATCTTCGGGCCGGTGGTCGGTGTGACCACCTTCAAGGACGAAGCCGAAGCACTGGCGATTGCCAACGACACCGAGTACGGCCTGGGCGCCGGCGTCTGGACCCGCGACATCAACCGCGCGTATCGCATGGGCCGCGGCATCAAGGCCGGCCGCGTATGGACCAACTGCTACCACCTGTACCCGGCGCACGCCGCCTTCGGTGGCTACAAGAAATCCGGCGTGGGCCGCGAGACCCACAAGATGATGCTCGACCACTACCAGCAGACCAAGAACCTGCTGGTGAGCTACGACATCAACCCGCTGGGCTTCTTCTGATTGCGCGCAGCTGATTGACCCCGCCCGGCTCGCCGGGCGGCCTCCCCCGAATCGATCTTTGCGCGGCCCACGGGCCGCGCTTTTTTATGCCTGAAAAGCGCGCCGGACGAATGCTTTTCGTAGGAGCGAGCTTGCTCGCGAACCCGCCCGGCACCTGAGCCGCCGGACAATCCGTTCGCGAGCAAGAGCTAGGCGCCCCCCTCGCTCCTACAAGGAAAAGGTCAGCTTGCGTCACTTCGCCACTGCCGCGGGCTCACGCCAAACCAGCGGCGGAAGGCGCGGGAGAAGGCGCTGGTCTCGGAGTAGCCGAGCAACGGCGCCAGCTCGGAAATCGGCCGTTGCGGCTGGCGCAGGTAGTGCAGTGCCAGTTCGCGGCGGGTGTTTTCCACCAGTTGGCTGAAGCTCAGCCCAGCCTCGCGCAGGCGCCGCTGCAGGCCCGCGGTGGTGAGCTCCAGCTGCTCGGCGATCAGTTCCAGCGAGGGCTCGCCGTCACTGAGAGCCAGGCGAATCTGCGTGCCGGCGTCTTCCACCAGATTGGGCGCGCCGCCCTGCTCGCCCAGTCGGCGGATCACGTCCTGCACCAGGAACAGCAGGTTGGCGTCGCGCTCGGGCATCTGCCGGCCATAGAGGTCGCGCTTGGGAATCAGCATCGAGTTGCAGCCGCGCTGGAACAGCACCGGCGCGTCGAACACCCGGCCATGCTCCTGCCAGCCTTCGGGCCGTGCATGCTCGAAGCTCACCGCACGCGGCGCCCATTCGGCGCCGAGCGCATGGCGCATCAGGTTCAGCGCCATGCCCAGGGTCAGCTCGGCGTCCTGGCGGCGGTCGAGGATCGCGCCGTGGCGGACCTGGTAGTCGAAGCGATAGCACTCGCCGCAATCCACCAGGCGGATCAGCGTGTCGTGCTGGTGATAGGGGAAGGCGGCGGCGAAGTTCTTCAGCGCGTCTTCCAGCGTCTCCGAGCACAGCCCGACGTAGCCCAGCAGGCCCAGTTCGCGCGGGCGGAACTGCTCGCCGTAGCGCAGCCCGAAGTTGTCACAGCCCGACTGCCGCGCTGCTTCTTCCAGCACCTGGCAATAGTTGGTCAGCGCCAGGCTCAGGGTGGGATGCAGCAGGCGCTCGGGGTCGATGCCGGCGCGGCCGAAGACGCGGTCGATGTCCCCGCCCTGGTCGCCGATGAAACGACCCAGGCCGCTGGCGGCAGCAGACAGCACGCCGATATTGCTGGCCAGGGGCAGGCTAAGGCCGGACGGAGAAAACAGAGGCTGGCTCATGTCGGTTACCGATCTTGTTTTGAGACGCGCAAGGCACATGGCTCCCGGAAAGAAGGGAACGAATAAACAAAGCAATTCCCGTGCCTCGCCATGCATTACCGATCAGCCGGACACGGCGCCACGCCTGGCCTGCAGCTGCCACAGCAGAGGGCAGATGCGAGGAATTGGGCACCAGAAACGGGCACCGGGCGCCGTGTGGGGCAATGGGTAACAGCCAGTTGACCCTGCGCGGCGAAAGCCGGTTCCAGCGGTCAAGTCTTGCGCGGCAGTGCGCCACTACCATCGAGGCTCAGGTATCCGTCCACGCCCCTGCGGCCCGCCATCTGCGGCCTACCCCTTGCGGAGAGAGGAATAACAACAATGAGCGCATCACAACTCAAACCAACGCTGGGCACCCTGCACCTCTGGGGGCTCGCCGTGGGCCTGGTGATCTCCGGCGAGTACTTCGGCTGGAGCTACGGCTGGGCCGCCGCCGGCACCCTGGGCTTCCTCGTCACCACGCTGATTGTCGCGGTGATGTACACCTGCTTCATCTTCAGTTACACCGAGCTGACCACCGCCATTCCCCATGCCGGCGGCCCCTTCGCCTATAGCCTGCGGGCGTTCGGCAAGACCGGCGGGATGATCGCCGGCATCGCCACACTGATCGAGTTCGTCTTCGCCCCGCCGGCCATCGCCATGGCCATCGGCGCCTACCTCAACGTGCAGTTCCCCGGCCTCGATCCGAAGTGGGCCGCCACCGGCGCCTACGTGATCTTCATGACCCTGAACATCCTCGGCGTGAGCATCGCCGCCACCTTCGAACTGGTGGTGACGGTGCTGGCGGTAGCCGAGCTGCTGGTGTTCATGGGCGTGGTGGCGCCGGGCTTCAGCTTCAGCAACTTCGTGCTCAATGGCTGGGCCGGCTCGGACGTGTTCGGCGCCCCGGCCATGGCCGGCATCTTCGCCGCCATTCCGTTCGCCATCTGGTTCTTCCTCGCCATCGAGGGCGCAGCCATGGCCGCCGAGGAAGCGAAGGACCCGAAACGCACCATCCCGCGCGCCTACATCGCCGGCATCCTGACCCTGGTGACGCTGGCCATCGGCGTGATGATCTTCGCCGGCGGCGTGGGCGACTGGCGCGCACTGTCGAACATCAACGACCCGCTGCCGCAGGCGATGAAAGCCGTGGTCGGCAACAACTCCACCTGGATGCACATGCTGGTGTGGATCGGCCTGTTCGGCCTGGTGGCGAGCTTCCACGGGATCATCCTTGGCTACTCGCGGCAGTTCTTCGCCCTCGCCCGTGCCGGCTTCCTGCCCCGCGGGCTGGCCAAGCTGTCGCGCTTCCAGACGCCGCACCGCGCCATCCTCGCCGGCGGCGCCGTGGGCATCGCGGCGATCTTCAGCGACAGCCTGATCAGCCTGCAGGGCATGACCCTGACCGCGGCGATGATCACCATGAGCGTGTTCGGCGCCATCGTCATGTACATCATGAGCATGTTCAGCCTGTTCAAGCTGCGCCGCAGCGAGCCGGACCTGGAGCGCAGCTTCCGCGCACCGGGCTACCCGGTGGTGCCGGCCATCGCGCTGGTGCTGGCGCTGGTCTGCCTAGCCGCGATGCTCTGGTTCAACAGCGTCATCGCCTCGGTGTTCCTGGTGCTGATGATCGGCGGCTGCTCCTGCTGCAGCATCGTCATCAGCCTCAATCGCGGCACCGACGCGTCGTTCGCCAGCCAGGGTTGAGAGAGGTCGGCATGTCCGGATTCGCCCACAGTATCGGTGGCCAGACCTGGCGCTTCGACAGCCTGCGCGAGGTGATGGCCAAGGCCAGCCCGGCGCGCTCCGGCGACCGCCTCGCCGGGGTCGCCGCGGGCAGCGACGCCGAGCGCGTCGCTGCGCAGATGGCGCTGGCCGACATCCCGCTCAAGCACTTCCTCGACGAAGCGCTGATCCCCTACGAGAGCGACGAAGTCACCCGGCTGATCATCGATACCCATGATCGTGAAGCCTTCGCCCCGGTCAGCCACCTCACGGTGGGTGGCCTGCGCGACTGGCTGCTCGGCGATGCCGCCGACGAAGCCAGCCTGCGTGCCCTGGCGCCGGGGCTGACGCCGGAAATGGCGGCGGCAGTGTCGAAGATCATGCGCGTGCAGGACCTGGTGCTGGTCGCGCAGAAGGTCCGCGTGGTCACCCGCTTCCGCAACACCATGGGCTTGCGTGGGCGCATGTCCACGCGGCTGCAACCCAACCACCCCACGGACGACCCGGCCGGCATCGCCGCCAGCGTGCTCGATGGCCTGCTCTACGGCAACGGTGACGCCATGCTCGGCATCAACCCGGCCACCGACAGCCTGCAATCGATCTGCACGCTGCTGGAGATGCTCGACGCGATCATCCAGCGCTACGAGATTCCCACCCAGTCCTGCGTGCTCACCCACGTCACCAGCTCCATCGAGGCGATCAACCGCGGCGCGCCGCTGGACCTGGTGTTCCAGTCCATCGCCGGTACCGAAGCGGCCAACGCCAGCTTCGGCGTGAGCCTGTCGATCCTGAAGGAAGGCTACGAGGCCGGGCTGTCGCAGAAACGCGGCACCCTGGGCGACAACCTCATGTACTTCGAGACCGGCCAGGGCAGCGCGCTGTCCGCCAACGCCCACCACGGCGTCGACCAGCAGACCTGCGAGACCCGCGCCTACGCGGTGGCGCGGCACTTCAAGCCGTTCCTGGTGAACACCGTGGTCGGCTTCATCGGCCCGGAGTACCTGTACAACGGCAAGCAGATCATCCGCGCCGGGCTGGAGGATCATTTCTGCGCCAAGCTGCTCGGCGTGCCCATGGGCTGCGACATCTGCTACACCAACCACGCCGAGGCCGACCAGGACGACATGGACATGCTCCTGACCCTGCTGGGCGTGGCCGGCATCAACTTCATCATGGGCATCCCCGGCTCCGACGACGTGATGCTCAACTACCAGACCACCTCCTTCCACGACGCGCTCTATGCGCGCCAGACGCTGGGCCTGAGGCCGGCGCCGGAGTTCGAGGCGTGGCTTGCGCGCATGGAAATCCTCCGCCAGCAGGACGGCCGCGTGCACATGGCCAACCAGCTTCCCGGCGCCTTCCGCCACGCGCTTGCGCAACTGTCCTGAGGGCCGCTCGCCTGAGGAGTTTTCGATGAGCGACAGCTTCACCCCCAACCCCTGGCAGGAGCTGCGCCGGCTGACCTCCGCGCGCATCGCCCTGGGCCGCGCCGGCACCAGCCTGCCGACCGGCGCGCAGCTGGATTTCCAGTTCGCCCACGCCCAGGCGCGCGACGCCGTGCACCTGCCCTTCGACCGCGATGGCCTTGCCGCGCAACTGGCCGAACGCGGCCGCGAGACGTTGCTGCTGCACAGCGCCGCCGCCGACCGCGACACCTATCTGCAACGCCCCGATCTCGGCCGCCGCCTGAACGAAGATTCGGTAGATATCCTGCGCCGCCATGCCGACCGCCATCCGCAAGGCTACGACCTCGCCGTGGTGATCGCCGACGGCCTTTCCTCGCTGGCCGTGCAGCGCCACAGCCTGCCCTTCCTCGAACGCATGGAGGAACAGGCGCGCAACGAAGGCTGGAGCCTGTCGCCGATCGCACTGGTGCAACAGGGCCGCGTCGCCGTCGCGGATGAAGTGGCCGAGTTGCTGCGGGCGAAGATGGTGGTGATCCTGATCGGCGAGCGCCCCGGCCTGTCATCACCGGACAGCCTCGGCCTGTACTTCACCTGGGCACCAAAGGTCGGCCTGAACGACGCCTACCGCAACTGCATCTCCAACGTGCGCCTGGAGGGATTGAGCTACGGCCTGGCCACACACCGCCTGCTCTACCTGATGCGCGAGGCGTGCCGCCGGCAGCTGTCGGGAGTGAACCTGAAGGACGAGGCGCAGCTGCCCGCGCTGGAAGGAGACGACGCGCCGTCACGGGGTAATTTCCTGCTCGGTGGCTGAGCAGGAAGGCTCTGCCGTGAACGCGACCACATGCCGCGCAGGTGATCGCCGTCTTTAAGAATCGTCTTAAATCGCCCCTCCCGCTCATCGCGATAAAAACCTCGCCATCAAGGACCGTGCACTGGCACGGAAGGCTGCGCCCGGCGCACCCCAGTCGATGGCGAGAACATGGATTCACCCCGTAGTGCTACCTTCACCCGGCTTGCGAGCCAACGCGGCATCACCCTGGTCGAGACCCTGGTGACCATCGCGATCCTGGCGATCCTGCTGGGTATCGCAGTGCCCTCCTTCGACCTGCTGATCAATCGCAACCGCGCCCAGAGCGGCGGCAAGCAACTGATCGCCCTGCTGCAATATGCCCGCGCGCAGGCGCAGATCAGCCACCAGGAAATCAGCGTCACACCGCAAGCGAGTGGCGACTGGACTTCGATGCTGGTGGTGTCCCAGCGACGTGGCGGCGACCTGGCTGGCAGCCAGGCCATCGAACTGCGGCGCGCCCAGCTGGACGACTCGGCCAAGGTGCAGGTCCAGACCAGCACCAGCGCCGCGCGGGTGGTCTTCGACGGCAACGGCATCGCCGAATCCGGCCTCGACTACCCGCTGGTCTTCACCCTTGCTTCCGGCAGCTACAGCAGCAAGGTCTGCCTGCAACGCAGCGGGGCAGTCTGGGTATGCGAATGAAGCCAGTGCGCGGCGAACGGGGCTTCTACCTGATCGAGGTCATGGTCGCGGTGATGCTCACCAGCGTGGCGCTGCTGGGCATGCTGGCCCTGCAGGCGCGCAGCATCAGCTACGCCCACGACAGCCAGCAGCGGCAGAACGCGATCCTCCTCGCTGCCGATCTCGCCCGCAGCATGCAGGCCAATCGCGAAGGGCTGGTCCGCAACGGCAAGCTCAAGGGCGATGCGGCATTCCTGGTAGCCAAGGGCAGCGCCTTCCCCAGCCTGGGCAGCGGCGAATCCTGCGTCACCAGCGGGCTCGGCACGAGCGACAGGATTCGTCGCGAGCTGGCCTGCTGGACGGCGCAGGTGCAGCGCCGGCTCGTCACCGACGACGAACTGCTCAAGGACTCCACCTTCATCTGCGCCACCCGCGACGGCAAATCCTGCGCCAGCGGCGCCGAACAACCGCTGCTGCTGATCCAGCTCGCCTGGCACAGCCGCAACTGCCGCAGCGGCAGCCCGACCGTTGCCGAGGACGCCGACTCCGCCTGCCTGAGCGCGGACGCTGACGGTGGCGTCGAGCGCTATCGACTGAGTTTCCAGCCATGAACGCCAGCACACAGAAAGGCCTGTCACTGATCGAGCTCATGGTGGCGCTGGCGCTCGGCACCCTGGTGCTGTTCACCGTGCTGCAGATCTACCTGTCGGGCAGCGACCACGCCGCCTTCAACAATGCCCAGCAGCAGAACCAGAGCCGCGCGCGCTTCATCCTCGACCTGCTGCAGAACGAGGCCGGGCATGCCGGTTACGTCGCCTGGCAACGCCATGCCGTGGCGCAGGACGCCACGCAATTCGACTTCATCCTCGATCGCGACGGCCCCTTCCCTTCGCTGACCGACAGCCGTACCGGCTGCAGCTTTGGCACTGGCAAGGCCAGCAGCGTCGACGCCGACGGCAAGGGTCTGTGCCTGCGCTACCAGCGCTCGCAGCGGGTCGATGCGCAGTTCCTGCAGGATTGCAGCGGTGGCGCGCTCTACAGCGATGCCGATAGCGGCACGCCGCAGGTACTGGTGAGTCACCTGCACTTCTCCGGCGGCGAACTGCGCTGCAAGACCAACAACAGCGCTTCGGCCGGCGAGGTAGTACTCGCCACGGGCATCCACGACCTGCGTTTCGTCGACGCCTCGCTCAACCAGGTCCGTGTCGGCCTGGTGCTGACCTCGACCCGCCCGCTGCTGCCGGAGAACTGCAGCTATCCGGACCCGCTCGGCGACCAGCAGAAAGACACCGGCACGCGCGGGCTGTGCAGTGCCTTCGCGCAGACGCTCTACCTGAGGAACCAGCCATGAACCGGCAACGCGGCCAGACCCTGCTGATCGCCCTGATCCTGCTGCTCGGCCTGAGCATCCTGACCCTGGGCAACCTGCGCAGCGGCCTGCTGCTGGACAACAGCCTCGCCGACGCCCGCGACTACCAGGCAGCGCTGGGCGGCGCCACCTCGGCCGTCAACGAGGCGCTGTACCGTAGCCGCCACAGCCCAAGCATGGCGGTGGGCACGCTCGACGACTGCATCGATACCGCGCAGGACCAGCAGCAGGTGCTGCTCTGCGACCGTCTCTGGCTGAACCCTTCCGACTCGGCCAGCAGCGCCCTCATCACCAAGGCACGCACCTACCGCGGCAACGACCTCGCCAGCCCGGACGAGCTGGACGAACTCAGCCGCGCGCCACGCTGGTACGTGGCCGCCCAGTGCGAAAGCCGCTCCTCCAGCGCCATGGCCGACTGCCTGGCCGGCAGCGGCACCCTGCTGCTGCAGGTGAACGCCCTTGCCACCGGCATTACCGACCAGGCCCAGGTGCGCCTGCAGGAGTACGCCCGTGTGCAGCGCTGAGAACCTCCTGCGCGGCGCACTGCTGGGCGCCGCCCTGCTCGCCGCCGCCAACGCGCTGGCGGCCACCCCGAGCCAGGCGCCGCTGTTCCTGGTCGAGGGCGTCTCGCCGAACCTGATCGTCACCCTCGACGACTCCGGCAGCATGACCAGTGCCTACACGCCCGACGGCATGAGCTCCTACACCATCGCCAACCGCTCCTCGTCGTACAACCCGATGTACTACAACCCGGCGATCACCTACGACGCGCCCTGGAAAGTCACCTTCAGTGGTGGGCGCCTCACCAGCGAGCGCTACACCACCAGTTTCGACAAGGCCTTCTACGACGGTTTCCTCACCATCCAGACCAACACGCTGGACCTGAACAGGAACACCGGCAACGGCTACAGCCAGAACGCCACGCAGGCGGTCAACAGCACCGATGCCTACCAGCGCTACGCCCACTACTACCAGTTCGACACCGCCTGCCCGCACGCGCGCAACGTGGCGACCAGCACCCTGAGCGCGGTGCAGAACTGCGCGGCCGACTCCTCCTACACCAGCGCCAGCGCCTGCACGCGGACCTGCTTCACCCCCAAATGGGTGACCAGCACCGCCGAGCAGCAGAACTACGCCAACTGGTTTTCCTTCTACCGTACCCGCCAGCTCGCCACGCGCACCGCGGCGAACCTGGCCCTGTTCGATCTGCCCGAGCATATCCGGGTCACCTGGCAGGGCCTGAACAACTGCTACAGCAGCAGCTTCAACCTGAATTCCACCGCCTGTGGCAACCAGACCCTCGCCTCCTTCACCGGCCAGCACAAGGCCGAATTCTTCAATTTCTCCGCGCGCCTGGCAGCCAGTGGCGGCACGCCGCTGGGTACGGCGCAGAACCGGGTCAACAGCTACCTCTCCAGCACGACGGCCTACAACCCCTATGCCCGCGTGCCGGGCGCCACGCGCGACGTGAAGACCGAGTACGCCTGTCGTCCCACCTACCACCTGCTGATGACCGATGGCTTCGGCGACGGCTCCGGCGGCAGCAATGCCGACGGCACCCCGCGCACCCTGCCCGACGGCAAGGCCTTCGCCGGCACCGCGCCTTATTACGACAAGTGGTCCAACACCCTCGCCGACAACATCTTCCTCGGCTGGGCAACCGATGCGCGCACCGACCTGGACAACAAGGTCCCGCCGCGCTATCGCGACGGCAACGATTACTGGAACCCGAAGAACGATCCGGCCACCTGGCAGCACGTCACCACCTATACCGTCGGCCTGGGGCTCGGCCCGACGCTGAAATACCTGCAATGGGGCGGCGATACCTACTCGGGCTCCTACCCGCAGTTGCTCGACGGCAGCAAGAGCTGGCCGAACCCAAGCGGCAGCACCAGCATCGATGGCATGACAGTGACCGCCAACGAAGGCAAGGTGGCGGCGCTGTGGCACGGTGCGCTGAACTCCCGCGGCGAATTCTTCAGCGCCGACTCCACCAGCGAACTGGTGCAGGCCTTCCAGGCCATCGTCAGCAGCATCTCCACCAACCAGCTGGCGGTCGCCGCGGCAGGGGCCAGCTCGACCTCGCTGAGCACCGACACCCACCTCTACCGCGCCAGCTACCAGCCCACCGACTGGAGCGGCGACATCCTGCAATACCGCCTCGACGCCGACGGCAACGCCCAGGCCAATACCGCGCTGTCCTTCCGCAACCAGCTCGACCAGCGCTCCCCCGCCAGCCGCAGCCTCTACATCAACACGCGCCCCGATCGCCCGAGTGGAAACCTCCAGGCCTTTGCCTGGGGCAACCTCGCGGCCTCCCAGCAGGAGCAGCTGGACAGGGCGCCCGGCACCCAGACCCGAGACAACCTCGGGGCACGCCGCGTTGCCTGGCTGAGCGGCGACCGCAGCGACGAAGACGCCACCTTCCGTGCACGCAACCACCTGCTGGGCGACATCATCTACTCCTCACCGGTGGTCGTCGGTGCGCCCGCCAGTGTCACCTACTACCTGGAGAAGGCCACGGGCGCCAGCGGCTACGACGCCTTCCGCCAGGACCACGCCGACCGCGAACGGCGCATCTACGTCGGCGCCAACGACGGCATGCTACACGCCTTCGACGAGACCGGCCGGGAGCGCTGGGCGTTCATCCCCGCGGCAGTGGTCGACAAGCTCAACTACCTGCCGGCGAAGAACTACGCAGGACGCTCGGAAGAGGAAAACACCAACAACCTGCATCGCTTCTTCGTCGACGGCAGTGCCGTCACCCAGGACGTCTACTTCGACGGTGCCTGGCACAGCGTGCTGGTCATGGCGCCCGGGCGGGGCGGGCGCGGCCTGTTCGCCCTGGACATCACCGATCCGGACACCCCCAGGCTGCTCTGGGAGCACAGCGCCAGCGCCGCCAGCCGCGACGGCAAGACCATCGACTTCGGCTACCTGCTGGAGCGCCCGGTCATCACCCACTCCGACGGCGAGCCCTACGTGCTCACCGGCAATGGCTACGACGCGGGCAAGGGCTATTCGCTGTCGATCCGCCTGGCCGACGGCCGGATCGATGCCGCCAGCCACGCCTCCGGCGGCGACGGTGACGTCGCCAGCACGGTCGCCTGGACCCAGGCCGCCAGCCCCGGAGAACTCGCCCAGCGCTATTACGGCAGCCTTCAGGGCAACCTGTATCGCCAAGGCGGCATCGATGCCAAGGCAAGCCTGCTGGCCAGCCTCGCCAGCGCACGGGGCCAGGCTGTGAGCGCGGCGCCGGAAGTCACCCAGCACCCACGCGGCGGGCAGCTGGTGCTGGCCGGCACGGGCAAGTACTTCGAAGGCAGCGACAAGGAAGGCCCGGCCACCGCGCAATCGCTCTATGGGTTCTGGGACCAGACCGACTACCTCGCCCACGTCGATGGCGCCGGCGATCCTGCCACCCTGACCAGACTGGGCGACCTGCAGAAGCAGACGCTCACCGAGGAAACCGTCAGCCACAGCGGCGGCAGCACTCTGGTCCGGCAACTGAGCAGCGCCAGCGTGAGCTGGGACAGCAGCGGTAAACGTGGTGTCGGCATCCGTGGCTGGTACTTCGATCTGGCCGACAGCGAGATGATCCTCGACCAGCCCTTCATGCTCGGCGACGTACTCTTCGTCACCGTCAGCAAGCCCAATGCCGACCCCTGCAGCGCCGGGATCACCTACTGGTTGCTGGCAGTCGACCCGAAGACCGGCGGCGCGCTGGACTTCAATGTCTTCGACCTGGCCGGCGACGGCTCCTTCAGTGAGCGTGCCAGCGGCATCCGGATCGACGGTCCGGTGACGCGCGTCGGCGGCAACCTCTACACCCCCGACGGCAGCCGTCTGCCCGTGCAGCTCTTCGACCCGGTCAACCAGGGCCGCTTCAACTGGCAGATCCTGAATTTCAACCTGCCCACGGGGTATCCCTGATGTCCGCACGCACGCTCGCAAGCCGCGCGCGAGGCTTCACGCTGATCGAGCTGATGGTGGTGGTCTGCATCCTCGCGCTGCTGGCCGGCATCGCCATCCCCAACTATCGCCAGTACGTCCTGCGCGCCAATCGCAGCGAGGCCCAGACACTGCTGCGCGACGCCGCCGCACAGCAGGAGCGCTACCTGGCGCAATACAGCAAGTACACCGATGCCGCGACCCGGCTGGCCTTCGGTTACCCGCTGGTCGATGGCAAACGCCTGTCGCCGCACCAGCTTTATGAACTGCAGGCCGAGTTCATCGACGGCAACACCCGCAGCTACCGCCTGACTGCCCTGCGCCGGGGCGCCCAGGCCGGTGACAGCGAATGCGGCGACTTCACCCTCGACCACCAGGGCCAGCGCGGCACCAGCGCCGGCAGCGTGGATAGCTGCTGGCGCTGATCAAACGCTCGCTTGGATTGCGCTTTCCACAAATTCTGGTGCAGCATCGGACCAATGGCTATTCGCTGGCATAGCCCCTGCATTGCCATACCAGCCCACCCACCTCCCGCCGAGGCCCGCTTATGCGCATCGTGCAAGCCACGCTCGACCACCTCGATCTGCTCGCTCCGTTGTTCGTCAAATACCGCGAGTTCTACGGCATGCTCCCCTACCCCGAGTCCTCGCGGAAATTCCTCGAGAAGCGCCTGCGCCGCAAGGAATCGGTGATCTACCTGGCCCTGCCGGACGACGACGACAACAAGCTGCTGGGCTTCTGCCAGCTCTACCCGAGCTTCTCCTCGCTGTCGCTCAAGCGCGTGTGGATCCTCAACGACATCTACGTCGCCGAAGAGGCGCGCCGCCAGCTGGTCGCCGACCACCTGCTGCAGACCGCCCGGCAGATGGCCCGCGAGACCCAGGCCGTGCGCATGCGCGTGTCCACCAGCGTCAACAACGAAGTGGCGCAGAAGGTCTACGAGTCCATCGGCTTCCGCGAGGACAGCGAGTTCAAGAACTACATCCTGCCGATCAGCGACGACCTCAACTGAGGCACGCAACGGCCCGCTGGCGGCGGCGGGCCCGGCACACTAAAGTGCCATCATCGGAATTGCCGCGGCCTCCGCATGAAGGGATCCCATGCGTATTTCCCTGCTCGTTCTGCGCACCGCCTGCTTCTGCCTGGGCCTTGCGGGCGCCATCGCCCAGGCCCAGACGTTGCGTGTCGCCACCCTGGAGTGGGCGCCCTACGTCGGTAGCGACCTGCCGGGCAATGGGCTGGCCAGCCGCATCCTCAACGAAGCCCTGGCGCTCAATGGTGACAAGGCCGAACTGGTGTTCCTGCCCTGGCAGCGGGCGCTCAACGAAACCCGCGAGGGCCGCTTCGACGCGCTGATGCCGGCGTACCTGTCGCCCGACCGCAGCCAGGATTTCTACACCTCGATGCCGCTGCTGGACTCCCAGCTCGGCTTCTTCCGCCGTCGCGACCGCGCCCTGCCGATCAACCCCCGCGACCTCGACACCCTGCGCCCCTACCGCATCGGCGTGGTGCGCGGCTACGTCAACCAGGAGAGCTTCGACAGCGCCGACTTCCTCAACAAGGACGTGGTCAGCAGCGACTGGCAGAACCTGGAAAAACTCCTGCGCGGGCGTATCGACCTGGCCGTGGTGGACCGCTACACCGGCTACCAGTTGCTCAGCCAGAACGCCCCGGCGCTGCGCGAGCAGCTGGAGTTCGTCGACCCGCCGCTGGAGGTCAAGCCGCTCTACGTGCTGGTGCCGAAAAAGCGCGCCGAAGGCGAAGCCCTCGCCGCCAGCCTCGACCGCGGCCTGCGCACCCTGCGCCGCAGCGGGCGCCTGCAGCAGCTGATTGCCGAGGCACGCCTGGAAACCGCGATGAACACCCGTGAAGTCGCCGTACACCCGCTGGCCGAGCAATTGCCAGCCGCCGGCGAGCAGAACGGCGCGGCGTTGACACCCCGGGCGGCGCCCGCCCTGTTGAGCTGGCAGGCAAGCCTGCTCTGACGCAGTGTCCAGCGCTCCCGCGGTATTTGTCACAAGGCGTTGCGGCGCCTGCAGCGACAGGATTTTCACGCAGAAGCTGTAATATCCTCCCGCGGGTCTCCGTCGCAGGATTCGACAGAGAGCGCCCCCGGCAGCCAGGTCGCGCCTTATAATGGTCGGCCCGGCCGTTCACCTCGTTGTCAAACAGGCTTCTCATGGAATTCAACCCGATCGACCTGATTCTCCACCTCGACAGCTACCTGTCGCTGGCGGTAGCCAACTATGGCACCTGGATCTACGCCATCCTCTTCCTGGTGATCTTCTGCGAGACCGGCCTGGTGGTGACGCCCTTCCTGCCGGGCGACTCGCTGCTGTTCATCGCTGGCGCCATCTGCGCCGCTGGCGGCATGGACCCGTGGCTGCTCGGCGGCCTGCTGCTGCTCGCGGCAATCAGCGGCGACAGCACCAACTACGTGATCGGTCGAACACTGGGCAAGCGCCTGTTCAGCAACCCGAACTCGAAGGTCTTCCGCCGCGACTACCTGGACCAGACCCACGCCTTCTACGAGCGCCACGGCGGCAAGACCGTGACCCTGGCGCGCTTCCTGCCCATCGTGCGCACCTTCGCGCCCTTCGTCGCCGGCATGGCCTACATGCCCTACGCGCGCTTCCTGTTCTTCAGCGTGGCCGGCAGCATCGCCTGGGTCGGCGGCCTGGTGACCCTGGGCTTCTTCTTCGGCAACGTGCCCTTCATCAAGCAGAACCTCTCGGTGATGATCATCGCCATCATCGCCTTCTCCCTGGTGCCCATGCTGATCGGCTTCATCCGCCACAAGATGCGCCCATCGGCCAAGGCCCAGCCAGGCGAGCACTGATCCGCCCATGTGGTCGTTCAGCGCCTGGCGCCGCCGGCGCTTCCTCGCCCGCTATCCGCTCGACGCCCAGCTCTGGGAGCAGGTGCGGCGGCAGTTGCCGATCCTCGACGGCCTGAGCGAAGAGGAACTGCGCCGGCTCGGCGAGCGGGCGCTGCTGTTCCTGCGCGACAAGCGCCTCTCGCCGCTACCCGGCATCGAACTGGACGACTACCGCCGCCTGCTGCTCGCCACCCAGGCCGAGCTGCCGCTGCTGCACCTGCCGGACCTGAACTGGTACAGCGGCTTCCATGAACTGGTGCTCTACCCCGACGACTTCGTCAGCCCACAGAAACACCGCGACCCCGCTGGCGTCATGCACGAATTCGACGACGAGCGTGCCGGCGAAACCTCCCTGCAAGGCCCGGTGATCCTCGCCTGGCCCGGCGTGGAGAGCGGCGGTGGCTGGGACGCCTACAACCTGGTGATCCACGAACTGGCGCACAAGCTCGATATGCTCAACGGCGACGCCAACGGCCTGCCGCCACTGCACCGTGACATGCGCGTCACCGACTGGGCCGCCGCCATGCAGGCCGCCTACGACGACATGAACCGCCAGCTCGACCGCGATCCGCAGGCGCACACCGCCATCGACCCATACGCGGCCGAGAATCCTGCCGAGTTCTTCGCCGTCACCAGCGAGTACTTCTTTACCGCTCCGGACCTCCTTCAGGCTGCCTATCCCAAAGTCTATGAACAGCTTTCGCTGTTCTACCGGCAAGATCCGCTCTCGCGCCTGCACCGGCTGCAAGCCGAGCACCCCGAATATCAGGAAACTCGGGCGCACTAGGCGATGTCTGTGGCTTGGACACGGCAATCTGCCTATAATCCGCCGCACTTTTTCGGCCCGACCACTATCTGGAGTCGTCCATGAGCTACAGCAGCATCCCGGCTGGCAAAGACCTGCCGAACGACATTTACGTCGCCATCGAGATCCCGGCCAACCACGCGCCGATCAAGTACGAAATCGACAAGGACACCGACTGCCTGTTCGTCGACCGTTTCATGGCCACCCCGATGTTCTACCCGGCCAACTACGGCTTCATCCCGAACACCCTGGCCGACGACAGTGACCCCCTGGACGTGCTGGTCGTGACCCCGTATCCGGTCGCTCCGGGCTCCGTCATTCGCGCCCGTCCGGTTGGCGTGCTGAACATGAGCGACGAAGCCGGCGGCGACGCCAAGCTGATCGCCGTACCGCACGACAAGCTGACCGTCCTGTACAAGGACGTGAAGGAATACACCGACCTGCCGGCCCTGCTGCTGGAGCAGATCAAGCACTTCTTCGAGAACTACAAGGATCTCGAGAAGGGCAAGTGGGTGAAGGTCGAAGGCTGGGGCGACGCCGCCCAGGCCCACGACTACATCACCAAGGCCGTCGCCGCCTTCCAGGCCAAGTGATGGTCGCGGGGTAGCCCCCGCCGCGAAGAAGCCCCGCCACTGCGGGGCTTTTTTGTGACCGGGATTAGGCTTTTCGTCCCGACTTTGCTACCATGCGCGCCCCGCACGCAGTCCCCTGCGTTGCCACAGAATCAAGGCGGCCCGCCCTACCAGAAGTAAGGTTGGACCACCCCCTGAAAGCCGGCCACAAGCCGGCTTTTTTAATGCCCGCAGAAATCCACCAATGTCCGTCAAGCCCTAGAAAATCAAGGGCTTTAGACGTACCATCTATCTCTCAACGTCCACCAATAATCGATAGAATCTCCCGCCAAAGTGTGGGTGAGAGTGTGGGTAGATAGGGAGTCTGTATGGGTAAGCTAACGACCAAGACCATCGAATCCTTGGCTAGGACTGCAGAACCTGGAAAAACCAACGATGGCGATGGGCTCTACTTCCAGGTAGCCAAAGGCGGCTCTTCGAGCTGGATCTTTCGTTACAAGCTGGACGGGCGAAGCCGTGAAATGGGACTCGGCCCCTTCCCGGTCATTACCCTCAGCCAAGCGCGGCAACTCGCAGCGGATCAGCGAAAACTTCTCGCAACCGGGATCGATCCCCTAGCCGCCCGAGATGCAGAACGAGAAGCGAAGCGAGAGGCTGAGCGCCAAGCTGCAGCGCGTCGTACCACGTTCGAAGATCTTGCCCGCGATCATCAACAGGCCCATGGAGCCACCTGGTCTGAGAAATGGCGTAAGGGCTGGCTGCGGAAGCTGGAGCTATACGCATTCCCCATCATCGGGAAGCTATCGGCTGACGACATCCAAACCGATCACATGCTGAGCGTCTTGCGGCCGATTTGGTCGACAAAAACACGCACCGCCGATGAAGTGCGCGGACAAATTGAGCAAGTGCTAGATGCAGCAAAGGCCCGCCGCCTTCGCGGCGGTGACAATCCCGCCCGCTGGCGCGGCCATCTGGAAAACCTCCTCAGCAAAGCTGAAAAGAAGAAAGCTCGGCAACGCCAACACTTCCCAGCCATGCATTGGCGTGACTTGCCGAAGCTGATGAGCAAGTTGGCTCAAGACTCCAGTCGGGATGCGGTAGTCGCACGCCTGCTGATCCTAACTGGGGCTCGCTCCCACATGATCCGCTTTGCGCAATGGCCCGAGATGGACTTTGCAGCTGGGACATGGGCGCTTCCGGCCGAACGCATGAAGATGAGAAAGCCATTCGTCATTCCCTTACCTTCTCAGGCTGCGGATATGCTGCAAAGCCTACCTCGTACGAATTCGCCGTATCTGTTCCCAGGGAAAGGCAAGAGCGGTGCCATACATGCCAATGCCATACGCAACCTCCTGCATAAGCTAGGGCACGCAGACATTACTCGGCATGGCTTTCGCTCCACATTCCGCGACTGGGCCAACGAGAACACTCACTACCCGCGAGAGGTATGCGAGTTCGCGCTCGCTCATGACGAACGGGATCAGACCGAAGCCGCTTACTCTCGCTCAGACTTTCTAGAGAAACGCAGGGCACTAATGGCTGATTGGGCCGAATTCTGTACAAGCCACAAGCTGCAGGCATAACTACCAAACGTCACCGGCAGCAATCGGTAAATTTCACATCCGAGATTATGAGTCAACCGGCAGGGCTGTTGCAGCGCATCGCGCCGGGCGTAGGCTCGGAAATGGTCGGCCAGCTTGTCACACGCGATGGCCTGTGCCCCTTGGCGGTCAGCAGCTGCTCGACGTAGAGGATCTGACGAGCGCTGTACCCCCTTGACCTCTGCACTAGGTGACAGCGCAGGAACGCCCACAGTTCGAGCCAAGAGCATAGAGGAACTCACCGATAGGCCGTAGCGCCGCCGACCATGCCACACAACAGCGAGTACGCCTCGACGGCTACAAGTGGGGAAAGCACAAAACTAGTGCTGCCCACCAGTTGCGGCCTGCCGCTGGCTGTCAGCGCCCATAACTTCCTTTGCGATGCCGTGCATTACCTCGACTGACTTGTCGGGGCATTTTGCTATTATTCGGTAACGGACAGGCGCAGGGCATCGGGTCTGCTGCCGTACTCACTGGGAGTCGGAACTAGAGGGCATGGGGCATAAGAAGCAATGCCATGGCCCGCCACAATGCCAGGTACGCTCCCGACAATTTGCACAAAAAGGAATTTGGCATGGCCGGGACATCTACCGACAAATTTTCGGCCGGTGAGCAGGGGCTGGGATACATCTACCAGGCGCGTCTTGCTCTTCTACAACTGCTCCAATTGCCGGAAGACACCGCCATCTTCCTGGAAAAGGACGATGATCTTGATTTCGTCGACGGCCAGGGTGGGAAGTCCTTGGCCTCACTTAAGCACAAAGCGATCGGGGACAGACTGACCGACTTGTCGGCTGACTTCTGGAAGTCCGTCAACATCTGGTTAGTGCGATATAAACGTGACGGCCGCGTTGCATCGAACCTGCAGTTCTTCCTCTTCACCACCGGCGAGGTGTCGACTGACTCATTCCTGTCCCGTCTTCTCCCCAGTCAGCTCACCACCCCCGACGATGACGAAACTCTGACCGAACTAGCCCAAAAGGCACTTTCGGCATCGAAATCGAAACTCATCACGCCGATTGCCGCGGCGTTCGAGGAGCTGAATGATGCCGAGAAGCAGGATTTCCTCGAACGTATCCTGATCCTCGATAGCAGCCCGCGCATCGGCGACATTCCCGTGCTCATAAGGGACAAGTACATGCGAAGCATCCGGCGTGAGTACCGCGAGTTCGTCTTCGAGCGACTGGAAGGTTGGTGGACCGATGTCGTGATCAAGCATCTCACCGGTGATAGGCCTGAAGGAATTTTTGGCTACGAAGTATCTGACAAGCTCTCGAACTTCGCCGAGGAGTACAAGGCAGATAACCTGCCTATCACCTTCCGCGGAAAACTCCCTTCCGAAGACATCGACATTGATACTGATCCGCGCCTATTCGTGGCACAACTGCGCGAGATAGGCATTTCCGCTAATCGAATCAGGAATGCAATTTTGGATTATTACCGGGCGTTCGAACAACGATCGGCCTGGGCACGCGAGAGCCTGCTTGTGTTGGGAGAGGTCGAGGAATACGAAGATCGCTTGGCCGATGAGTGGGACCGCTACAAGGATGTCATTTTCGAGAGCCTGGAAGACGACAGTGCCGAGGATGCGCTTCGCCAAGCCGGCGCTGAACTTTACAACTGGGCGGAATTTGAAACCGCAAAGATCGACTCCCTGCGCATTCGTGCACGGGTCACGGAACCCTACGTCCTTCGTGGAAGCTTCCACATTCTCGCCGACAGCACTCCCCAACCCAGAGTCTACTGGCACCCCAGATTCCTCGACCGTCTCGGCGACGTACTGGAGGCGGCATCGTGAAGCGATGGGATCAGCGCCCTTTCGAGGTTCGAAACCTGTTCAACCCTGCATTCTGTGGCTTAGTCATGTTTCGCGCCTTGGCTGGCTACGAAGAAGAGGACGACCGCGGCATGCCCTTCTCGCTGTCGCTTCTCGTGCTGCCCCTAAGCCTGCACAAGGACTCGCGAGAGGTGATCGCTAGCAGCCCACGCAGCTATCTGCTCAAGACCACAGAGAAGAACCAGCAAATCATGGTGGGATTTGCCGACCGGGTCACGCAGATGCTTCCCTACGCCTTCGAGGGGTTCGGTCTATTGATGGAAAGGGGCTGCATCGCCGTCGCGAATGACGGACGCATTCAGACCATCCCCAAGAAGGTGCGCAAGGTCGTCGATGGAACTGCCGAAACTGTCGCCTGCCAAAAAGTGGCGCGCGTCGTAGGAAAGGAATTCGCACGTATCGCTGACCGGGCGACCGTTTACACGACTTTCGGGATTCGCCCATGAAGATCAGATCCATCCACATTTACAGCCATGATGGCCAACGTCGTGACCTCACATTCAAGGTGGACGGACTCAACGTCATCACCGGTCGCTCCTCCACTGGCAAATCTGCGCTTTCAGAGATCATCGAATACTGCATGGGACGATCTTCGTTCAACGTCCCCGAGGGTATCATTCGCGACAAGGTGGCCTGGTTCGCCGTTATCTACCAGTTCGAGAAGGAGCAGTTGCTGGTTGCCAAACCAACCCCTTCTGGCAGCGGCGCAAGTTGCAGTACGGCGATGCTGCGCAGAGGTGTGCAATTGCAAGCACCTGAGTTCAAGGACTTGGCGGTCAACACCGACGACGAAAGCATCGTCGAATTGTTGTCGCGCCTGCTCGGAATTCCCGAGAACCGTACCGAAGTCGCGCTGGAGCATAGTCGCAACAGCTACGACGCTAACGTTAAGCACACGTTCTATTACCTGTTCCAGAAACAGGGGTTGGTCGCCAACAAAGACCAACTTTTCTACCGGCAGAACGAGCAGTTCCAACCGCAGGCCATCCGTGACACGTTACCGATCCTGCTCGGAGTCTCTTCCAGCGACCGCTACGAACTGGAGTCCAAGTTGCGCTTGGCGCAACGGGATCTGAGGGTTAACCAGAAGAAACTGGAACTGGCACGCGATGCCGTCGACACATCGCATGTGCAGGCGATCGGCCTCTACTCGGAAGCCAAAACAGTCGGGGTCCTCGGCACTACAGATGAGATTCTCAATGCAGACGGGATCATAGAGGTATTGAGGTCTGCGTTGTCATGGAAGCCCGAAACGATACCTGACGACGACAGCAGCCGGGTTTCGATTCTGGAAGAGAAGCTCGTTCAGTTGCGCCGTAATCGCCGGGATGCCCAGGGGAGGATCGATGCAGCTCGGCAGTTCGCCAAACGCTCAGGCGGCTACGAAAACGAGGCCGCCGAACAGATAGACCGCCTGGCGTCGATCAAAGCCCTGCCGAAGAATCCAGACAGCGGCGAATGGCAATGGCCATTCAGCGAACAAAATCTGGCACTAGAATCCCCGGTTGCCGTTGTCCTGCTCAACGAACTGGAATCGCTCGACAAGGAGTTGCGCGTCGCAACCGGCCAACGTCCTAAGCTTGATGCCTACTTGACCGAACTGGCCGGTACCGTGGACGAGATAAAGGATGAGATCAAGCAGACGGAGGCGGAGCTGTCCGCGGCGATCTCGGCTAACGAATTTCTCGCCAAGATGGGCTCGCGCAACAATGCCGCTGCACGCGTGGTCGGCCGTATCAGCCTGTTCTTGGAAACGCTTCTCCCAAATGAGGATCTTGCCAATCTGGAAGCCGAGAGTCGCCGCCTCAGCAACAAGGTCAAGCAGCTTGAGGAGCAAATCGGGGCGGATGACAGCAACGAGCGCCTGACATCGATCCTCAACAACATCTCCGCACAGATGTCACGATACATCCAGAAGTTCGACGCCGAGTTCGGTCCTTATCCCGCGCGGCTATATCTACCTCAATTGACAATCATCTTTGATCGGCCCGAGCGCCCAGTGCCAATGGGCAGGACCGGCGGTGGCGAAAACCATCTCGCGTACCATCTGTCGGCGCTACTCGCCCTGCATCTATTCGCGGCGCAGAACAATCGACCAATCCCGCGCTTCCTACTGATCGACCAACCAACACAGGTTTACTTCCCCTCTGAGCAGGTTTACCAAGATGCCGATGGTTCAGTGCAGAAGACGGAAGCCGACGCCGACCTTGATGCGGTACGCCGTCTATTCGAACTGTTGCTGAAGTTCACCCAAGAAGAGGTTCCCGGCTTCCAACTAATTGTTACTGAGCATGCGAACCTGCGCGAACAGTGGTTCCAGGACGCGTTGGTTGAAGAACCATGGACTAAGCCACCCGCACTAGTTCCCGAAAATTGGCCGTCAGAACCGGTGAATTGATCTAGCAAGCATCATACGACTAGAGGTGTAGGAGGTGTAAGTAGATGTGTTTTATCGACTACTGGTACCAACTTCTGCTCGGTTCTAACCGATAGGTATTCGCCGATAGTGATCGTCCGTGAGCAGCAGCCCCGACCAGGCAGTGTAAAACCAAGTTCCCGAATCGATGGGTTCAAGGAATCATGTATGACAGGGAAAGTTATACAACAGAAGTGGCTGAAGCATTCCGCCACTTCTGCAGCCTATTTATAGTTAACATTCAGAAGGAGCTGCAATGCCTCAACTTGTACGAAATGCTCGCGCCTACCTACTTTCTCTAGAGGTCTCCGATGCTCAGATTGACTCTCAACTTACACATTGGAAGGAACTACGGCAGGACTCCCTAGAGGGCATTTATCGGTCACTTCTAGCCCACGCCAAAAACAGGCGGGGAATGCCTAATACGATAGGAGACATCTCACGTCTGAAGGGCATATTTTTCAACTTCGATCCACTTAAGGTAATTTCACACTACAGCAGTCATACGGACATACTTAACGAAATAATCAAGAAGAAAATCCCAACTTCTGGCACCATAGATATCCAAAACAACAAAAGCCACTGGGTAGTTTATGCAAAGTCCGCATTGGCATCCGGAAAATTTCTTAGCCGCTTCCAAACCGCTCAAGACTTTCATGACTTCGTCCAATCATTTTATGTCAACGAATACTCCCGCCTGGCACTACCACTACTTCTAAAAGAGGAAATCTTTGGCTTTGGGTTCGCACTGGCCTGTGACTTCCTTAAAGAAAGTGGGCATAGCGGCTTCATCAAACCTGACACTCATGTCAATGACATCTGTCGAGCAGCCAATATAACATGCTCCCCAACAGATTTTGGTGTATTCAAGGACGCAATTAAATACTGCGAGAAGCACGACCTCGTCCCGTACGAATTTGATAAGTTAATTTGGCTTGTCGGCAGCGGAAATTTTTACCTCCATAACTTAAAGGTACCTGCAAGCAAGAGCGAGTTCATATCAAAATGGCTTCAGCGTAAAGCTTAATAATGCGCCACTGCCGTTTACTCCGTTAGCTGGACAGACAAAACCTGCGTTTTTGCCCGCCAGTTTAATTTTTATGCTTGCGAGAAAATTCATTGAAACACCCAGAAATCAAAAGCCTCTACAAATACAGAGCATTTAATGAGTTCTCTCTCCAGATGCTTATCACTGAGACCGCCTGGTTTGCAAAGCCAAGTTCATTCAATGACCCCTTCGACTGCGGAATACTCATTGATGAAGAGAGAATGGAGGAAAGCATACAGACTGCAATCACAGAGGCATATGCAAGAAATGGAGTGAGAGAAGAGGAGATCCCTCGACACGAGCTAGAGATTAAGCAAGAAGACAAAGAAGCTTTCTATAGTTATAGAAACTCTGTAAATATTACAATACAGAACACAGGCATATTTAGCCTAAGCGAAGTAAATAACGATGTTCTAATGTGGGCTCACTACGCCGATAGCCACAAGGGATTTTGCATTGAGTACTCGAGATCTCCTGATAATATTTTAGGAAAAACAGCAGAGCCGGTACTTTACCAGGAGGAACTACCTTCACTATCCGCATCCGCTGTAACAAGCCGCAACGGAAGTGGCATTAACAGCTTATGGCTCACAAAGTCCTCCCACTGGCGCTATGAAAGAGAATGGAGAATATTAAGCCACAAGGGCGGAAATTCACACGAATTCCCATGCAGAATAGCCTCTATAATTTTGGGCTTAAACATGAACAGAGAAAATAGATACACAATACGTCGAATCATGAAAAACAGAGGAGTTATATTTAAAGAAGCACTGAGAGAGAAGAGCAAATTCGGCCTAATAATTTCTGAAGCACAAACATAAATAATGTACTTTCTCTCCGAACAGCCAAAAGCTGCGTATTTGTCTGCCAGTTAGATTGGTTGCTAGTGACTTCCTCTAGCCGGACTCTTCTTTTCACAACAAGCCGAAACGAGCCGACAGTGGTAGTTTGTCATCCTCAGCTAAGCGCCCCGGCGCAACACTGCTTTTGGCTACTACATGCACACAAAGAAATTATAAAATAGTTAGAAGTAAAAATATCACTCAACCGCAGGCATTGCTAAGGAGTCGCCCATGAGCCTTGATGATTTCTTCTTAAGAGTCGATGAAAAGCTTGAAACAGCCAAGAAAAATGAAACCTTGCTAAAAGCATCCATAGATAAGAATCTTAAAACACTCAAAGAAGCTGTGACTCGAGTCGGCCCCTTGGCAGAAAATTACGCAGCCAGGCTGCAAGAGCGCGGACTTAAAGCCGACATCCAAAAGTCAGATGAAAGCATAACACTCAGCTTAACCTACAGAAATGGCAGCTATCAAACTATCACTCTTGGTGGATCTTCAAGAGAGAACCTCATCGGAATAACTGTCAAACACGTCGATAACAACGGAGAGATTGCCATATCACTAGATGACTCTCGCTCCTACGACTCAGAGAACTGGGAAGATGGAATTTACGAAAAACAATTAAGAAAATTCATCGAAGACTTTATCTCCTACGCAGAGAGTCATGGTGGATTTTAATCGCTTGGACATCTCAAACCATTCAAAATGTAAACACAAGGCGGGCTAAAACCCGCCCCTTACCCGAAATCTACAACGGGTTGTCTACATCACAGCAATTCGATTCGAAAAAACCTCAGTCCTACATCACTGCCATGACATACCCACCATGGAGGCCATCCAGCCATGTCATTGCAGTGTCCTCGTTGTAACTCGCCCAAAATCGCCTCGCTGCATCCCGCCATGAAGATCGGAGCCTTGGTCGGCACGGTCGGTGGAGCCGCACGTGGAGCATCCGCGGCCCTTGCCGGCGGTCAGGCCGGCGCGGCAGTGGGCGCCCTCGCCGGCCCGCTGGGCATCACCCTCGGCTCGTTGTCCGGCGCCATTCTCGGTGGCCTTGCCGGTGGTGTCGGCGGTTGTGCGCTCGGCGCCCAGCTCGGCGACCAGTTGGATCGCCACGTGCTCGCCAACAACCTCTGCCTGATCTGCGGGCATCGCTTCAACCTGCCGACCTGATCGGTTTCGCGCGTCTTCTCCCCCTTCCCTTTTCAACCCTTTCGCCGGTGCTGCGCCTCGCGCAGCGCTTTATGCCGGCTATTGCTCACAGGAAACTCATCATGGCTCATCTCATCGAACGTATGGCCTATGTCGGCGAAGCCCCCTGGCATGGTCTGGGCAGCCGACTCTCCCCGAAACAGCCGCTGGAAGTCTGGCAGCGGGAAGCCGGCATGGACTGGCAGATCCAGGAAAGCCCCGTCCACTTCAAAGCCGACGCGGTCGGCCATCTGGGCAGCATTCACTCCTTCCCCGAACAGAAAGTGCTCTACCGCTCCGATACCAAGGCACCACTCTCGGTGGTGTCCCAGCGCTACCAGGTGGTGCAGCCGCGGGAGGTGCTGGAGTTCTACCGCGACCTCACTCAGGTCTCCGGCTACGAGCTGGAAACCGCCGGCGTACTCAAAGGTGGCCGCAAGTTCTGGGCACTGGCGCGTACCGGGCAGAATACCTCGCTGAAAGGCAACGACCTGGTCAATGGCTACCTGCTGTTGGCCACCTCCTGCGACGGCACCCTGGCCACTACAGCGACGCCAACCACCGTGCGGGTGGTATGCAACAACACCCTGACCATCGCTGTCGATGGTGCTACCCGGGCAATCAAGGTGCCGCACAGCACGCGCTTCGACGCCCAGGCGGTCAAGAAGCACCTGGGTATCGCCGTCTCGCAATGGGACGAGTTCATGCACCGCATGCGTCATCTGGCGGAGCGCAAGGTGCAGTGGCACGAGGCGATGGGCTATTTCATGCAGGTGCTCTGCGATGCCCAACCCAACAATCCGTTGCCAGATGCCCTGCCGAACGAACGCGCGCTGCGTCGGGTACAAAGCCTGTACGAAGGCCGCGGTCGTGGCTCGCAGTTGGAAGCCGCCAACGGTACTGCCTGGGGCCTGCTCAATGCCGTCACCGAGTACGTCGACCACGAACGCCGTGCCCGTAGCAACGAGTACCGCATGGACTCGGCCTGGTTCGGCCAGGGGGCCGTGATCAAGCAACGCGCCCTGGATACGGCCCTGCAGTTGGTGGCCTGACGGCCGTTCCCTCCTCTCGTTATCTCTCTTTGCCCAAGCGGCTCTGCGACGACAGCGGTAGCTCGCTGGTACCGCGGCCCTGGGCGTTCTCTTCCACCCGCCGGGGTTCCGCTCCTGTGGAGTGGGCTCCGGTATTTCATTGGAGGCCTCTCTCATGGGCTGGCTGTTCTCATCCCGTACCCGGGCAGAGCTGATCCGGGACCTGACTCAACCTGAAGACCAAGTTCGCGCCCACGTTCGCGTTATTGCCCACACCCTGCAGGGCAATATGCTGTGGTCGGTCACCGAAGTGACAGCGAAAACTGAAGGCGTTTACCCAGACCTCGCTCCCGGCGAGTCCATGCGCTACATCCGCTGTGATCTGCTGCAACGCCGTGGCGGTGAGTGGGGGTACAAAGCCATGGACGAGTCCATGGCGCCGTACTACTACAGCTGCCCACTGCGCTATCTCGATATGGCCAAGGAACTCTCGCCCGCCTGGCGCGAGAAGGTTCGTGCTCATCACGCACAGCGATGTCAGTTGGCGACCGCCCTGGCGGGTGGTGCAGCCCGATAAGTGGGCGTGATCGCAGCGCCGCCTGGATGCGGTCCTCCCGTTGATGGCCTGACGGCCACCTACTCCCTCACCCGATGCCCGACTGGCTTTGCCGGCCGGGCATTTTTTATGTCCGGAGAAAAACTTCATGACACACACCCATCCCGCGCCCAACAGGGCACGGCAGCGCCCGGCCCTGCGCCTGGTCGGCACCAAGGAGCTGTCCCGTGATGACTGGCTGGCCGTGCGCAAGCACGGTATCGGCAGTTCGGACGCCGCGGCTGCGGTTGGCCTCAACCCCTACAAGTCGCAGTTGGAGCTGTGGCTGGAAAAGACCGGCCGCGATGCCGGGTTGCCCAAAATCGATTCAAACGACGAGGAAAGCCCGACCTACTGGGGCAACATCCTCGAGCCCATCGTCGCCAGCCACTATGCCCGGCGCACTGGCAACCGGGTGCGGCGGATCAATGCCGTGCTGCAGCACCCTGATTCCAAGTTGGACTGGATGCTGGCCAACATCGACCGTGAGGTGATCGGCGCCAGCGACGTACAGATCCTCGAATGCAAGACCGCCGGCATCAATGGCGCCCGTCTCTGGAAGGAAGGTGTGCCGGTGTACGTGCAGTTGCAGGTGATGCACCAGTTGGCGGTCACCGGCAAGCAGGCGGCTGACGTAGCCGTGCTGCTCGGTGGCCAGCACCTGGAGATCCATCGCATCGAGCGCGACGAGGAGCTCATCGGCCGACTGATCGATCTGGAGCGCGACTTCTGGGGCTACGTGCAACGCGATACGCCACCGCCGCCGGATGGTTCCGACTCGGCGGAGCAAGCCCTGCGCTGCCTGTACCCTGAGGACCAGGGTCACACCCTGGACTTCACCCAGGATCCGCTGTTGTCGGCCGCCTTCGATGAGCTGCAGACGGTACGCGCCAGCCTGGAGCTGCAGAGCAAGCGCGAAGCCGAACTGAAGCAGCAACTGCAGCAGGCCATGGGCGATGCCAGCCGGGCCTTGTTCACCAACGGCACGGTGTCCTGGCGCAAGGCCAAGGACAGCATGGTGCTCGATGTGCCGCGGCTGCTCAAGGAAAAGCCCTACCTGCTGGTGCGCTACCCCACCACCAAGCTCGGCAGCCGGCGCTTCCTGATCACCTGATTTCGATTCCTCCCTTGACCACCTCGGCGTCTCCCCTGCGCCGGGGTGGTCTTTTTTATTCATCTACTGGAGAACCACCATGCTCAAAGGCTTGGCCATTACCCCGCCGGTGCTCGGAAGGATTTCCATCGGCAAGGTCGTCGAGAAGAACGGCAAGCGCCTGCCGGAGAAAGACGATCAATTCACCATCACCTCGCAGGTGCAACTACGCGATGGCTGGGTGGCCCATCCCATCAACGAGGAATTGCGCAAAGCCCAGGAGGGCAAGATTCGGCGCATTCCGATCCGCCTGCTGTTCAACGCACCGGAGCTGAACTTTCGCGCGGAGTATTGCTTGTTCGATCGACAGACTGGGCGACCGGTCTGCGTCGGCAATGGGGAGACCTGCAAGCGTCGAGGCCAGGACGGTATCGCGTCGTTGCCGTGCCCATCACCGGATGCCTGCCCACTGGCCAAGGGCGGCGCGTGCAAACCCTACGGGCGCCTCAATGTCGCCATTGGCGATGAGGATCCGCTAGGGAGCTTCGTGTTCCGTACCACCGGCTTCAACAGCATCCGCACCCTCGCGGCCCGGTTGCAGTACCTGCAGGCGATTTCCGGCAACCGCCTGGCGTGCCTGCCGCTGGAACTGCGCCTACGTGGCAAGTCCACCCGGCAAAGCCATGGCTCGCCAATCTTCTATGTCGACATCACGGTGCGTAGCGGGTTGTCGATGGAAGAAGCGCTGCTGCAAGCCCGGGAGCTCGATGAAGCACGTCAGGCCTCTGGCTTCGACCAGGTGGCGCTGGACGCCACGGCGCGGCTGGGCTTTGCCAATGGCGCTTTCGAGGACAGTGACGAAGAAACGGGGGCCATCGCTGAAGAGTTCTTCCCGGAGCCTGCTCCTGAATCGCCCCCTTCAACTGCTCCTGCAGCAGAACCGCTCACCACGCCGAAACCCACCCTGTCGACGCTGCTGAAGGCCCGTGCCGAAGCTCAGGCCCAACACGCCGCGGAGTGACATCCGCGGCATCCCCCACCACTCAACCTACGAGGAGCATCGCGCCATGAACCTGGTGCGCTTCATTGGTTTGCTGTTCGTGTTCATCGGCGTGCTGGCCAGCTGTGCGGTAGCTGTTGCGCTGCTGGTACTCATGCTGCGTTTCTGGCCAGTGCTCATCACGCTTGGACTAACCGTACTGCTGCTTCAACGCTTCATTCGCAGGACCGGAATTTCACCTGATTGAAACAACATGACAGGAGCCGAAAAACCACTTACCCGGTCAGTCCTTTCTCGAATCCTTTCTTTTCATATCTGTCGCAACAGCTCGTAAAAGCTGAACCGGGTCTTGACCCGACTGGATGGCGACGACGCGGGCAAAGAGCTCAATCGATGACATGCCTAGTGCATCTGCCATCTGCTCGAACGTCGTCAGCGTCGCCTCTTGCTTGCCTGACTCCAAGCGGCTGACGTGTGCCTGATGTCCCAAATCGACTTGAGCCAGATACCTCTGACTCCTCAATTCTTTCAGACATAAGGCGAAAGCGACCTTCAGCTCCATCGCGGATCTCTTCGCTTAAAGATGAAGATAATCCTTGAAGAGCTCGAAAGTGGTATGATCACATAGTCATGTCACTCGAGAATAAATCTCAAAAACAGATTAACCCAATAACCCTCCTTCGCTAATCAGACATTACGCAAGGAAGCTGTATGCGAGACGCACACGCCACGAAAGCACGTAGTTCTACGAAGAGATCAGCACCAACACTCATCAGGCCTAAATCTCATTCACGAGAGACCTCCGTCATGAAAATGATCAGAGCGCTAGCCCTGCTGTTTGCCTTTGCCATCAACGCCATGGCCACCTGTATTGCACATGCGGGCACGGCCGAATGGACCTCCAGCTACACCCAGGGCGTGGAGGAGCACTTGGTCGACGACGGCCACGGCAACCAGTTGAACATCACCTGCCCGGACGATGACGAAAGCCCCGTCTCCGCCTACGCCACCCTCGCCGGCAAGCGCTACTCCTCCGAAAAAGATGGCTTCGACGTCATCGTCGACGGCACCACCTTCAGCAATCCCTTCTACACCGACTGCGAAGCCTGCAGCTCCAGCTTCCTGGGTTTCTGGGCCGCGCTGCGCAAGGCCCGCACCCTGCAGCTCAGTGCCGGTGGCCAGACGGTGACGCTTCCGACCCAGAACCTTCCCCAGGTTCTCCAGCCCCTGACCAGCAAGAAAAACCTCTGCCGCTCCGCCTGGTAATCACCAGCTCTTTCACAGGAATCCGTTCAATGAAGAAGTACATCCCCCTACTGCTTATGGCTGTGGCGCTGTCCGGCTGCGGCGCGGAACCACCCATCACCGTGGAGCTGGGGCACAACCCCTATTGGGGATCGCCTCAGTTGCAGATCACCGCCAAGAAAGACGCCGTCACGATCAACAGCGTGACCATCAACCGTGGCAACTGCAAAGCCAACGCCTATGAAGTCCTGCCCTACCAGGTGCCGTTCGGTGACGTCCTGAAGGTCGACTCGCGCTACTGCCAGAAGATCATTGAGGCGTCGATCTCCACCAGCGAGGGTGATTACGACTTCAGCTTCGGCAACTAGTCCCACCCTCCGCTAACCCCACTCGGAATACCCAACTCCGCCCACGGCCATCACTTGGCCGTGGGCGGAGCAGGGACCCTTTTGTTTTTTGAAAACCCAGGAGCTGCCCATCGAGACACACCCCAAAAGAACAAAGCACCACGGCCATACACACTCAAGGATCTGAACTCATGACACCGACGTACCGCAAAACCCTTCTCGCCCTGGCCATTTCCGCCAGTGCCCTGCCCCTAGCGGCGCACGCTTTGACGCTGACCAACAGCGGCCTGGACAGTGAAGGCAACACCTACACCGACAGCACCGAGGTGACCGGGGCCTTCACGGGCAGCGACCAGCCTCTTCGTTTCTACAGCGATACCTTCAACCACGACCTGGTGCTCAATGCGCAGGTGCAGGCCACCGGCGATGACCTCAATGGCGTCGACCTGTCCTACGCGGGTGACGACGACAATCCCTCGTCCATCGGCGCGCCAACCGAGGTGTTCAGCAACCTGCAGAACAAGGGCAGCATCACGGTGAAGGGCGCTGGCGTCACTGGCCTGCTGATCGATCCGGCCATCATCCACGGCAACCTGGTCAATGAAGGCACCCTGCAGGTGACCGGCGGTGTGCTCGAGGGCGATGGCATTCGCGGCCTCAAGTTCGCCGGCCAGTCGGTGTTGCAGGGCGACCTGATCAACGCCGCCAGCGGCAAGATCCTCGCCGATGGCGACGAGGCCACCGGCATCCAGCTCAAGGGCGGCACCATCGGCGGCAAGCTGATCAACAACGGCCTGATCCAGGTCAGCGGTACCGAATCGACGGGCGTTCTCGCCACCTATGACGACGACATGGGTGGTCCGGATCGCGTGGACCTCGGCAGGATCGAGAACCACGGTAGCATCGTGGCCAGCGGCGATGATGCAACCGCGTTGCGTCTCGACGGTGTGAACTTTGCCAGCGCGCCGGTTCAGGTTCTCAACACCGGCACTATTCAGGCTGACGATGCTGCCATCGAGGTCGGTGCCTTCGACATCGACGGCGCGAATGCCAGCAATACCCTGGTCATCCAGAACAACGGCAACCTGATTTCCAAGGACGAAGCCATCGATGCCTCCCAGGCCAGTGGCGGCGTGCACCTGGTGTGGAATGCCGGCAGCATCACTGGCAACCTGATCGACCTGTCCCACATCGACGTGAATGGCGACGTGACCTTCAATGGCACCGACGCCAGCACCGATGGTGCGAACATCCGCCTGAAGGACGCCGGTTGGCTGGATGTCGGGAGTGGCAGCACACCGGCACACCTGGAATTCGGTCAGCCGCACACCACGATCCAGGGCAACCTGGACGTGGCCGGCAACTCGTCGCTGGGGCTCAACCTGAGTTCGGCCACGGATCCGAACAAGGCCGTGGTTGCGGTCTCCGGCAGGGCGGAATTCGCCAAGGGCTCGCAGATCCAGCTGGCGGCCCAGGGCAGCGACTTCAAAGCCCAGGGCACGACCTACACCCTGGTCCAGGCCGGCACCCTGCAAGATGACGGCGTCAGCGTAACCAGCCGTTCGGCCCTGCTGAACGTCGACACTGTCAGCAGTGGCGATAACCAGATCCTGGCCAAGGTCAGCACCAAGGACCAGGACGAAGTCGGCGACGTGATCGGCCAGATCGGTGGCTCGGCCAACGCCCAACGTGCGGGCGCGGCCTTCAGCCAAGTGGTGACCGGGCTGGCGCAGAGCAATCCCAACGATCCGGTGTTCCAAGCCTACGTGAATGCCTCGCAGGATCCGGTGACGCTGAAGCAGTTGACGGAGCAGTTGGCCCCCGAGGTGAACGGTGGTGCGACCCAGGCGGCCACCAGTGGGCAAACGCTGATGAGCAACGTCACCGGCAATCGCACCAGCAGCCTACGCGGTGCATCCTCGGGCGATGTGCTGCAGAACACCGGTATCTGGGCCCAGGCGTTGTACAGCGATGCCAACCAGGACCTGCGTGACGGCCTGGCCGGCTTCAACGCCTACAGCCGCGGCATCGCTCTCGGCGCCGATGGCAAGCTCACCGACCAGTTGACCCTGGGCGTGGCCTACAGTTTCCTGCATACCAGCGTGAACAGCGACAACGGCAACACCACCGATGTGGATGGCAATGCGTTGACCTTGTACAGCGGTTTCGAACAGGGCAACTACTTCGTCGACGCAAACCTGAGCTATGGCTTCAACGACAACGAGAGCAAGCGCCGTATCGCCGGCACTACGGCCAAGGGCGATTACGACAGCCAGGTGCTGGGGGCCAATGTGGTGGGGGGCTACACCTACCACCTGAACGAGCAGTTCCTGGTCGAGCCGCGCCTGGCCGCCCGCTACGCCCGCGTCGATATCGATGGCTACCACGAGAAAGGCTCGTCGGCAGCGCTCAAGGTGGATAGCCAACGCTACGAAGTGGCGGAACTCGGTGCTGGTGTGCGTGTAGCCGGTGATTTCCCGGTCGGCAACGGCAGCCTGCAGCCGCAGGCCAAGCTGATGGCCTACCATGACTTCGCCGCGGACGAAGCCCAGAGCACCTCGACCTTCGTACTGGGTGGCACGCCCTTCGTGAGCCAAGGCGCCAAGGCCGTGCGCAACAGCTACGAAGCCGGCATCGGTGCGGACTACCATCTGGGTGCGGTCACGGTTGGTGTCAGCTACGACTACACCGGCAAGACCGACTTCAATGCCGACACCTTCACCGCCAAGGTCCGTTACGACTTCTGATGAACCTCTACCTTTCCGGCCCACCTCTGTGGGTCGGTTTTCTTCGAGTACTGCCGGCGCTGCTGCTCAGCGCCCTCCTCGCCGGCTGCCAGTCACCCCGCGAAGCGCTGCAGCAGTTGGCTGATGAGCATGGGCGGAAACTAGAGATCCTGCCGGGGCAACCGTTCCCGCTCGCCATACTGGTACCGCAGGGCACAGCGAAAACAGCTCGCCTGCGCGTTTACTTGGAAGGCGATGGCCATGCCTGGGCCACAGCAACACAGCCCAGCCGGGATCCGAGTCCGCACAATCTGCTGGTGGCGCGGCTGGCCGTGGACGATCCGACGCCAAATGCCTACCTGGCGCGGTCTTGCCAGTTCGCCACCGCACCGGCCTGTGAACCCTCGCTCTGGACCAATAGGCGGTTTTCCCAGGAGGTCGTCACCAGCCTCAGCCAGGCCCTGGACCAGTTGAAGCAGCGTTACGGCAACCGAGAGTTCGAGCTAGTGGGGTATTCGGGAGGTGCAGCGCTGGCGCTGCTGCTGGCAGCCCTGCGGGAGGATGTGGCGCAGGTACAGACCGTTGCTGGCAACATCAGCCCACGGCTTTGGGCGCAAATGAAAGAGCTTTCGCCCCTCAACGGTTCGCTGGATCCGTTGGACTATCGGGATCAACTGGCAGCAATACCGCAGCGACATCTGGTAGGCGAGGCAGATGACGTAATCCCAGCATCGCTAGCCACAACCTACCTAGTACGACTACTTCCATACGCCTGTAGCCAAGTTGTAGTCTCCTCGGCTACAGATCATCAGCAAGGCTGGGAGACCGCTTGGAGAAAATGGCGGGGTGAGCCGCTACATTGCAATAGTAATTGATCCCACAGCCACAAGCCGCCTGTGACTAGGGGGTCCCCCCTAGCAGACGAACAATGGTCAACATAACCAGAAGCGGCCTGTCGAGACAGGCTGAAATCGGCCCAGGCTGTGTAAAAACGTGGCCAGCGCCCTTGCTATGCTGCCGGTGGTTTTCGTAGCGGGGGCACTCCATGAAGCGTTTCATCCAGGGCGAATGTCGAGGTCAAACCACGCTACTGCCCGAGAGCCTGGATGACTACGTCGCGGACACCAACCCGGTTCGAGTAGTCGATGTGTTCGTCGATGAACTAGAACTCGGCCGTTTGGGCTTTGGTGGTGTGGTTCCCGCCGAAACTGGCCGCCCTGCGTACCACCCTGCCGTCCTGCTGAAGATCTATATCTACGGCTACCTCAATCGCATCCAATCCAGTCGTCGGCTTGAGCGCGAGCCGTTCTGAGCTAGGCATGAGCACTCCGGACGTTGCCCGGGGGCTCGCTCATGTGGTTCAGTGCCTAGGTCGTCAGCGCTAACGGTCAGATGGCTTAGCGACCTTAGAAGAAGAGGAGACAGGGATGAATTCAGGTCACGGAGATGTGGATGCGAGGGTCGCGGTGCTCGTGGATTGCGACAACGTATCTCCAGACATCTTGGAGCACGCTTTGCGCGTAGCAGCGCAGTATGGCCGCGTCGTATTGCGACGTGGTTATGGTAACCAAGCGACTCTCGGAAGCCGATGGCAGGACGCTCTCGTTCAGCAGGCTTTCACGCCTTGTTTGCAGTATCAGTATGCCGCGGGCAAGAACACGTCAGACATCGCGCTAGCCCTGGATGCCATGGAGGCACTCTTTGATGAGCGCGCGGACACGTTCTGCTTGGTTACGAGCGACTCCGACTTCGCTTACCTGTGCCGCAAACTGAGAGAAAGGGGGGCGGTCGTTTGCGTTGTTGGGGAATTGAAAACGCCGGCTGCCTTGCGCAATGCTAGCGACCATTTCTCCCAATGGAACCGCCCGGAGCAAGCGCAGGATGCCTCGAATGATGCGGTTGTCGCAGCGGCGGCACCGAAAAAGGCAGAGCCTCCAAAATCTCCCGTGAAGCTTCGGCCTAGGTTTGTCGTTGAGGCTGTGTCGCTGATGGCGAGCAATACGAGTGATGGCAAGGTCTCGATGGGCTCGTTAGGTAGTTACCTGAAGCGGACGGACTCGGCGTTTTCCCCGAAGACGTATGGGCACTCTGGCCTGCTGGATATGATCAAGACCTATGACTTGCTGGTATCAATTCAGGAGCCAGGTGGGCACTACTCTGTGATGCTTGCGCCGAAGGCAGAGCCGCAGAGTGAGGAGCACGAGGCGACGGGAAGCTAGCTCTTTGGCCGCCGGTAAGCACCCGGGGCCTTCACACTAACGCTTCGTACAGACGCGCCCTTGCTTGGGTGCGTCCTAGAATTCATCTGCCATTACGAGCCGGTACGGCGGGGAATAGGCTCGTTGTTCAACGTAGCGGGCGGCCATATTCAGCATGTCTTCAAAGTCGATTCCTTTCGCTGTTTCGAGGGCTTCGCGAAATCAACCGCTAGCGGCCAGCGGTGAATTCTCAGCAGCGAAACCAGCCAGGAAAACGAAAGGGCCGGCCAACCCGAACCGGCCCCTCACCGACAGATGCTTGCATCAGGTTTACCAGATGCCGGTATGCCCGCTAGCGTGCACCTAGCGCATTGCCGCCAGCTTGATGCCAAATCCCAGCCGGCAAGCTCCAGCCCAACGCTCCAGCAAATTGGCGGCACGCGGATTGGCCCGCATGCGCTCGGTCAGTTTGTGGGTCAGCAGAACGGCCGCCAGGCCATAGAGGAAGGTCACCACCGCCACAGTCACCGCCATGAACGCAAAGGTCACCAAGCCCTGGTGCCTCACCGGTTCAATGAACAGCGGCAAAAATGCCATGTAGAACAGGATCGCCTTGGGGTTCAGTAGCGTGATCACCATGGTCTTGGGGCAGGTCCAAATACCTCGAACACGCCCATAAGACTCAGTTCATCCTGGCAACCCACCACAGCGGCAGAACCTTCATAACGATCGCCATCGCCGTCCACGGCCAGGCAGGCACGCAAGCACTGCTCGGTGCCCGCTCAATGGTCTTTGCCAACGCCTTGCAATCGACTTCCTCGCTGACAGCGAAAGGCAGCGACCTCGCTCCAGCATTCAGCTCCGTGCGGATGTAACCGGGGAACAGCGTGCTCACCTTGATCGGCGTGCCAAGGAGCTCGGCGCGAATCCCCTCGCCCAAATGAGCGAGCGCGGCCTTGCTGGCGGCATAGGTTGTCAGGTGCTTGGGCAGACCACGCATGGCACTCATGGACGAGATAAGCACCAGATGGCCCGCATTCTGCCGGCGAAATATCTCGACGGCAGCCTCGCATTGCGCCAGGGCGGCAATGAAGTTGGTTTCGGCGGTACGCCTGTTGGCCTCGAAATGGCCGGTACCGATGCGCTTGCCCTCCCCCACGCCAGCATTGACGACGATGCGATCGAGACCGCCGAATCGCTCGGCGAAGTGACGGAACACCCGGAACACCTCTGGATGGTCGTTGACGTCCAGCGCCTCGACCTCGACTCGCACGCCGAATGTCTTCGTCAGTTCGTCCGCCAGTTCGAGCAGCCGCTCGGTCCGTCGGGCGCACAGGGCCAGACTGTAGCCACGAGCGGCGAACTCCCGTGCCATACCGGCGCCCAGACCGGAACTGGCGCCGGTGATCAGTACGATCTTGGATGGTTTCTGCATATTCCCCTCTGTATCTGTCGAGTCACGCCGAATCACTTTCACGCCCGGCTTTTGCTGCTGCAGCCGATCAGTTGCAGGCAGCGCCAATAAGGGAGCAACCAGGTAGCACAGCCCTCGTGCCTTTCGTCAACAGGCTGCCGATCGCACTCCGATAAATCATTTCCGCCCCCCTGCACTCTGTTAATCGGCGCAACAAAGGTAAGCGAGCGCACGGCCTACGACCTGGTAGGCACCAGAGCGCCCGACCACATCGCCTTCCTAACCAGCAACTAGCCGGAGATCCGCGCACGCTGCCGACAACACGGGGGACCAGCGAGCTCGTGGTGCCCGAATTGGGGTTGCTACAAGTATTCCTGGTCATCCCTTCAGGTCTGACCGTCAAACTCAACTTCCCGGCCAGCGAGGCCAACCGCTGACTAGGCGGATCGCCGCAACGTGTCCATCACTTGCTCGGCATTGGCCGAACAGGGCCGGTCGGCAGGCTTGCTCTCCGTGTGCCGGATCACCGTCAGTAACCGTGCCCGGTTCTGCCGCAGTTTGCGTTGCAGCGCCTCGATCTCCGCCACCTTGTGGCGAAGGGTCGAGAGCAGCTCCTCGCGGTTCCAGTTGGCGAAATCGGGTGTCGGCAGCAGGTGGCGGATCTCGCCGAGGGAAAAACCGGACTGCTGGGCGCTGGTGATGATCTCCAGCAACTGCACCGCCTGTGCCGGGTAGTCCCGATAGCCGTTGCCCTGACGCCTGACCTGGCGGATCAGCCCCTGGGCCTCGTAGAAGCGAATCTTCGATGGCGTCAGGCCGGTGCGGCGCGACAGTTCACCGATTCTCATGGGCTGTCATCTCCAGTAGGCAGTGCAGCACGGGCCCGTGCTGCGATTTCCGAAAAATACGCCGGCCACCACGGATCAGGAGGCCCCCAGCGGTCGAAGGACGCAGGGCCTATCAAGGCTGCGTGGATACCTCGGCGGACGTCGTCGAAACAGCAAGGAACCTAGGCAGGGTCGAGGTCACGCGGCGATCGTGCGAGGGCACTATCACCAGGCGCGGATTTGCCGCCTGCAACTGATGCAGCTTGCCGAGGTTGGCGCGTACCGTCTCCGGGTCCTCGTCGACCATGCGCCGAGACAGCCAGGGGCGTTCCGCCGGGATGTCCACGCCCTCGTGCTGCCAGGCCTGGTCGCCGATCAGGGCGTAGTCATGCTGCGCGGTGCGCACGAAGGCCACCACCGAACCCGGCGTGTGGCCGGCGATCGGCACTATCACCACCGAGCCGTCACCGAACACATCGTGGCTGGCCGGGAAACCGGCGTAGGCAGGCCCGTCGAAGTCGTACACCTGGTAGTTCAGCGGCTCAAAGCTGCGCATCAGCGCGGTCGCCTCGCCGCCGTTGGCGATGAACTCCCGCTCGGTACGGTTGACGAAGACCGGTACGCCCTTGAGGTCCTCGACGGCGCCGATGTGGTCCCAGTGGTTATGGGTGATGAACAGCCCGAGGAGCTGGCCGGGCGTGATCCCCGCAGCCTGCAGCTGGTCGGCGAGCGGCGTCTGCGCATGCACCTTGGCCAAGGTGCGCATCAGCCAGGGCACGGTCTTCATATGCTCGGCCAGGTTCCGGCCGAAACCGCCCTCGAACACGATGATCCCCCTGGGATGGCGGATGACGAAGCAGTCCATGCCGAACGGCAGCTGCTTGATCTCGCCGCCGCGATAGGCCAGTAGCGCGTTCGAATCCATGGTGCCGGTCTCCGCCACCGAAATGTCGACCGTGGTGGCGGGCACGGGCGGCAGCAGCGCACCGGCCTGCGCAGGCAGCGGAAGCTTCTGCGGGGTGAAGGTCCAGCCCAGGGCAAGCAAGGCGACGACCAAGGCCGCCAGCAATGTCTTCTTGATCATGCAGTTCTCTACCTTGTTGTTGTGATTGCTTGGATCTAGCCGCGCGCCATCCACTTGCGGTACTGGCGGGTGCGTCGGGCGACGTCCAGGCGCTCCAGGACCAGCGCCAGCAATGGCGATACCGAGGGTTTCGGCGAACGGCCCAGGCTGATGGCACGCATCTGGTACTTGATACTGGCCATGTAGGCGCGGGCCGCCAGCAGCTTGTGCTTCCAGCGGATCGGCGGCAGCTGCGCCTCGACCTCCTGGACGCGCTGCCAGCTCAACGGCAACCGCGGCGCCAGCGCCAGCGCCGAAGCCATGCCGGCCATGGCCATGCCGCCAGCAAGCACCCGCTCCGCCACCTCGCGCCGGTGGATGCCGCCGGTGACCATCAGCGGCATGCGCGCCGAAGACACCATTTCCCTGGCGAACTCCAGGAAGTACGCCTCGCGCGCCAGGGTCCGACCGTCCCGCGAGTCGCCCTGCATGGCCGGCGCCTCGTAGCTGCCACCGGACAACTCCACCAAGTCCACTGGCAGCTCGTTGAGCATCTGCAGTACCTGGCGCGCATCGCGAACGTCGAACCCGCCACGCTGGAAGTCGGCGGAGTTCAGCTTCACCGCGACGCAGAACTGCGGCGACACCTGCGCGCGCACCGAGCGGATCACCTCCAGTAGCAGGCGAGCACGGTTCTCCTGGGAACCGCCCCAGCGATCCTTGCGGCGGTTGCTCAGCGGCGAGAGGAATTGGCTGAGCAGGTAGCCGTGCGCGGCGTGGATCTGCACACCGGTGAAGCCGGCCTGTTCTGCCATCACTGCAGTACGAGTGAAGCGATGCACGACATCGTCTATATCCGCCTCGCTCATCTCCCGCGGCATCTGGAACATTCGCGACAAGGCACCGAGTTCCAGCGCAACCGCCGACGGCGCCATGGTCGGCTGGCCCATGCTGGCCAGCATCTGCCGGCCGGGATGGTTGATCTGCAGCCAGAATTGCGCCCCTCGGCTACGCCCCGAACTGGCCCACTGACGGAACCGCTCCAATTGCCGGTCGTTTTCCAATACCACACCGCCGGGACCAGTCAGTGCGCGGCGATCGATCATGACGTTGCCACTGAGGATCAGGCCTACACCGCCATCGGCCCAGGTTTGGTACAGACGCAGCAGTTCATCTGAACCCATGTTTTCCCCCTGCTCCACCGCGCAGATGTAGCCTGTCTCGTGCTGGAAAACCGGATCGTATTCCCGAGCCCGGATCAACCTATCCAGGTCCTCGAATACCTCCTCTACCGTCAAGCGAGCACGTGCTGCCTCCCGGTAGTACAGATCCGCCCCACATCACGGTGCATCGTGACGAGGTCTATCAGCGCATCCAAGCAAGCCCCCAGCAATCTTCCTGATTGCCATCTCAAAGGAGCTCCACCATGGGCCTGCTGAGATTTCTGGGTCTGTTGTATGTGCTGCTTAGCATCTTCGCCGGCAGCGCCGCCGTAGTTGCGTTGGGGATTCTTGCGGTGCGCTTTTGGCCGCTGATGCTGGTAATCGTAACGACTCTCGCCGTGTTTCAGATGGCGTCTAAGCGCCTGCGCGCGTCTCGGCCTTAGGTCGTCATAAGCAGGAGCCCGACGGGCTCCTGCTCCATTTTTTTTTTTTGATCGGCAGGCAGCTTCCGGCCCAGACCGTGTAAAAACGCAGTGGGCAATGGATAGCTGGTTATTGGATTTTTTTAGCGGCGCCCAGAGGCCCCCGTGCGCTTCTGGCGTGTCGATCCGAGTCATTCAGCTGATTTGGGCAAGTGCGGCTTCCGCGATGCTGTACAACGAGGTCATCGGGCCGCCGCTGTCGCCCCCGAAGTCAGTGTCTTGGGTACGAGAACAGTGATTCCAGCTTCCTGGCACGCCAGGATTTCTTCGCCTTTGAAATACCCTCTGTCGGCGACCGCTGAGAGTGCCTCGACACCCATGGCTGCTCGCGCTTGCTTGGCCATCGAGCTCAGTTGGTCTCGATCGACGCCGTCGTTCGTGACCTCGTGGGTCACGATCAGGTGGTGCGTCGCGTCGACTGCTGCCTGCACGTTGTAGCCGACCATTCCCGTGCCACGCGTCTTCATTGAACGGGCGTCGGGATCGGTCAGCGAGAGCTGTTTATCCGGTGTTTCGTTGAGCTGAACCTCGATTTCCTTGAGCTCCTGCATCTTGGCTTTCAAGGTCTCGATCTTGTCGCGGAGGCGTTCGGCTTTGACCTGAGCAACGGCAGGCTCCTGACGATCTGCAGTGTCCAGCGCAGTGAGGTAGCGGCTGATGCTGGACTCGATCTCCTCCATCCGACGTTTCAGCTTGGCACTGGTGAAGTTACGGTCACGATTGTTGACTGCCTTGAACTTGCTGCCGTCGATGGCCACCAGCGCTTCGGCGAACAAACCGAGTTGCTGGCACAGCACCACGAACTGTCGGCAGACGCCGCGGATGGCCTTGCCGTTGTCCTTGCGAAAATTGGCGATGGTCTTGAAGTCCGGTGTCAGACGTCCGATCAGCCACATCAATTCGACGTTGCGCTGAGCCTCACGCTCAAGCCGGCGACTGGATTGGATGCGATTGAGGTAGCCGTAGATATAGAGCTTCAGCAGAACGCTGGGATGGTAAGCGGGGCGACCGGTTTCTGCCGGGACGATACCGTCGAAGCCCAGCCTACCGAGGTCAAGTTCATCGACGAACACATCGACTACTCGAACCGGGTTGGTGTCCGCGACGTAGTCATCCAGGCTCTCGGGCAGTAGCGTGGTTTGA